>JAEULI010000114.1 GCA_016793845.1 Sphingosinicella sp.
ATACACAGGTTGAATCCGGCAGAGCCCGCGCCGTCCATCGACGGGCTGATGCAGCTTGTGGCGCCCGAAATGAACTCCGTGAACCAGATCATCCTCGACCGGATGCAGAGCCCGGTGGCGGTGATCCCGGCACTTGCGGGGCACCTGATCTCGGGTGGCGGCAAGCGGCTGCGGCCGATGCTGACCCTCGCGAGCGCGCGGCTGCTCGGCTACTCGGGCGAGCGCCACCACAAGCTCGCGGCGAGCGTTGAGTTCATCCACACGGCGACGCTCCTCCACGACGACGTGGTGGACGGATCGGACCTGCGGCGCGGCAAGAAGGCGGCGAACCTCATCTGGGGCAACCAGGCGACGGTGCTCGTCGGCGACTTCCTGTTCAGCCGCGCCTTCGAGCTGATGGTGGAGGATGGCTCGCTGCGCGTGCTCAAGATCCTCTCAAACGCCTCCGCCGTGATCGCACAGGGCGAGGTCGACCAGTTGATGGTCGCGCGCCAGATCGAGACGAGCGAGGAAAAATACCTGCAGGTGATCACCGCGAAGACGGCGGTGCTGTTCGCCGCCGCGTGCCAGATCGCCGCCGTGGTCGCGGAGCGCGACGAGAAGTGCGAGGGCGCGCTCGAAAGCTATGGCCGCAACCTCGGCATTGCGTTCCAGCTCGTGGACGATGCGATCGATTACATGTCCGACGCTGAAACCATGGGCAAGGGGCAGGGGGACGACTTCCGGGAAGGCAAGCTGACGCTGCCCGTGATCCTTGCCTACCGGCGCGGTGACGACGAGGCGCGGCGCTTCTGGCGCGACGCCATGGAAGGCCGCCGCAAGTCCGACGACGACCTCGCCGAAGCGATCGAGCGGCTGAAAACGTCTGGCTCGATCGCCGATACGCTGGCGCGCGCGCGGCACTATGGCGAGCTCGCCATCGACGCCATCGCCGACATGCCGGCGAGCAGCGCCAAGGCGGCGCTTACCGAAACCGTGCGTTTCGCGATCGCGCGCGCATTCTGAGCGCTTGACGCGCGGCCCGAGGCTGCGCCATTGGCGTTTCCACGAGCTTTCAAGGACGAGGACAGATGGCTGCCCGGATTTACCAACGCCCGAAGAACGCGATGCAGAGCGGCAAGGCGCGCACGCAGGAATGGGTGCTGGAGTTCGAGCGCGCGGACCCGCAGCGCCCCGATCCGCTCACCGGCTGGGCAGGCTCCGCCGACACGCGCCGCCAGCTGACGCTGCGCTTCGACACCGCCGAGGCCGCCAAGGCCTATGCCGAGCGCGAAGGCTTCGCCTACACGGTGCTGCCGCCGCGCACGCACCGCCTGAAAATCCAGACCTACGCCGACAATTTCAAATAGCGCGCATTTGCGCTAAGGCCCCTCGCGGGCGCCCGTAGCTCAGTTGGATAGAGCACGAGCCTTCTAAGCTTGGGGTCGCAGGTTCGAATCCTGCCGGGCGCGCCAGTTTTTTGTTGTCCCTCAGGCGCCGGGCGGCGACATCCGTCGCCTTGGCTTTCCTCGCATAAGCTCGGGCGGTCGGTCGGCCTTGCGAACCCGTTCGGGTTCGAAATCGAGCCTTTCGGATGTGCGGGCGAAGCGCCCCGGGGGCTGGCCGACGTGGCGGCTGAAGGCGGTGCTGAACGTGCTCGCCGATCCGTAACCGACGCGGCTTGCCACTTCATCCAGCGCCAGAGTGTCGCCGCGCAGGAGATCCTTCGCGACAGCCATGCGCCACGCGACCAGGTATTCCATTGGGCGCAGTCCGACCATGCGGACGAAGCGATCGAAGAACGCCGAGCGGGACATGCCTGCCGTTTTTGCCAACGCGTCCACGGTCCATGGCCGTTTCGGATCGCCGTGCATCTGGCGCAGCGCCGCCGCGATGCGCGCGTCTGCGAGCCCGCGCAAAAGGCCCGGCGGTGTATCTTTCCGCGACGACGCGCGCAGGGATTCGACCAGCAGAAGTTCGACAAGATGTGTAAGCACGAATTCGCGGCCGGGCCGCTGAGCGCTCGCTTCCTCGCCGAAAAGCCGCACCAGCGTGGCAAGCCGCTCGTCGCCGTGGATGTGGATCATCGACGGCAGGAGCGACACGATGAGGTCCGCATCCGGAGAATCGAAAAGGAAATAGCCGCCTTGCAGGCGGACGTCGGCGGGGCCGTCTGCACGACCGTGGCGGATGTCCTCGCCCGGCGACAGCATCTCGTGCGGGTCGATCCGCCTCGGCGTTGCCGGTTCGAGGCCGGACATGGTGAACGCCGGTGTGGCGGGGAGGAGCACGAAGTCGCCCTGCTCGAGGATGACCGGCGCCTCGCCCGCGACCGCGAGGCGGCAGCGCCCCTCGATCACCGCGCAGAAGCCCGGGTGTCCGAACGCCGTGTAGTTCACAGCCCAGCGCCCTGCGCCGCTGATCCCTTTGGAAAAGACGGCGCGGGGGCGGAGAAGCGCGATCACCTGTGCGAGCGGGTCTGTCATTTCCGGACTATTGCAAATGAATATAAGACTTATGATTGATGATAGTCCATCATGGCGGACTTATCCTTCGCCTGTCAATCGCGACCGAAAGAAGGAACACCATGAAAACCATCCTCATCACCGGGTGCTCGTCCGGCTATGGCCTTGAAACAGCGCACCACTTCCTTGCGCAGGGCTGGCACGTGGTGGCGACCATGCGCGTGCCTCGCGCGGATATCTTGCCGCCTTCCGAGCGGCTGCGTGTGTTGTCGCTGGACGTGACGAATGCTGAAAGCATCGCGGCGGCGCTCGATGCCGCGGGGCCGATCGATGTGCTGGTCAACAATGCAGGCATCGGCGTGGTGGGCGCGTTCGAGGCGACCCCGATGCCCCACGTGCGCAAGGTATTCGAGACGAACACCTTCGGCACCATGGCGATGACGCAGGCGGTGATCCCGCAGTTCCGCGCCCGCCGATCGGGCGTGATCGTGAACGTTACATCCAGCGTGACGCTGGCCCCGATGCCGCTGGCGGCGGCCTACACGGCAAGCAAGCAGGCCATCGAAGGCTTTACAGGATCGCTTGCCCACGAACTCGCGCACTTCGGCATCCGCGCCAAGCTGGTGGAACCCGGCTATGCACCGACGACCCGCTTTGCGCACAACAGCGACGTGCGGATCGAAGATCTGATTCCGAAGGCCTACGCGGATTTCGCAGCCCCGATCTTTGCGGCCTTCGCACAGCCCGCACTGGTGACGAAAGAAACGGACGTCGCCGAAGCCGTGTGGAAGGCGTCGAACGACCTTACCGGTCAGTTGCGGTTTCCCGCGGGGCCGGATGCGGTGGCGCTGGCGCAGGCTGCCTGATGTTGCCGCATCCTAGGGTGTGTGGGGATTCAGCCCATGGCGGGCTGCAAACGGCGGCTTTCTGCGCTTCCGGTGCTCACTTACGTTAAGTACGCTCCGCTCCGGTTCTCGAAATCCACCGTTTTCGCCTCATCCTGAACTGAATCCCCACACACCCTAGAGCGCGCTGCGTGAAATCCGACGCAGGGCGCACACTCTATCTCTTTGTTGACGCATCGTTTCTGGCCGAAAACCGGTTCCCACTTTTCCGCACGATGCTCTAAAAAGACGCCGGCCCTCTCAAAAGGCCGGCGTCAAGGTGTTGCATTGGGGTCAATGCACTGAACCTAAACGCCTATTGGACGAAATGTTTCCGCTGCCTCAGATGGTGAGGCAGAGGTACTTCATCTCGACATACTCATCGATGCCGTAGCGAGAGCCTTCGCGGCCGAGACCGGACTGCTTGACGCCGCCGAAGGGCGCGACTTCTGTGGAGAGGATGCCTGAGTTGACGCACACCATGCCCGACTCGATCGCTTCCGCCACGCGCCAGACGCGCGAGAGGTTGTTCGAATAGAAGTAGGAGGCGAGGCCGAACTCGCTGTCGTTCGCCATCGCGATGGCTTCGTCTTCGGTTTCGAAGCGGATGACGGGGGCGAGCGGTCCGAAGGTTTCCTCGTGCGCGACGAGCATGTCCTGCGTGACGTTCGCGAGCACGGTCGGCTCGAAGAAGGTGCCGCCGAGCGCGTGGCGCTTGCCGCCGGCGAGGATCTTCGCGCCCTTGCCCGTGGCGTCTGCGATGTGCTGCTCGACCTTCTCGACCGCGGCCATGTTGATGAGCGGGCCCTGCTCGGTGCCTGCTTCGAGGCCGCTGCCGACCTTGAGCTTCGCGGCTGCGGCGGCGAGCTTCTCGACGAATTCATCGTAAACGCCCGCCTGTACGTAGAGACGGTTCGAGCAGACGCAGGTTTGCCCTGAATTGCGGTACTTGGAGGCCATGGCGCCCACAACGGCGGCGTCCACGTCCGCATCGTCGAAAACGATGAAGGGGGCGTTGCCGCCGAGTTCGAGGCTCAGCTTCTTGATGGTCTCCGCCGACTGGCGCATCAGCAGGCGGCCGATCTCCGTGGAGCCGGTGAACGACAGCTTGCGGACGATGGGGTTCGACGTGAGCTCTCCGCCGATCGCCGAGGCCTTGCCGGTGAGCACGTTGAAGATGCCCTTGGGAAGCCCGGCCTCTTCGGCCAGCACGGCGAGCGCGATGGCGGAGTAGGGGGTTTCCGCGGCGGGCTTCAGCACGATCGGGCACCCGGCGGCGAGCGCCGGGCCGGCCTTGCGCGTGATCATCGCGTTCGGGAAGTTCCACGGCGTGATCGCGGCGGCGACGCCGATCGGCTGCTTCAGCACGACGATGCGCTTGTCCGCCATGTGGCCGGGAATGACATCGCCGTAGAGGCGCTTTCCTTCCTCGGCGTACCATTCGATGAACGAGGCGCCGTAGGCGATCTCGCCGCGTGCTTCGGCAAGGCTCTTGCCCTGTTCGAGCGTGAGGAGGCGGGCGAGTTCCTCCTGGTTGGCCATGATGAGCTCGTACCAGCGGCGAAGGATGCTCGCGCGCTCCTTCGCCGTCTTGGCGCGCCACGCGGGCCACGCGCGATTCGCGGCCTCGACGGCACGTTTCGCTTCGTCGGCGCCGCAGTTCGGGACGGTGCCGAGAACCTCGCCGGTGGCCGGATTCGTGACCTTTATCGTCTCACCGCTGTCGGCCTTCACCCATTCCCCGTCGATGTAGCAGGCTTCGCGAAGCAGCGGCGATCGGGTCATGGAGACTCTCCTTTTACAGGGCTTTCAGTTTCGGCATGGCCGAATCCAGCGAACGGCGGATGATGTCAACCAGATCATCGATCTGCTGGCGCGAAATGATGAGCGGCGGGGACATGACGATGGTGTCGCGGATGCCGCGCACCATCAGGCCGTTATCGATGCAGAAATCGCGCACGACCGGCCCGGCATTGCCCTCCTTGCCGCCAAAACGCGCAGCGGTCTTCTTGTCGGCCACGATCTCGACCGCGCCGAGCAGGCCGATCGAGCGCGTCTCGCCGACGAGGGGGTGATCATCGAGGCGCTTCAGCGCGGCGTTCAGATAGGGGCCGACATCGTCGCGGACCTTGCCGACGAGATTCTCCCGCTCGATGATCTCGATGTTGCGGAGCGCGACGGCGGCGCAGACCGGATGGCCGGAATAGGTGAAGCCGTGGACGAAATCGCCGCCGGTCTTGAGGACGTCCACCACATCGGACGACACCGCGACCGCCGAGATGGGGAGGTAGCCGGACGACAGGCCCTTCGCCATCGGGACGAGATCGGGGGTGAAGCCGAGTGTCTGGTGGCCGAACCATTCGCCCGTGCGCCCGAACCCGCAGATCACCTCGTCCGCCACGAGGAGGATGCCGTATTTGCGGCAGATGCGCTCCACCTCCTGCCAATAGCCTTCGGGCGGGATGATGACGCCGCCCGCGCCCTGCACCGGCTCGCCGATGAAGGCCGCGACGTTTTCGGGACCGACTTCGAGGATGCGGTTCTCAATGGCCTGCGCGCAGAGCTTGCCGAATTCGCGCGGCTCCATGTCGCGGCCTTCGCCGTACCAATAGGGCTGGCGGACATGCTCGATGCCGGGGATGGGAAGATCGCCCTGCGCGTGCATCGCCTTCATGCCGCCGAGGCTGACACCCGCGACCGTGGAGCCGTGGTAACCGTTCCAGCGGCTGATGAAGATCTTGCGGTCGGGCTCGCCCTTCACCTTCCAGTAGTGGCGCACCATGCGGAACACGGTGTCGTTGGCTTCCGAGCCCGAGGCGTTGAAGAAGACGTGCTGGAGCTTGCCGCCGGTGAGGCCGGCGATCTTCGCGGCGAGTTCCACGGTGGGCGGCGTCGCCGTTTTGAAGAAGGTGTTGTAGAACGGAAGCTCGCGCATCTGCTCGGCGGCGACGTCGGCAAGCTCTTCGCGGCCGTAGCCGATGTTGACGCACCAGAGCCCGGCCATGCCATCAAGGATGCGGTTGCCGTCACCGTCCGTGATGTAGCAGCCTTCCGCGTGGGTCACGATGCGGCTGCCGCCCATGTCCTCGATCAGCTTGTAATCCTGCTGCGCGGGAAGATGATGCGCGACGTCGAGACGGCGCAGCGCGGGAATGTCGTAGTTCTTGCGGACGGCGGTCATGCTGTTCCCCTGAGAGTCTGGCCAAGCAGTTTGAAGAAGGTCTGGCTGTCCGGGTTCGATTCCGGGTGCCATTCGGGATGCCACTGGACGGCGACGACGGGCGATTTCCCGATGGTCGCCGAGTAGGCCTCGACGAGCCCGTCCGGTGCGGTCGCTTCGGCGGTGAGGCTGTCCGCGAGGCGAGCGATGCCCTGATAGTGAACGGAGTTCACATCGAGCGCCGGCTTTTCATACGTGCGCGCGAGGATGCCGCCGGGGACGAGATCGACGCGGTGGCGATGATCGAACATGGCATCGAACGGCACCCCATCCGGCGCGTGGTGGCGGATGAGATCATCGCTCGCCGAGGTGTCGCGCCGCAGCGTGCCGCCGAGCGCGACGTTGATCTCCTGAAAACCGCGGCAGACGCCGAACACGGGGCGGCCGCGCCCGATCATCGCGTCCACCATCGACAGCGCGATCTCGTCGCGACCGGGATCGAACGGGCCATCGCCGGCGTCCTCCGCATAGCGGCGGCCTTCGACGTTGGACGGGCTGCCGGTGAGCAGCACGCCGTCGAGACGCGGGGCGACCTCGGCGGCGGTCATGAGGTCCGGCAGCGACGGGATGAGCAGCGCGGCGACATCGGCATAGCGCATCGCCGCGCGAACATAGCGCTCGATGACGGTCTGCGCGGGCTCGGTGCCCACGGTACGCTGACAGCAGATGATACCAAGAACGGGACGGGCAGTGGTCATGCCTAGTGCTTTATCATGACATGCCGCGTCGCGAGATAGTGTTCGAGGCTGTAGACGGAAAGATCGGAGCCGTAGCCCGAGGCCTTCACGCCGCCGTGCGGCATTTCGGTGGCGTTCACCGAGTGCGTGTTGATCCAGGTGACGCCGTATTGCAGGCGCGACGCGAAGGCCGCAGCCTTGCCGACATCGCGCGTCCACACCGAAGAAGCGAGGCCGTATTCGCTGTCGTTCGCCCAATCGAGCGCCTGGCTGTCTTCATCGAATCGCGTGATCGAGACGACCGGACCGAACACTTCCTTCTGCACGATCTCGTCACTGTTTTTCGCGCCCGCGATCAGCGTGGGGGCATAGAAGAAGCCGGGGCCTTCGGGTGCCCTGCCACCGGTGACGACCTCAGCGTCCGTGTCGGCGGCCGCGCGGGCGACGAAGCCGTCCACGCGGTCGCGCTGGCGGGCGGTGATGAGCGGGCCGAGCGCGGTGCCGGGCACGGACGGATCGCCCATCGGGATCGCCTCGACGGCGCTTTGCAGTTCGGTGATGAGGCGATCGTGAATGCTCGCATGGGCATAGACGCGACAGGCGGCGGTGCAGTCCTGCCCGGCGTTGTAGTAGCCACCTTCCGAAATCGCCTCGACGGCGGCGGCGATGTCCGCATCCGCCAGCACGATCACGGGCGCCTTGCCGCCGAGCTCGAAATGCGTGCGCTTGATGGTCGGCGCGACAGCTTCCATGATCTTGCGGCCCGTGGCGACATCGCCGGTGAGGGACACCATGCGCACGCGCGGATGCGCGACAAGACGCGCGCCGACGTTCGGCCCGTTGCCGGTGACGACGTTGACGACGCCCGCAGGCAGGAACTCGGCGCACACTTCGGCGAGACGGAGCGCGGTGAGGGGGGTGTGTTCGGAAGGCTTCAGGACGACCGTGTTGCCCGCAGCGATGGCGGGCGCAATCTTCCACGAGGCCATCATCAGCGGATAGTTCCACGGCGCGATGCCGACGACGACGCCGATCGGGTCGCGGCGGATCATCGAGGTGTGGCCGGGCTTGTATTCGGCGGCAGCCTGACCCGGAATCGCACGCGCCGCGCCTGCATAGAAACGGAACACGTCTATGGTGTTGCCGACATCGACCGCACGCGCCGTACCGATCGGCTTGCCGCAGTTGCGCATTTCAAGCTCGGCGAATTCGTCCGCGAGCGCTTCGATCCGGTCGGCGATGCGGAGCATCCGCAGCGAGCGTTCCTTGGCCGACATCGCCGACCACACCGCGAACCCGCGCTCAGCGGACGCGATGGCCGCATCCACCTGCACGCGGCTGGCACTCGCCAGGCTGGCGATGACTGCCCCGGTGGCCGGATTGAACACCGACTCGGGTGCCTCGTCGCCGTGCAGGGCGTTTCCATCGATGAACTGGCCGGTGCGGTCGGTCATGGTCTTTTGAATTCCCACATTGAAGCGAGGGGGCAGGATAGGGATACGGCCACGGCATCGGAAATACGAAAAGGGAAGTAGCAGTTATCGATTTTGTCGATGGCTCATGCAGGCGCGCGCAAAAGGCTGCGGCAACAAAAAAACAGTGCCGAACCTATTTCAGGATGTGGCGAACGTTATGACTGCAGCACCACCGGGCTCGATCCGTGCCATGAGAGCCAGACCTTGTCCTCCCAGGTGAAATCCTCCTGGTCGTAGCGCGAGAGATTCGGGCGGGAGACGCGGATGACGCGGCCGGAATCGAGCTTCACCTCGTAGATCGTGATGTCGCCGAGATAGGACATGCCGCGGATCTGGCCGTGCGCGATGTTGTCGCCTTCCGGGCATTCGGGGGCCGTGGGCTTGCCCTTCGCCTCCGGGATCATGGCGATCTTTTCGGGGCGGAGAGCGACGTGGACGTTCGCATCATGGGGCCCGGTGACGCCGTGGTTCAAATAGATGCGGCCGATTTCCGGGCAGTCGACGATCGCCCTGTCGGGCTCGTCCACTGTCAGCCTGCCATCGAACAGGTTCACCGATCCGATGAAGTCCGCAACGAAGCGGTTCGCGGGGAACTCGTAGAGGTCGGACGGCGTGGAGAGCTGCGCGACGAGGCCCTTGTTGATGACGGCGATGCGGCCGGCCATCGAGAGCGCCTCGTCCTGATCGTGCGTCACGGTGACGAAGGTGATGCCGACCTGCTCCTGAAGATCGGCAAGCTCGAACTGCATCGCGGCGCGGAGCTTGGCGTCGAGCGCGGAGAGCGGCTCGTCGAGCAGCAGCACTTTCGGGCGCATGACAAGCGAGCGGGCGAGCGCGACGCGCTGGCGTTGGCCGCCCGAAAGCTGATCCGGACGGCGGCCGCCGAACCCGTCGAGCTTGACGAGGGCGAGCGCCTCCTCGACGCGGGACTTGATCTCCGACGATGGCACGCGTGCGATGCGCAGGCCGTAGCCGACATTCTCCGTCACCGTCATGTGCGGGAACACGGCGTAGGACTGGAACACCATGTTCACCGGGCGCTTGTTTGGCGACACGTGCGCCATGTCCTGCCCGTCGATGACGATGCGGCCTTCGGTCGGCACCTCGAAGCCGGCGATCATGCGCAGCAGCGTGGTCTTGCCGCAGCCAGACGGGCCAAGCAGCACGAAGAACTCGCCGGGCATGATATCGAGCGAGATGTTGTCCACCGCCGCCACCGCGCCGAAGCGCTTGGTGACGTTCTGGATGCTGATGATGGGCTGTTTTGGTGCGGTCGCCATGGTGATCAGTGGCCTTGCGGGGTTCCGCCCATCCGGCTTTGCACCTTCAGGGCTATGGTCGTGAGAATGACAGTGAGGGCGATGAGCAGCGCCGAGGCGGCATTCACCTCCGGCGTCACCGAGAAGCGAACCATCGAGTAGACCTTCACGGGGAAGGTGATGGTGTTCGGGCCGCTGGTGAAGAAGGTGATGACGAAGTCGTCGAGACTGAGCGTGAAGGCGAGCAGCGCGCCGGCAACGAGGCCCGGCTTCATGTGCGGCAAGAGCACATCGCGGAACGCCTGCCATTCGGTGGCGCCGAGGTCTTTCGCGGCTTCCTCTTCCTCGCGGTTGAAGCTGGTGAGTCGCGAGCGCACCACCATCGTCACGAACGGGAAGCAGAAGGTGATGTGCGCGATGATGATGGCGCCGAGGCTGAACGGCCACGGCAAATCCGTCGGGAAGCCGATCTTGGCGAAGAACACCAGCATGGCGACGCCCATGCAGATTTCCGGCACCACGATGGGCAGCGCCATCGCGCCTTCGGTCGCGGTCTTGCCCGGGAAGCGGAAGCGCCAGAGCATCACGGCTGCGAGCGCACCGATGACGACGCTGACGATCGTGCTGATCAGCGCGATGGTGAGCGAGTTGCCCATCGCGATCATCAGCGATTCGTTGTTGAGCGCCTTCTCGTAGTAGTCGAACGTGAAACCCCGCCAGACCACGTTGCCGCGCCGGCTGTCGTTGAAGCT
Organism: Sphingosinicella sp.; assembly: GCA_016793845.1. Classification (GTDB taxonomy): domain Bacteria; phylum Pseudomonadota; class Alphaproteobacteria; order Sphingomonadales; family Sphingomonadaceae; genus Sphingosinicella; species Sphingosinicella xenopeptidilytica. The sequence continues at coordinate 10,712 of JAEULI010000114.1, forward strand.
GAACGCGATCAGCGTGAGGAGCGGCGCGTATAGGAAGAACAGCACGAGGCCGACCCACGCGCGCATCCAAAGGCGCTTCGTGTACTCGAGCGGGGCGAGCGGGACGCGAGGTTTGAAAAGGCTCATTGGCGGCGCTCCGCCTGTCGCGATTTCATGGCCTGGAACGCGATGGCGATGAAGGTAGCGTACATCAGAAGGAAGGAGAGGGCAGCGCCGAACGGCCAGTCGTTTGCGCGCTTGAACTGCCGCTCGATGACGTTGGCGATCATCTGGCTGTCGGTGCCGCCGAGGAGGTCCGGCGTCAGATACGCGCCGAGTGCGGGCACGAACGTGATGATGATGCCCGAGATGATGCCCGGCGCGGCGAGCGGCGCGACGATACTGAGCAGCGTGCGGACGTGCCCGGCGCCAAGGTCGAGGCTCGCTTCGATGAGTGATTTGTCGAGCCGGTCGAGCGCTGCGTAGAGCGGCAGCACCATGAAGGGCAGGTGGACGTAGACGAGCCCGAGCACGACCGCGAAATTGTTGTAGAGGAGCGGCAGCGGCGTGAAATCCCCCAGAGGCTGCAGCCCCGCGAAGGTCATCAGCCCGCTCCATTTATCCCACATCCAGCCGATCGTCTGGTTCGCGAAGCCTTCGGTGCGCAGCACCGCCATCAGTGCGTAGGTACGGATGAGGAGGTTCGTCCAGAAGGGCAGCATGATGCCGAGCAGAAGCCAGGGGCGCCATTTTGGCGTCGCGAAGACGATCGCGAGTGCGACCGGGAAACCGACGACGAGGCAGATCACGGTGGTAAGGCCAGCGATCCATACCGATTTCAGGAAAATGCCGAGATAGAGGGGCTCAAGCGCTCGCGCATAGTTCGCGAACGTACCGCTGATATCGATTTCGGTGAGGCCGACGTTGGTGCCGAAACTGTAAAGCCAGACGAGGCCGAGGGGGACGATGAAGAACAGGACCAACCAGAGGGTGGGCGCGCTCGCGATGCTCGCGAACAGCGCCCGGTTCAGCTTCCAGTCCTGCATCTCGCGCCCCCCTCGCGCTACTGTTCGCTAGGCCGCGCGCACACGGGTGAAAGCTTCCTCGAAGATCGGCTGCATCTTGCCGTCGTACGCGGCGTACTCGCACTTCGCGAGCTGCTCGGCGGTCGGGAAGATCACCTTGTTGTCGCGGTAGTCCGCGGGCATCAGGGCCTTCGCGGCATCGTTCGGCGTCGGGAAGAGGATGTATTCGGCGATCTTCTTTCCGGCTTCCGCATCGAGCAGATAGTTGATGAAGGCGTGCGCGTTCTCCGGATGCGGCGCGCCCTTGGGGATCGCCAGCGTATCGGAGTTGAGCTGGCTGCCTTCCTTGGGCAACACGAAGTCGATATCGTCATCCTCGGCCATGATCTGTGCGATGTCGCCGTTGTATTCGAGCACGAGATCGACTTCGCCCGAGAGCAGCAGATCCTGCCCGTTGTCTTCGTGGAAGGCCTTGATGAAGGGCTTCTGCTTGATGAGCATCGCCTCGATCTGCTTCACGAGTTCAGGCGTGACGCCGTTCACCGAATGGCCGAGATATTTTGCGCCGAGGCGGAACATGTCGCCGGCTTCCGACAATACCGAGATGCGGCCCTTGTACTTGTCCGAATCGAACAGCCACTTCCAGCTGTCCGGCACGCCATCCACCTTCGATTTGCGATAGCCGATGCCGAGCGTGAGCCACGTGTAGGGCATCGAGAACTTGCGGCCCGGATCGTAGGCGACGTCTTTGAACGCGGCGCCGACGTTGGCGAAGTTCGGGATCTTGGAATGATCGAGCTGCTCCAGCATGTCCGCCTGGACCATGCGCTCGACGAAGTCGTTCGAGGGGACGATCACATCGAAGCCGGGGTTGCCCGCGCGCAGCTTCGCGAAGAGCTCGTCGTTGGTGGCGAAGAGGCTCATGTTGACCTCGATGCCCGACGTATCCTTGAAATCGTCGAGCGTGGTTTCGCCGATGTAGGTGTCCCAGTTGTAGAAGTTGAGCTTGGGTTCCTCGCCGGTCGAGGCCTTGCCGGCTTCCTTCTTCTCGCAGCCCGCGAGCGCGCCGGTGAAGGTGATGCCGATGGCGGCGGCGCCAAGCCCCTGCAGGAGCGAGCGGCGGCCGATGCGTTTACGGATGCTGTCGAAGCTGTTCATGGTCCCTGTCTCCCGTTCATCGCCCGCCAGCGATCATCCCCGGACTTCAACGCTCTGACGGCGCTTGGTGGATGCTAACGCAGCCGCAAATGGCCGCAAGCCCCTCAGTCTCCCGAGGCTTATCAAAACGCTCTACCGCCACACGCGCAAATGCATTATTCAATCCGTGAGGTATCGAAAAATCCGATGGCAGAGATGAACATCACGTTCCGGCAAATCCGCTATTTCATAGCCGTCGCGGAGGCGCGCTCGGTGTCTGGCGGGTCGAGTTCCGTCGGTATTTCGCAGTCTGCGGTGACCGATGCGATCCGCACGCTGGAGGCGGAAACGGGCGTCATGCTGTTCCACCGCCACGCCAAGGGCGTGACGCTGACGCGCGAGGGGCACCAGTTTCTGCGCCATGCCCGATCGATCATCGATGCGATCGCCGACATGCAGGGCGGGGTCGGGCGCGAGCAGGACCTGACGGCGGGCAGCGTGCGCGTGGGCGTCACGCCCGTCGTCACGGGCTATTTCCTTTCGGACCTGCTCTCACGCTTCAGGCGCATGTTTCCGCGCATCGAGGTGCAACTCGTCGAAGAGCGCCGTGACTACATCGAGCACCTGCTCATCAACGGCGAACTCGACCTTGCCGTGCTGATGGTGAGCAACCTCGAGGAACGTAGCGCGATCGACCACGAGGTGCTGCTCCGCTCCGAATGCCGCGCGTGGGTGGCGCCTTCGCATCCGCTGTCGGACGTGGATGGCCTCAGCCTTGCCGATCTTGAGAACGAGCCCGTGATCGCGCTGACGCTCGACGAGCTCGAAGGGTTGATCGACGGTATCTGGTCCAAGTTCGACCACCCGCCGCGCGTCGCCTATCGCACCTCCTCAATGGAAGGCGTGCGCAGCCTCGTCGGCACGGGGGCGGGGATCACGCTGCTTCCCGATCTCGTCTATCGGCCATGGAGCCTCGAAGGCGACCGCATCATCGCCAAACGTACGCGCGAGAGCCTGCCGACCGTGGACATCGGCATCGCCTGGCGCCGCCTGACGCGGCACAGCGAGGCCGCGACTCTCTTCATGGAAACCGTGCACGAGCACCGGCGGTAGCGTTCAGGAGGGCCGCTTCGCGATCCAGATGATGTGGCGGGCGCCGCGGCGCTCGCCGTTGGTGCGCACGACGGTTTCTTCCACCTCGAAGTTCGCCTTGATGAGCCGGTTCTTGAAGGCGTGGTCCGGCGCGGCGGACCAGACGGCGAGTATGCCGCCGGGGCGGAGCGCCTCGCGGGCGGCGATCAGGCCCTTTCGGCTGTAGAGCCGGTCGTTGTCCGGGTGGGTGAGACCGTCCGGGCCGTTGTCGACGTCGAGCAGGATCGCATCGTAATGCGATCGTACGTCGCCGATCAGGTCCGCGACATCCTCCACGGACACCGTGGCGCGGGGGTCGTCGAGGCAGCCGTCGAAGATATGCGCCATTGGCCCGCGCGCCCATGCCACGACCGACGGGACGAGTTCGGCGACGGTGACCGACGCGTCTGCCGGAAGCTTGGCGAGCGCGGCCCTGAGCGTGAAGCCCATACCCAGGCCGCCGATCAACATCCGCGGCTGAGGCCGGGGCAGGATCTTGCCGCACGACAAGCCCGCCAGCGCTTCCTCCGAGCCTTTGAGGCGGCTGTTCATCAGCTCGTTTGCGCCGAGCATGATGGAGAACTCGGTGCCGCGCTGGATGAGGCGAAGCTCGCCGCCGCCGGGTATCTTCGCGGTATCGATCAGAACGCGCGGGAGCATGGCGGCCTCGTCAAATCTGGCGCGGGCGCGCGCTGGATCATCAACGCTTTACGCGTTTTTTCCGGGCGGCGTAGCGGGCATCGCGTGCGGCCTTCTTGTCGGCCTCGCTGAGGGCGGGCGGTTCTTCGGCGACGACGGCGGTTGCCGCTTCGAGCCTCTGCGCTTCCCGCTCGGCCCTGGCGGCTGCATCCGCGGCGCGGCGCGCGGCGCGCTCTTCCGCCTCGGCGGCTTCGCGGGCAAGGCGCGCGGCCTTGCGCTCTGCGAGCGTGGCCTCGTCGACCTGAGGCTTCGCCTTCAACTTTTCGAGGGCTTTTTGCTTCGCCTGTTTGGCGAGGGCGGCACGATCCTGAAAACTGGGAACCTTGAACGACGTCATATTCGGTGAAGCTCTATCCACTGGTGAGTTGAACGATCGGGCGGGCATCCGCTGGGGACACCCGCCCGGATACGCGTCAAGCGACCTGGAGGTTGACCGCCGAGGTCTTGCCGCGCTGATCGGTTTCCAGCTCGTAGGAAACGCGCTGGTCCTTGTCCAGCGTGCGGAGACCGGCCTTTTCGACCGCCGAGATATGGACAAAGGCGTCGTTTCCGCCCGTTTCCGGCGCGATGAAGCCGTAGCCCTTGTCTGCATTGAAGAATTTTACGGTTCCGGTGATCATAATGGGTATCCTTTGGCCCAATGTGTGACGGGAACGCATCAACAGCGATGCTTCCCGGCTTCTGTAAGGCTAGGCAGGGACAAAAGAGACCGAATTTCGGCCCGATATCCGTCGCTCGCGACGTCAGCGAACGAAGCTATAACCCAAAATCTCGGCAAGCGCAAAACGTGCGCCGGCTCAGGCGTTGCGCAAGTACCAGTCGTAATCGAGTTCGGTGACCTCGCCGTAGAAGCGCGCCATCTCGGTGCGCTTCACGATAGTATAGTTCTTCACGAACCGCGCGCCGAGGTAGTCGTTCATCAGCGGCGAGGCTTCGAAGGCGTCGTTGGCGGCGAACCAGTTGTTGGGGAGCTTCACGCCCGCGCTCGCCTCGTCCTCGTAGCCGTTGCCGACGACGGCGGGGCCGGGATCGATGCGGTTCGCGATGCCGTGGTGCATCGCGGCGAGCACGGCGGCGACGGCGAGGTAGGGGTTCGCATCCGCGCCGCAGACGCGGTGCTCGACGTGGCGCGAGGCGGGCGAACCGGCCGGGATGCGCAGCGAGACGGTGCGGTTGTTGACGCCCCATGTCGGCGCGACGGGCGCGTAGCTGTTCGCCTTGAAGCGGCGGTAGCTGTTGGCGTTCGGGGCGAAAATTGCCATCGATTCGCCGAGCGCGGCTTTCATGCCGCCGATGGCATGGCGCAGGATCGGCGCGCCTTCGGGGTCTTCGCTGGCGAAGGCGTTGGCGCCGCTTTCGTCGGCCATCGAGATGTGGAGGTGCATCCCGTTGCCGGCTTCGTGCGCGAACGGCTTCGCCATGAACGTGGCTTCAAGGCCATGCTTTACCGCAACGCCCTTCACCAGCCGTTTGTACATGACGGCATCGTCGGTGGCGCGGAGCGCATCGGGCTTGTGGCGTAGCGTGAGTTCAAACTGGCCGGGGGCGTATTCGGCAATCGCGGATTCGAGCGGAATGTTCTGCGCGTCGCACGAAGCATAGAGATCGTCGAAGAACGGCTTGAAGTCTTCGAGCTCGCGCAGGCCATAGACCTGATTGTCGCCTGAGCGGTGCGGGGTGAGCAGGCCCTTTGCGGGGGCGGGCTTGCCGCCGGAAATGTCGAGCAGGAAGAACTCGAGCTCCACCGCGACGACGGGCGTCAGCCCGTCCGCCGCCAGCCGATCGATGACGCTGCCGAGGACGTGGCGCGGATCGAGGTCGTTGGGCGTGCCGTCGAGTTCATAGAAGCTGGTGAGGAATTGACCGGCGTTCTCGCCGAGCCATGGCGCACGGACGAGCGTACCGGGGATCGGCTTCACATAGCGGTCGGCATCGCCGTCCTCCCAGACGAGGCCGGTTTCCTCGGTGTCGCGGCCGGTGATGTCGACGACGACGGCCGAGCCGGGCAGGAAACGGCCGGATTCATAGACGGCGATCACCTCGTGGCGGCGCAGGCGCTTGCCGCGCGGCACGCCGCACATGTTGGTGAAGATGATGTCGACAGCGTCGATATCGGGGTTCGCCGCGAAGAAGGCGTGAGCTTCCGAAACGTCGGCGATCTTGTTCGATGAGAGGGGCGGCTTGGTCATGCGTTTATTCCATAAGGCTTGAAAGGCATTCGCCCAAGACATTGCCGAGGTGGGCGACCTGATCTTCGGTCGCCGCCGGGCAAACGAGCGTCATGTTGTGGAAGGGCGCGATGAGCACGCCCCGGTTGATGAGGAAAAGGTGGATCGCGCGTTCGAGATCGCCCTGCATGGCGGCGCGCGCTTCTGTGCCGTTTCGCGGCGGCGTGCCGGTGCAGATGAACTCGCCGCGCGCGCCGACATGTGTGACGTGCCAGTCGAGGTCGTGCGCGGCGATGGTGGCGCGCAGCGTTTCGGCCAGGCGGTCCGCCAGCGGCAGCATGTGCGCGTAGGCTTCGGGTGTCATCACCTTGGCAAGCGCGGCGCGCATCGCGGCGAGCGCGAGTGCGTTGGCGCTGAGCGTGGTGCCGATGCCGGAGTGCCCGCTTTCGTTCGCGGCGCGCACGTGCTCCATGCGTTCGGCGACCTCGGCGGAGAAGCCGTAGACTGCGCAGGGC
>JAEULI010000169.1 GCA_016793845.1 Sphingosinicella sp.
CGAGGAAGAAGGGCACGTGCGTCGCGGTCAGGTTCTTCCGCGCCATCGCGGAGAGCGCGCGCTCCACCTCCATCTCGCTCATGTGGAGCGGCAGGCCCTCCACCGGGCCGGAAAGCCGCGCGGCGGCAGGCACGTCGCGGAACAGGTCGTCGACGCTGGGTGCGCCGATACGCCCAAGCATCGCGGCGCGGTCGTCGGCAGTGAGGGGCAGGTATCGCATTCGCTACTCCGGTTTTGTGGCCGCGAAGCGCAGCCGCACGTAATCCGCCATCCAGTTGCCGCCCGCATCGCAAAGGATGGGACGGAGAAGTTCGACGGTCTCGTCGATCACCGCCTGCCGGTCGCTGTCCGTGACCTTGAGCGCATCGAGGAATCCCGTGCGAAACGTCGTAAGCCACGCCGCCATGCCGCTCGCGAGCGGCGTCTGGCGCGGAATGATCTCGCAGGCCTCGACCGCGAACCCCGCCATCTCCAGCGCGCCGCGCGCCTGCGACGCGGTCATGTAGACCTGGTCCTCGTGGGCGGGCACGGCATAGCCCCGCGCCTTCAGCACGCCGCGTAGCCCGGCGCGGATCGCGGCGATGTTGCCGAAGCCGCCGCACTCCGCGACGAAACGCCCGCCCGGACTCAAGGCGCGGTGCACGCCCGCGAACACGGCCGCCGTATCGGGCATCCAGTGCAGCGCGGCGTTCGAGAACACAGCGTCGAAGCCGCCGTCGAACGTCAGGCGCTGGCCGTCCATCACCTCGGCGTCGAGCCCCTTGGCGCGCGCGGCCGCCACCATCGCCGGATCGGCATCGGTGCCGAGCACGCTCGCCCCGGCCTCGACCAGCTTCAGCGTCAGCACGCCGTCGCCGCAGCCGAGATCGAGAATCCGCTCGCCGGCCTGCGGCGCGAGCAGACCCAGCACGGCAGCCCCGAGCGCGGGCACGAACGCCGCGTGGGCGGCGTACTCGGCCGGATCGAAATTGTGCTGCCGCGCCATCGAAGCCCTAGAGGTCCGCGCAGAACGCCGCGTAGGCGTCCGCGTCCATCAGGCCGGAAAGCTCGGCGGCATTGCCGATGCTCATCCTGAAGAACCAGCCATCGGTTTCCGCCGCGCTGTTGACGAGCGACGGATCGGCTTCAAGCGCATCGTTCACTTCGCTGACGCTGCCCGAGATCGGCGCATAGACCTCGCTCGCGGCCTTCACCGATTCGACGACGGCGGCGTCCTTGCCCTGCACCAGCGCCTTGCCCACGGCCGGAAGCTCCACGAACACCACGTCGCCAAGCTGGCTCTGCGCATAGTCGGTGATGCCCACAGTGGCGGTATCGCCCTCGACACGGACCCACTCGTGCTCTTTCGAATAATAGACGGTCATCACTGGCCTCCCTGTCTGACATAGCGGTGCGGAACGAACGGCATGGGCGCGACGACGGCGGCGATGCGCCGTCCGCGAACATCGATTTCAAGCGCGGTGCCGTCCGCGGCGTGGTTCGCCGAGACGAAGCCCATCGCGATCGGCGCGCCCACCGTGGGCGCGAACCCGCCCGAGGTAATGACGCCGACCTTTTCGGTCCCGGCGAAAATCTCCGCACCCTCGCGCGCGGGCAGCTTGCCCTCGATACGAAGCCCGATGCGCTTCACCGGCGCGCCGTTCAGAAGCTGCCCGAGCACGCGCTCGGCGCCCGGAAACCCGCCTTCGAGCTTGCGGCGCTTGGAAATCGCGAAACCGAGATCGGCCTCGATCGGCGTCGAGGCCGTGGAGAGGTCGTGCCCATAGAGCGGCAGCCCCGCCTCCAGCCGCAGCGAATCGCGCGCGCCGAGCCCGATCGGCTTCACCTCCGGCTGCGCGAGCAGCGCACTGGCGACGGCTTCGGCCTTGTCGGCGGGCACGGAAATCTCGAACCCGTCCTCGCCCGTGTAGCCCGAGCGGCTCACCCACACATCGACGCCCTCGATGCGGAACGCCCCCGCCTTCATGAACACCAATGTCGAGACCTCGCCCGCGACACGCGCCAGCGCATCCGCCACTTTCGGCCCCTGCAGCGCGAGCAATGCGAGATCGGTGCGGTGAACGAGCGAAACGCCGCCTGCAAGCCGCGCCGCGATGTGCGCGATGTCGCCGTGCTTGGTGGCGCCGTTGACGACGACGTAGAAATGATCGCCGCGGTTCGTCACCATCAGATCGTCGATGATGCCGCCATTGTCATCGAGCAGCAGCGAATAGCGCATCCGGTTTTCGCGCAGCGCCAGGAAATCGCCCGGCATCAGGCTTTCGAGCGCCTCCGCGACGCCCTGCCCGCGGAATTCGAGCTGGCCCATGTGGCTCACGTCGAACAGGCCCGCGCTCTCCCGCGTCCAGTTGTGCTCGGCCATGATGCCTTCGAACTGCACGGGCATGGCATAGCCCGCGAACGGCACCATGCGGCCGCCAAGGGCGCGGTGCAGGGCGTCCAGCGGCAGCGCCAGCGCGGTTTCATCAGCTTCAGACATCGAGGCTCCGTTCGTGACACAGATTCCCGGCGCAAAGCCGCGCCGGGCCGCCCCCATCTGTCACGGAACCTGAGAGTTTCGCGCCGCTCGATCTGCTCGAACCTGCGCTTACCCCGTCGGTGGGATGCGCCCGAAGCCGCATCCGCTTTCCAGAGCGCCGTACGAGGTGGCCGCGCGGTCCTTGGGCCTGAGAGATTCCGGGGGCGGTTGCTCCTTCGGCGCCGCATCCCGAAGAATGCGGACTCTCCCGCGCGTCACCGGTGCCGGGGCACCGACGGCCCGGCCTCCATGCGGGGCGGCAGGGATTCTGTCAACGGGGGATAGGGCCCGCGGGCGCTACTTCCCGACGTTGTAGGCGAGTGCCGCGTCGTCGAGCTGGAAGCCGACCAGCAGCTCAAAGCTGGCGTTCTTCAGCGCGCTGCGCGCTTCCGGCGCGGCGAGCGGGTCGATCGCGGCGTCGGCATCGCCGGGCTTGCGCTCGCGGGTGAGTTCGCGCGCGATGTTTTCAGGCAGTGCGGCGGCGGCGCGGCTGATGTCGCTACGCGCATAGCCGGTCGTGCGCGCGCGCAGCTGGCCGTCCTCGAAGCGCAGCGTCACGCTGCCGAGCTGCTTCGAGAGCAGCTGGTCGCCCGCGCGCAGCACCACGGCGAAATAGGGCAGCGTCACGTCGCGCGCGCCGCTGGCGTTCGCGCGCTGCGCCACGACGTCGAACGAAAGCTGGCTGTTCAGCCGCTCCGTCGATTCGGCGCAGGTGGCGCGCACGTTGGTGATCGTGGCGGTCACGTCGATGGCGTTCGCGTCGCGGCTCGTCTCCGGCGAGAACAGGGTCACCTCGCTTGCGTACTGGAGCGTGCCGGCCGCGGGGCAGGGGCTGCGCGTGATCTTCAGCGGATTGCCGCCGCCGCAGGCCGCCAGCATGAGGAGCGCAGGCACAACAACGAAAAACTGGCGCACGTGTGACGGTCCTTCCCGCATCGGGCTCAAGACGCCCTTTGGCGCCCCTGTCGCCCGCCTCTATAGGAAGCGGCTTTTGAAGCGGCAAGCAATCGCGTAGAGGGGGCGCCGTCATGGCCGACATCGATCCAGAACTGAAGCGCCCGCTCCGCGTGCTCGTCGCAGGCCCGCGCGGCTTCTGCGCGGGCGTCGACCGCGCCATCCGCATCGTCGAGCTAGCGCTCGAAAAGTGGGGGGCGCCCGTCTATGTGCGCCACGAAATCGTCCACAACCGCTTCGTCGTCGATAGCCTGCGCGCCAAGGGTGCCGTGTTCGTCGAGGAGCTGGACGAGGTGCCGGAAGACGTGCCGGTGATCTTCTCGGCGCACGGCGTTCCGAAAAGCGTGCCGAAGGCCGCCGAGGCCCGCAAGATGGTCTATGTCGACGCGACCTGCCCGCTGGTGTCGAAGGTGCACCGGCAGGCCGAGCGGCTGATCGAACAGGGGCGGCACATCATCTTCGTCGGCCATGCCGGGCACCCGGAGGTGATCGGCACGTTCGGGCAGGTGCCGCAGGGTGCGATGACGCTGGTGGAAACGGTCGAAGACGCCGAAACCATTGCCGTGGCCGACCCTTCGGGTATTGCCTTCCTCACGCAGACGACGCTTTCGGTGGATGATACGCACGCCATCGTCGAGACGCTGCGCCGCCGTTTCCCGGAGATTCAGGCGCCGCGCGGCGAGGATATCTGCTACGCCACCTCGAACCGGCAGGATGCCGTGAAGGCCATCGCCACGCAGTGCGATGTCGTGTTCGTGATCGGCGCGCCCAACTCGTCGAACTCGCTGCGGCTGCGCGAGGTCGCTGAGCGCTGCGGTGCCCGCGCCCATCTGGTGCAGCGCGCCAGCGAGCTCGACTGGGCATGGCTTGCCGACGCGGAAACAGTGGGCATCAGCGCCGGCGCCTCCGCGCCCGAAGTGCTGGTGCAGGAGCTTTTGGACGCGCTCGCCGCGCGCCGCCAGCTCAGCGTCGAGCAGATCTCGACCGCCGTCGAGGATGTCGCCTTCAAACTTCCGCGCGTGCTCACGGAATAACCCATGGCCGTCTACACCCATGTTCCCGCGGAGGATCTGTCCGCGTTCGTCGCGCGCTACGACATCGGCGCGCTCGTTGCAGCGAAGGGCATTGCCGAGGGCGTCGAGAATTCGAACTACCTGATCGATACGACGCGCGGGCGCTACATCCTGACGCTCTACGAAAAGCGCGTCGACACCGCCGATCTCCCCTATTTCCTCGCGCTGATGCGCCATGCCGCGGACGGGGGCCTGCCCGTGCCGAGGCCGATCGAGGACAAAGCCGGCGAACCCTTGCAGGAACTTTCCGGTCGCCCGGCGTGCGTGATCGAGTTCCTGACCGGCATATCGGTTACCGAACCCACCCCCGCGCTCTGCCATGCCGCCGGGGAAGCGCTTGGGCGCCTCCACGCGGCAACCGCCGATTTCGGCGGCGTGCGCGCCAATGCGCTCGGTCATGAGGGACGGCTGGAGCTTGCCGCGAAGTGCCTGCCGCGCGCCGGCGAGATCGACCCCGCCCTTGCAGCGCTGATCGAGACCGAGATGGCATTCCAGAAGGCGCACTGGCCCGCCGACCTGCCGCAGGGGACGATCCACGCCGATCTGTTTCCGGACAATGTGCTCGCGCTCGACGACACCGTCACCGGCATCATCGATTTCTATTTCGCCTGCACCGATGCGCGCGCCTACGACCTTGCCGTGATGCACGGCGCGTGGTGCTTCAGCAACGACGGCGCGGTTTTCTATCCGGAGCGCGCCGAAGCGCTCGAGGCGGGCTACCGCGCCGCGCACCCGATCACGGCGGCGGAAGCGGCAGCCATGCCCGTGCTGCGCCGCGCCTCTGCGCTGCGCTTCCTGCTGACGCGCGCGTGGGATTGGCTGAACACGCCTCCCGGCGCGCTCGTCACCCGCAAGGATCCGATGGCGTTCGCACGGCGGCTTCTCCACTACCGCGAGGCCGAATGAGCGCCGCTTCCGACGTCGAAGTGTTCACGGACGGCGCCTGCAAGGGCAATCCCGGCCCGGGCGGCTGGGGCGCCATCCTCCGGGCGAAGGGACAGGAGCGGGAGCTCAGGGGCGCGGAGGCGCTGACCACCAACAATCGCATGGAACTCACGGCAGCGATCGAGGCGCTGAAGGCGTTGAAACGCCCGTGCAGCGTGAAGCTCACCACCGATTCGGTCTACGTGCGGGACGGCATCACCAAATGGGTGCACGGCTGGCAGCGGAACGGCTGGCGCACCGCCGACAAGAAGCCGGTGAAGAACGCCGATCTGTGGCAGGCCCTGATCGCCGCGGCGGCGCCCCACCGTGTCGAATGGCACTGGGTGAAGGGCCACAACGGCCATGCCGAGAACGAGCGCGCCGACGAACTCGCCAATCTTGCGGTCGCAGAGCTCTCAAGCGCATAACGTCGGCAGATTTTACATACGCATCCGCAACAATCGCGGCGTGTATTGAATCCAAAGCCTTTTTCTTGTCTGGTACATAAATTGCTTGGGAGTGCGCGGATGTGCTTCGGCGCAGGGCGTTCGTACAGGGGATTGATTGTGAGCAGGTCGAATTCAAGCCGCGCAGTGCTGGGCGCGCTCGCGCTTTCCGCAGCGGCGCTGGCGTCATCGCCCGCCTTCGCGGTCGCCATCGGCAGCCTCGATCTCAGCGGCGGCTGCTCGGTCAACTGCGGCATCGACGGCCCCGACGGCAACGCCCGCACCTTCACCACGACCGCATCGGACGGCAGCATCGTCAACGTGCGCGCCACGGCATGGACGATCAAGGGCGGCACCTGGAACAGCGGCGATCACGACCAGGCGTTCCTCGGCTATTATGACGGCGGCCTCGGCGTCACGGCGGCAGGTTCGGTCAGCAGCGGCGGCGACGGCAATGCCGCCTCCGGCAACAACGCGGGCGGCGCGCAGGGACGCCACACGACCGACAATGCGGGCTCCAAGGACTATATCGTCCTGCAGTTCGACCAGCTCGTTTCGCCCTCGGCGGTCGTCCTCAATGCCTACGACATGTACAGCGGCGGCAACTGGACCAAGGATAACGACGCGACGATCCTGATCGGCACCGTCGGCACCGGCTGGAACCAGTTCCTCGATGTCGAGGCGGCGTTCCCGGACCTCTCGACCGATCTGCACGAGATCCAGATCAAGACGACGCCGTCCAGCCCCTATGTCGGCTTCGATGCCGGCGGCCACTACGGCAACGTCATCATCATCGCGGCCGACCTCTATTACGCCGGCCTGAAGGGCGACAGCCCGGATTCGTTCAAGCTCGCGATGATGAACTTCTACACGAGCGACGTGCCCGAACCGGCGATGCTCGGCCTCTTCGGCCTTGGCCTCCTCGGCATCGGCGCCGCACGCCGCCGCCGCCGGGCCTGATTTTCAACTGAACCGCTTGGGGGAATAGCGTTCGGGGTCGACCCCGGGCGCGCTCCACGCCGCGCCCGTGATCAGTGCCGCCGCCATCGCCCCCGCTGCAGGCGATGTCTGCACCCCAAACCCGCCCTGCCCTGCGCACCAGAAGAAGCCGGGTGCGTCCGACGCAAAACCGTACACGGGAAGCCGATCCGGCGCGAAGCTCCGCAGCCCCGCCCAGGATCGCACCACCCGACGCACCGTCGCGGTCGTCGCGGTCTCGAACCGGTCCACGGCAATCGCAATGTCCAGCTCCTCAGGCTGCACATCGCTCGCCGCCACAGGCGTTTCATCATGGGGGCTCACCCACATCATCCCGGCATCGGGCTTGAAGTAAAAGCTGCCCGCCGCATCAAGCACAACCGGCAGATCAGGCTCCACAGGCCCGCCAAGATCAGCCACGATCATCGTCCGCCGTAACGGCTGCACGCCCAGCGGCCGCGCACCCGCCAGCACTGCGACCTGATCCGCCCACGCCCCCGCGGCATTCACCACGACATCGGCTTCAAAGCACCCCGCCCCGGTTTCGATCCGCCAACGCCCACCACTGCGATCAAGGCCGCGTGCACGCGCGTCGGTCACAAGCACGGCCCCTCGCCGCCGCGCGCCGGCGAGGAACGCCTGGTGCAAGCGCGCGACCTCGATATCGCTGCATCCCGGCTCCCATAGCCCGCACTGCCGCCAAGCGGGAGACAGCAGCGGCGCCCGCGCAGCCGTCCCATCGGCATCGAGGCGTTCGATGGCAACACCCGAAGCCCGGAACGCGCTTTCCATATGATCGAGCACACCGTGCGCATCAGGTCCGGCGATATGCAGCGCGCCGCGCGGCGTCACGAGCGGACCGTCCGCGAAAGCCTCCGGCGGCTGGAGCAGGAAGGCCTTCGATGCGGTGGTCAGCGGCTGCACGCCCGGCCCACCATAGGTCTCGGCAAAGAACGCGGCCGAGCGGCCAGTGCTGTGCAGGCCCGGATGCGCTTCGGCCTCGATGAGCAGCACGGAGGCCCGTTCGCTCAAAAACCATGCGAGGCTCGCGCCGCCGATGCCCACCCCCACGACAACAACGTCGTACCGACCCGTCATAACGCCACCAACCCGTCAACCGCCGCAAGCACGCCGTCCTGCACCGCGCTCCGCTCGCGCAGCAATTCATGCGCGGCGCCCGCAATGACGTGCAGACGCCCATCGGGCAACCGCTGAACGAGCCGCTGCGCCGCCGCCGCGTCCACCAAGCGCTCGTTGTCGCCGATGAACACGTCGACCGGCAGCGTGATCGCCTCGGGCACGCCGGGCGCGGCCAGTGCGCCGCACGATGCCGATGCCTCGAACACCCAGCGCCAGCTTGCCCCGCCGAAGGCAAGCGCGGCATTTCCGTCGATCCACCAGGCTTCGTCTGCGAACCGCTCCGCATCGCCGGTCAGGATGCGCTGGCGGTGCACGCCGCGCGAGCGCTCCCCGTACGGCCCCTGCAGCGGCGGATAGGTATCGCCCGCACCCGCCTTCACGTAGGCCCGCGCCAGCCACGATAGCACGCGCGGTGGCACTCCCTGTGCGGTGATGCCCGCCATCGGTGCGAACAGCACGGCGCGGCTGTAGCGGGATGTGCCACCGGCCGCGAGATGCCGGAGCGCGAGATGCCCGCCCATGCTGTGTCCCGCCAGCACCATCGGCCCGCCAAGCAATGTCGCCGTATGGGTGCTAAGCCCCTCAAGATCGGCGAGCCACGCGCCGAAATATCCCTCGGCACCGGCCGGGAAACGTCCCGAAGCCCCCTGCCCGCGCCAATCGAAGGTGAAGAGACCATAGCCCCGGTCCCGCCAGTGCCAGTAGCTCTCCGAATACTTCTCGATGAAATCTGCGCGCCCGTTCAGGAACAGGATCGATGGCTTGCCCGCTATTGGCGCCCAGCTCACCGTGCGGATGCGCCAGCCGTCGGCGGCGATCCAGTCCGCCCAGCGGGCCTCCGGGGGCAGCGAGCGGCGGCGGGTCATGGCATCTTCAGGGAGCGGATCGGGCGTCACGGCGCATGGTTACGTTTTTTTCAGTCATGACGTCTAGGACCGGTCGACATGGCCGGGGCTCTTCAGATCATCAGCGTCGCAGTGCTTTTCGCACTGCTCGCATATGTCATTTACAGTGACGTAACCCGGCGTATCATTCCGAACATCGTCAATGCCGCCGTCGCGCTGCTCGCCGTTCCCTTCTGGCTGGGATCGGGCGAGGCGCTGTGGCCGCTTGTTGGCTGGCAGCTCTTGCTGGCCGTTGGCGTGTTCGCCGTTTTCGCCGGAATCTTCGCATTGGGTGCCATGGGCGGCGGTGACGTCAAGCTGCTCACCGCGCTCGCGCTCTGGCTACCCGCCATCCCATATCTGCGGATGCTCGTGCTCATGTCGATCATCGGCGGCGTCCTCACGCTCGCCTACCTCGTCTGGCACCGCAAGCGCGGAAAAGCGGGCAATCCGGAGATTCCATACGGGTGCGCAATCTGCCTCGCGACCTTCGTCGCGCTTGGCGAACCGATTGTTAAGCAATTGGCTGGATAGTGCACGCAGGGGTTTTCGCCTGGAGGCTACAGGGGTCATGGACGTAAAGAAGATCATATTGCTGGTCGGCGCGCTCGTTATAGCGGGTATCTCGGCCTTCTTCGTGCGCGCGCTTGTCAGCGACAGCGGCACACAGCAGGTGCAGGCCGGCGAGGTCGAGCAGAAGGGCCCGAAGGTGCTCGTCGCCACCAAGCCGCTGCCGCTCGGCACGATCCTCACGCAGGAGATGTTCAAGCTCCAGCCGTGGCCGAAGGATCTCGTCGAGAACGTCTACTTCCTTGAAGGCGAGACCAATCTCGAGAGCCTGAACGGCAAGGTTGTGCGCGTTTCGGTCCCGGCCGGACAGCCGCTCACCAAGGGTTCGATCGTCGGGCCGGGCGAGCGTGGCTTCCTTGCCGCGGCGCTGACGCCCGGTATGCGCGCGGTCACCGTTTCGACCAACGCTGAGAGCGGCGTCGCCGGTTTCGTGTTCCCTGGTGACCGCGTGGACATGGTGCTGACGCACGGCGTCAGCTATCAGGGGGATACCGAGGAAGGCACCCCTGCCCCGGCACTGCGCGTTTCCGAGACAATCATGCGCAACGTGCGCGTGCTCGCCATTGATCAGCGCACCAACGAGCTCGGCGGAGAAGGGTCTGGTCCGAAGACCGGCCGTACCGTGACGTTCGAAGTGCCGCCGAAGTTCGTCGAGAAGATCGCGGTCGCGCAGACACTCGGCCAGATCTCGCTCAGCCTGCGCCCGATCGCGGAAAACACGCAGGAGTTGGAGCAGATGATCGCAACCGGTGAGGTGGAGGTCAGCGACGACCTGAACGCCACGCAGGAAAAGCGCTTGCAGATCGCACTCCAGACGCAGCCGAACGATCGCAATCCGTCGTTCACGACTGGCGGCGAAGTCTCGCGCTTCGCATCCAACCTCGATCCGCGCCCGGTGGCCGTGAAGTCCGGCAAGCCGGCAGGTCCGAGCGTCCGCGTGTTCCGCGGCAACAAGGCCACTGAAGTTTCCGTGGGGGCAGAATAACATGAAGCTCAAGGCAATCCTGTGCGGCTGCGCCGCCGCACTGTCGCTGGCCGCCATGGCCACGCCGGCGACGCAGGCGCAGGACACGACGATCACGTCAGCATCGTCCTCGCTCAACGTCGGCGTCAACAAGGGCACGCTGATCCGGCTGGAACGGTCGATGAGTGATGTGTTCGTCGCCAACCAGAAGATCGCAGACGTGCAGGTCCGGTCCGACCGCCTGCTCTACGTCTACGGCGTCGGCGCCGGTGAAACGACGATCTACGCGACGGACGGCGCCGGGCGCATTGTTTACTCCGCGAACGTCCGCGTCGCGCAGAACATTGATCAGATCCGTACGATGCTGGGCCTTGCGATGCCGGGCGCCGCGATCACGGTCAATTCGATGAACGGCATGACGCTGCTCACCGGCACCGTCGCCAATCCGGAAGAGGTCGAGGAGGCAACGCGCCTCGTGAAGACCTTCGTCGGCGAAGGCCAGGCCATCATCAACAAGCTGCAGACAGCGACGCCGGCGCAGGTGAACCTGCGCGTGAAGTTCGCCGAGGTGAGCCGCAGCCTGGTGAAGGAACTGGGTGTCAACCTTACGTCAGTCGATACGACTGGTGGCTTCCTCTTCGGGATTGGCCGCGGTCGCGGCACCGGCGCATGGTCCTTAGACACCAATACAAACATCTGGACACTGACGCAGAATTCAGGCTCGACGACGATCGGCGGGGTTACCGATATCTTCGGTCTCGATGTCGGTGCAGCCATCGATGCGCTGGAGCAGGATGGTCTCGTCTCCCTCCTCGCCGAACCAAACCTGACGGCGCTCTCGGGTGAAACCGCCAGCTTCCTTGCGGGCGGAGAGTTCCCGATCGCTGTGAGCGACGGAAATGGCGGCATCAGCGTCGAGTTCAAGGAATATGGCGTAGGCATCGCCTTCACACCGACCGTACTCGACGGAGGAAGGATCAGCTTGCGCGTTCGTCCGGAAGTCTCCGAACTCTCCGAAGCCGGCGCAATCCGTCTCGACAACATCTCGATCCCGGCACTCACCACGCGCAGGGCCGAGACCTCGATCGAACTCGGCTCGGGCCAAAGCTTCATGATCGCCGGGCTCTTACGCAATCGTGTGGGCACCACCCAAGAAAAGACGCCGCTGCTCGGTAACCTGCCGATCCTCGGCGCACTGTTCAAATCGGATCGCTTCGCGCGCGACGAATCGGAACTCGTGATCGTGGTGACGCCCTATCTCGTGAAGCCGACCAATACCCGCCTTACGCTGCCGACGGACGGCCTTGCCATTCCGAACGATGCGGAACGCTGGCTGCTGGGTAAGACATTCAAGGGTGCCAAGGCGCCGGTCGCCGAAGCGAAGACAGCCGGACCGCCAATGGTCGCCGGCTCGGCCGCTCCCGGCTTCTCGAACAATTGATGGAGAGGGGCACAATGACCATGAAGACCATCACGATGCGCCGCCTCGCGGCCAGCACCCTTCTCGCCTCATCGCTTGCGCTCGGCGCCTGCGGCGGCAGCGCTCCCAATCCGGGCATGGCGTCAGCGAAGGCTGCGGTCGTCGCACAGACGATCCTCGTCCACGATCTCGGCTATGCTGGAACGGACGGGCTTTCGAGTGAGCAGCGCAAGTCGCTTGCGGAATGGTTCGAGGGCATCGGCATTCGCTACGGCGACCGCGTCAGCGTCGACGACAGCGGCAGCGGCTCGGGCGCCCGCCGCGCGGCGATCGCATCAGTGCTGTCCGGATACGGGCTGCTTCTGAACGATCAGGTGCCGGTCACGGTCGGTGCAGGCAATGCCGGCGCGCGCGTGGTCGTGATGCGCGCAACTGCCAGCGTCCCGGGCTGCCCGGATTGGTCGCGTCCGTCGCAGCTCGAATTCGAAGCCTCGACGATGAGCAACTATGGATGCGCGAGCGAGAGCAATCTCGCCGCGATGGTCGTCGACGCGAACGACCTCGTATCGGGCAAGCCTCACACGGGCACCGACGCGCTCACCACCGTGAAGGCGATCGAAACCTACCGTGGCAAGGCCGGCGAAGGCACCAACAAGGTGAAGAGCACCGTCGGCCAGGCCGGCAGCAATTAAACGAGGGGATGCAGGTATGAACGCGCCTTGGAATCCGAAAACCGGTGTCGGTGCACGCGACGCCTTCAACGCCTTCGTCTGCGACGACGAGACGGCTGACGCCGTCAAGGTCGTAGCGGCCGAACTCGGCTGGGCGGTCGAGAAGGTCAACAAGGGCGGCCTTCGCAACGCCGTGCAGACCCTCTCGGTCTCGTCGAGCCCGATGGTGCTGCTCGTCGACCTGTCGGAATCGGGCGATCCGCTGAACGACATCAACGCACTTGCCGAAGTCTGCGAGCCGGGCACGATCGTGATTGCGGTCGGCATGATCAACGATGTGAAGCTCTACCGCGATCTCGTGGCGAGCGGCCTGCAGGACTATCTGCTGAAGCCGCTTTCCGCCGACGCGATGCGCGAAGCGTTCATGCACGCGCAGGTCACACTGCAGGGTCCGAAGCATGTCGAGGCCGATACCAGCGACCGACCGCGCACGACGATCGCAGTGATCGGCACGCGCGGCGGCGTCGGTGCATCGACCGTTGCAAGCTCGCTCGCGTGGCTCTCGGCAGAGAGTCAGGGGCGTTCCACGGCGCTTCTCGATCTCGATGTCCAGTTCGGCACAGGCGCGCTCTCGTTCGATCTCGAACCGGGCCGCGGCCTCACCGACGCACTCGAGAACCCGAGCCGCATCGACGGCCTTTTCATCGAGCGCGCGATGGTGCGCGTGGGTGAAAAGCTCGCCGTGCTTTCGGCCGAAGCGCCGATCAGCCAGCCGCTGATCGCTGACGGCAGCGCGCTGTTCCAGCTTCAGGAAGAGATGCGCAATGCCTTCGAAACGGTGATCGTGGATCTGCCGCGTACCGTTGCCGTCCAGCACCCGCACCTGCTCAGCGACGTCAACCACGTCGTCGTGGTGACCGAACAGACGCTGGCCTCGACGCGCGATGCGATCCGCCTGCTCGGCTTTCTGAAAGCGAATGCGCCGCACGCCAAGGTGACGATGGTCGCCAACCGCGTCGGCACGAATCCGCCGCCTGAAGTTGCGCGCAAGGATTTCGAGGCGTCGATCGAACGCAGGATCGACATCGTCATTCCGCTCGACGTCAAGCAGGCCGTGGGCGCCGCGAAGCAGGGCCGTGCCCTCGCTGCGGTCGCGAACGGCAAGGTCGGCGGCGCTTTCAGCGCGCTCGCTGTCCAGCTCGCCGGCGAAATCGCCGCCGAGGTCGAAGCGAAAACGCTGATGAGCAAAGTTCGCAGCCTGTTGCCCCAGAAGGGCACCGCCAAGGCTTCAGGCAAGAAGTAATGCTTCCCGGCCGGGTGAACCGGCCGGGCGCACGCGCGTAAACGGGGTAAGGTATGCAGCCCAAAGGGTTCGGAAAACGAAGCGGCGCAGGATTGCAGGTTGTTGGCGACGGTTTCGGACAGAATTCCGCCGCCAGCACCGGCAGGCGACCGCTTGTTGCCGATTCCGGGGATTTCGGCCTTTCGAAACCCGTTGAAACGCCGCGTGGGCGCAGCACCGAAAACTGTGTGTGGGAACTGCACGCGATCCTCTCGCCGCAGCTTTCCGAACTGTTCCCGCCTGCGAAGACGCGCACGCGCCGCCGTGGTGAACTCGCCGCGCAGATAGAAGACACCGTCAAGCGTCTCGCCGATATTCAGGGCATGACGATCGATGACGGGCAGGTTCGCGACACCGTCACCGTTCTTCTCAACGAACTCATCAACCTCGTCGGCGGCTTGAAGCCGTCCGCCGCTACGGAGACGGCCGAGCGGACCGCGCGCGCCGCGAGCGCGAGCACCCAGAGCGTGCTCGCCGCCAAGGAACGTGTCCACCCGATCCTGATGGAACGGATCGACGCGAGCGTCATCGCAGACCTCTCGCGCGGCGAGCTTGCCGAGCAGATCTCCGACGTCATCTCCGAGATTCTCGTTCAGGAGAAGATTGGCCTCAACCAGCGCGAGCAGCGCGATCTCGTCACGCTGCTCCTCAACGACATGCTCGGCCTCGGGCCGCTCGAACCACTGCTGAACGACGACGAAGTCAGCGAAATCATGGTCAACGGACCGAACATCGTCTACGCCGAGCGCAAGGGCAAACTCGCGCAGACCGAGGTCAAGTTCCGCGACGACGCGCACCTGCTCAACATCGCGCAGCGCATCGTCAGCGCGGTCGGCCGCCGCGTCGACGAAACCTCGCCGATCTGCGACGCGCGCCTTCTCGACGGCAGCCGTGTCAACGTTGTGATCCCGCCGCTCGCCATCGACGGCACGTCGATCTCGATTCGTAAATTCTCGAAGATCAAGCTGACGCTCGACCGCATGATGGAAGGCGGATCGATGTCGCCGGCCATGTGCAAGTTCCTCAATATCGCCGGCCGCTGCCGTCTCAACATCCTGATCTCTGGCGGCACGGGCTCGGGCAAGACAACGATGCTGAACGCAATCTCGCGCAACATCGATCCGGGCGAGCGCATCGTCACCATCGAGGACGCGGCCGAGCTACAATTGCAGCAGCCGCACGTTGTGCGTCTCGAAACGCGCCCCGCGAACCTCGAAGGCAACGGCCAGGTCACGATGCGCGATCTCGTGAAGAACGCACTGCGTATGCGTCCCGATCGCATCATCCTCGGCGAGGTTCGCGGACCCGAGGCGTTCGATCTGCTCGCCGCCATGAACACCGGCCACGACGGCTCGTTCGGCACGCTGCACGCGAACCGCCCGCGCGAGGCGCTGACGCGTCTTGAAAACATGATCAACATGGCCGGGCTCAATCTCAGCCCGAACGCCATCCGCCAGCAGATCTCCGACGCTCTGAACCTCGTCGTGCAGATCAGCCGTATGCGCGACGGCGGCCGCCGCATCACGCACATCTCGGAAGTGGTCGGCATGGAAGGCGACGTCATCACCATGCAGGACCTGTTCC
Organism: Sphingosinicella sp.; assembly: GCA_016793845.1. Taxonomy (GTDB): domain Bacteria; phylum Pseudomonadota; class Alphaproteobacteria; order Sphingomonadales; family Sphingomonadaceae; genus Sphingosinicella; species Sphingosinicella xenopeptidilytica. Next base: position 15,469 of record JAEULI010000169.1, read on the forward strand.
TCTACCGCTACAACGGCGAGGACGAGACCGGGAAGCTGAAGGGCGAATACATCAGCACGGGCCTGCGCCCGAATTGCTACGAACGCGCGGAATACTTCGGCCTTGGCCGCGCCTTGATGGAGTGCATGGGATGAGCCGTGACCTGATGATCGCCGTGATCTTCGGCTGTGTCTTCCTGATGCTGGCGCTGATCATTCTGATGAGCGGCGATGGCAATGCGAAGCGCGGCGCGAAGCGGCTGGAGCAGCTCCGCGAGCGGCATTCGTCCTCGCGAGAAGTGCTTGCGCAGGTGCAGATGCGCCGCATCCTCGCCTCGCGCGAGAGCAGGCTCGACAACATGTTCCAGGGCTTGATCCCGAACCGCGCGCTGCTTCGCCAGCGGCTGGAGCGCACAGGCAAATCCTGGTCGCTTGGGCAGTATGCGGTTGCGAGCCTCGGCATTCTCGCGATCACCTTCATCGCCATTTCGGGTGCCGGCGCGCCGATGGCGCTCGCGGCTCTCGCCGGCGTGTTCTTCGGCCTGTTCCTGCCGCACATGGTGGTCAGCTTCTTCATCAAGAAGCGTATCAAGAATTTCAACGACCGCTTCCCGGATGCGATCGATCTTCTCGTGCGCGGTCTCCGGTCCGGTCTGCCGATCTCCGAATCGATCGGCGTTGTCGGCAAGGAAATCCTGGACCCGGTCGGATACGAATTCCGTCAGGTCTCCGACAAGATCCGCATCGGCCGCACGATGGAGCAGGCGCTTCAGGAAACCGCGAACCGCCTGACGACGCCCGAATTCCAGTTCTTCGTCATCACGCTGTCGATCCAGCGGGAGACCGGCGGCAACCTTGCCGAAACGCTGAACAATCTTGGCGAGGTGCTGCGCAAGCGTGCGCAGATGAAGCTGAAGATCCGGGCGATGTCGTCTGAATCGAAAGCCTCAGCCTACATCGTCGGCTCACTGCCATTCATCGTGTTCACGCTGGTGTACACGATGAACCCCTCTTACCTCGCGCCGTTCTTCACCGATCCGCGCCTGATGGTGGCGGGCGTCGGCGGCCTTATCTGGATGTCAATCGGCGCCTTTATCATGGCCAAGATGGTGAGCTTCGAAATCTGATGGAAGAGAAAACCCTCCTTCTCGGCATGACCGGGACCGATCTCGCCACGCTGCTCGCAGCGCTCGGTGTCTTCGCCATGATGGTCGCGATCTGGTCGGTGGCGACCGTCCGCGATCCGATGCGCGGCCGCGTGAAAGCGCTTCAGGACCGCCGCGAACAGCTGAAGGCCGGCATCGTCGCACCGCGGCGGCGCTCAAGCCTTGCGGCGAAGACCGAAGCCACCGATTTCATGCGCGGCATCCTCAAGAAGATGTCGGTCATGCAGGACGAGCAGACGAAGCTCGCCGAAGCGAAGCTTGTGCAGGCCGGCATTCGTTCCAAGGACGCGGTCGTCGTGTTCCTGTTCGGCCGTCTCATCGCGCCGTTCGCGCTCGGCGCACTCGTCGCCTTCTACATATACGGTCTTGGCGGGTTTCCGGATTACGCCTCCTCGACGAAGGCGATGATCGTGGGCGGCGCGCTGCTGCTCGGCTACAAGGCGCCCGATATCTATGTGAAGAACCTGATCACGAAGCGTTCGGATGCGATCCGCAAGGGCCTTCCCGATGCACTCGATCTGCTCGTGATCTGCGCCGAAGCCGGTCTCACCGTCGACGCCGCGTTCAACCGCGTCGCGAAGGAACTCGGCAACGGCTATCCCGAACTCGCCGACGAGTTCGCGCTCACCGCGATCGAGCTCGGCTTCCTCACCGATCGCCGCCAGGCATTCGAGAACCTCGCGAACCGCGTCGATCTCGAAGCGCTGCGCGGTGTCGTGACGACCATGATCCAGACCGAGAAATACGGTACGCCGCTCGCCTCCAGCTTGCGCGTGCTCTCGGCCGAATTCCGCAACGAGCGCATGATGCGCGCCGAGGAAAAGGCCGCGCGGCTTCCGGCGATCATGACCGTGCCGCTCATCCTGTTCATTCTGCCCGTGCTGTTCGTCGTGATCCTCGGGCCGGCGGCCTGCGCGATCGCCGACAACTTCACGAGCTGACGGGTCGTAGACTGGTTGCTATTCCGCTCATGCCGGAGCGAAAATGGTGGATTTCGAGAACCGGCGCGCAGCGTACTGAAGGTACGTGAGCACCGGAAGCGGAGAAAGCCGCCGTTTGCAGCCCGGCATGGGCGGAATAGCGACCGGTCTCAGGCGCGGGCGTTCGTT
>JAEULI010000175.1 GCA_016793845.1 Sphingosinicella sp.
TCCGCCATCGCGCGATTGGCATAGACCGGATGCAGCGGCGCGGGCTCCACCGAGATCGTCTTCCAGTCCGCGCCGAGTTCGTGCGCCAGAAGCTGCGGCAGAGAGGTATAAACCCCCTGCCCCATTTCCGCCTGCGGCACCGCGACGACGACACGACCATCCGCGCCGATCTTGAGCCAGGCATTGATCAGCGTCTCATCCTCGCGCACAGCGAGATTGAGCGGCACCCGGCGCGGCCACACGGCGTAACCGATCGCGAGCCCCGCGCCCGCGCCGATGCCGATCAGCAGCTTGCGCCGCGAAATCTGCGGCAGCTTGGGGAGTTCCCGCTTGCGGCGGGCCGGCGGCGGTGTCTTGGCGTCCATCCCTGCGGTTTATCGCGGACGAAAGAGCCTGTCGATGCGGCGTCTCAGATCAGTGTGTGCGGGTTCGAGAACACCTTCACCACCTCGGGCTCGAAGCTTTCGAGGCTGTCGACATCGAAGTCCGGATCGAACGCCGGGGCATCCCATTCATCCACCAGACGGCAGGCAAAGCCGTACCACGGCGCATCCCTGAACTGCATCCGAAGGTCGGTCGGCTTGCCAAGGTGGTTGTAGTAATACTGGCCCTGAAAATGCTGGTGCCAGAAAACGGCGTGATAGATCGTTTCCGAAACATACGGCTTCAGCATTTCCGCCGCGATCGGGCCGTGGTTCGGCACCGACATCACCTTCCCGATATCATGGCAGAGCGCCGCAACGACCTCCTCGTCACTCGCTCCCGAGCGGCGCGCAAGCGTCGCGGTCATCAGCGCGTGGGTAAGCTGGTCCGCCGCGAACCCCAATGTCATGTCGCCAAGCCGACGCAGCGTATCGATCGTCTGCATCGGCGCCGCCGCCTTCTGGTGCGCCATGTGCTCGCGCGCGATGATCATCCAGTCATCCAGCGTCCCGTCCTGCATCCGCCGGAATGTCGCCTGACCCCGCATCATCGTCGCCATGACCTCTCTCCCTTCAGGCGGCCTCCGCAACATGTCGTTCGCGGTAGATCTTGCGCAGGCTCACCTTGTCGATCTTCTCCGATCCCAGACGCGGCAGCGGCTCCTCGGAAATCCAGAGCCGCGCCGGCACCTTGAACGCCGCGAGGTGCTGGCGCGCGAAATCGATGATCGCCTCCGGCTCCGCCTTCTCGCCCGGTTTCAGGTATACCACAGCGCCCACGATCTCGCCGAGCCGGTCGTCGGGAAGCCCGAACACGCTCGCCGCCATCACCGCCGGATGCGCATAGATCGCGGCCTCCACTTCCTGGCAGCTGATGTTCTCGCCGCCGCGGATGATGATGTCCTTCTTGCGATCGACGATGAACAGGAAGCCGTCCTCGTCGAGGTAGCCGACATCGCCGGTGTGGAACCACCCTGCCTTGTCGAAAGCCTCCGCCGTCTCCTTCGGCCGCCGCCAGTAGCCGCGCACGTTCGCCGCCGAGCGGATGCACACCTCGCCCACCGCGTGCGGCGCAAGCGCAGTGCCGTCGTCGTCAAGGATCGCGATCTCGACGACGGGTTTCGAGGCGCGACCCGTCGAGGTCGGGCGTGCGAGGTAGGACTCGCGGAGGATGCCGGCGCCCACGCCGTTCGTTTCCGTGAGACCGTAGCCGATCGCGGGCTTGCCGGTCGGGATCGCCTTCGCCAGCCGCTCGACATGTTCCGCCGGACGCGGCGCACCACCCGCCGCCCAGTCGGTCACGGTCGAAAGGTCATATTTGTCTCGCTCCGGATGCGACATGATTTCGTGCGTCATCGTCGGTACGCCGACGAAATAGGTGCACTTCTCCTTGTCGATCAGCCGGATCGCCTCGCCAGCGTCCCAGCGGTGCATCATGATGAACTTGCGGCCGATCGCGACCGACACGAGCATCAGCGGCACGAGCCCGGTCACATGGAACAGCGGCACGGTCAGCAGCATGATCTGCTGCGGCGGCACGTGTGCGCCCGCCGCCTCTGAGAGCTTCAGCAACGCGAGGCCCTGCACGAGGTAGGAGAAGGCCCCGTGCACGACGCCGCGATGCGTCGCCACAGCCCCCTTGGGGAAGCCCGTGGAGCCCGACGTGTAGAGGATACTGACATCGTCGTCCGGCGCAATCGGCGGCAGGTACCACGTGTCCGTCGGGCCGCTTTCGAGAAGATCGTCGAGGAGGTCCGCGCCGTGCTCGGCGGCAACGCCGTGGCTGGCGCGGACGGCAACGATCGGCACCGACAGCCCCTCGATCGCGCCGAGCCGGCGCAGCCGCTCCTCGTCCGCGATCACCAGCCGCGCGCCGCTGTCGGAAAGTCCGTAGGCAAGTTCCTCGGGCTGCCACCACGCGTTCATCGGCACGACCACCGCGCCCAGATGCACAAGGCCGATATAGGCCATGATCCATTCGGGATAGTTGCGCATGGCGATGGCAACGCGGTCACCCTTGGCAATGCCGTACTTGTGCTGCATGGCCGCCGCGATCCGCAGCGCCTTCGCATAGACCTCGGCGAAGGTCAGCCGTTCCTCGCCGTAGACGAGGAATTCACGCGCAGCGTTGTGGTTGAAGAAGAATTGGAAGAATTCGCGCATCGTCGGCGGCGCGTTCTTGAAGACCTTGAGCGGGACGCCCTTGACCGTTTTCTCGATCACCTCCAGCTGGCCGCCGGGCGCCGTGATCGCCGCAATGGCCTTGTCCTGCGCCTTGTCGAGTTCGGTCAGCATTTCAGTACCCTAGCATACGCGCAAGGCGATCGCCATGAAACGACAGGTCGCCGAAGCTCGTTTCGGCGGCGCGGGCGCGCTTCATGAAGAAGCCGATGTCGAACTCGTCGGTCATGCCGATGCCGCCGTGCATCTGCACGCCCTCGTTCGTCGCGAGCCGCGCCACCGCGCCCGCCTTCGCCTTGGCAAGACTGGCGTAGAGCGGCGCATCCTTGTCGCCCGCGTCGAGCGCCTGCGCGGCCTTCAGCGTCGCCGACTTCGCCAGCTCGATCTCGCAGTAGAGCTGCGCGGCACGATGCTGGAGTGCCTGGAAGCTGCCGATCTTGCGGCCGAACTGCTCGCGTTCCTTGAGGTAGCCCACTGTCATCGAAAAGCTCTGTGCCGACACGCCGACCATCTCAGCGGCAAGGCAGGTGCGCCCGGCATCGAGCACGCGGTCGAGGATCGCCGCGCCTTCGCCGACCGCGCCGATCACGTCCGCTCCGTCCACTTGTACGCCGTCGAAACGGATATCGGCAGCGTTGCGGCTGTCGACCATGCTGGCGCGCTTCACCGCGACGCCCGCCGACTTCGGATCGACAAGGAACAAGGTGATGCCGTCACGGTCCCCATCCTCACCCGAGGTCCGCGCTGCAACGATCAGCCGATCCGCAACATGCCCGTCGAGAACGAAGGTCTTGGTGCCGGTGATGCGGAAACCGTTCCCGGCCGCCTCGGCGCGCGTTCGAATCAGGTGCGGCGCGTGGCGCGACGCCTCGTCGCTCGCCAGCGCCAGCAACAGATCGCCCGCCGCGAGCTTCGGCAGCAACGCCGCCTGCTGATCCTCGCTCGCACCGGCGAGTGCCGTCGCACCGAGCACGGCAGTCGAAAGGAACGGCGACAGCGACAGGTTCCGCCCCACCGCTTCCTGGATGAGGTTCGCCGCAACGAGCCCAAGCCCGCTGCCGCCGTGGGCTTCGGGCACGAGCACGCCCGCAAAGCCCATCTCCGCCATCTTCTTCCATAGATCGCGCGAGAAGCCGGTCGTATCGCCCGCATCGCGCAGTCGACGAAGCTCCGAAACCGGCGCTTCGGATGCGAAGAAGCCGTCCGCCGCCTCGCGGATCATCGCCTGTTCGTCATTGAGAACCAGTGCCATCGTCACCCCTTACGCATCGGGCAGCGCGAGTACGCGCTTGGCGATGATGCCCAGCTGCACTTCCGCCGTACCGCCCTCGATCGAGTTTGCGCGCGAACGCAGCCAGGCCTTCGCCATGTCGCCGTCGTGTGCGCCCTCGCCGTCCCACAGCAGCCCGTCGCTGCCGAACACGCTCATCAGCAGTTCCTGCCGCGACTTGTTGAGCTCGGAACCGACGTGCTTCAGCATCGAGGAGAGGTGGCCGATGTCCTGCCCCGCCTTCGCCTCGTCCTTCACGCGCTCCATCGAGAGCGCGAAGCACAACGTATCGATGTCGTGTCGCGCAAGGTCCACACGCAGCCCCTCGTCGGCGAGCGCGCCGTCCGCTCGCGTGCCGACGCGCTTCTTCGCGATCTGCGCTGCCGTATCGCGTCCTGCGGATCCGAAATCGGCGCCGATCGAGCTGCGTTCGTGCGTCAGCAGATACTTGGCGATCGACCAGCCCTTGCCGCGCGTGCCGACGAGATTTTCCTTCGGCACCTTCACGTTGTCGAAGAAGGTCTGGCAGAATGGCGAATAGCCACTGATCAGCTTGATCGGCGAGGTCGAAACACCTTCGGACGCCATGTCGAACAGGAGGAAGCTGATCCCCTCATGCTTCGAGGCATCGGGCTCGGTGCGAACCAGGCAGAAGATCCAGTCGGCCTGATCGGCATAGCTCGTCCAGATCTTGGAGCCGTTCACCAGCCAGTGATCGCCCTTGTCCTCGGCCTTCGTCTTCAGCGAAGCGAGGTCGGAGCCCGCACCCGGTTCCGAATAGCCCTGGCACCAACGAATCTCGCCGCGCACGATCTTCGGGATGTGCTCCTTTTTCTGTGCCTCATTGCCGTATTTCAGCAACGCCGGCCCCAGCATCCAGATGCCGAACGAAGAGAGCGGCGGACGCGCATGGATGCGCCGCATCTCCTCGGCGAGCACCTTGGCTTCCTCGGCGGAAAGCCCGCCGCCACCATATTCCTTGGGCCATTCCGGCACCGTCCAGCCGCGCGCCGCCATGCGCTCCAGCCACAGCCGCTGCGCATCGTTCTTGAAGCGGACATTGCGCCCGCCCCAGCAGACATCAGCCTCTTCCAGAACCCTTTCGCGCATCTCCGGTGGGCAATTCGCCTCCAGCCATGCACGTGTTTCGCCGCGAAACGTTTCCAGCGGCTCGGCCATAGGCCAAAACCCTCCCCGCATCCGATTGCGTTATGCTCTCCCGGCACTATGGTGCGCGGCGTCCACAGGGGCAATCCCGTCGTTTTTGAGGGCAGACAGCCGTATGTTCGCAATCGAGGCCGCGCTCACCTACCCCAGCATCGATCCGGTCTGGTTCCACATTCCCCTGCCCTTCACCGACGCCGAGCTGCCGATCCGCTGGTACAGCCTTGCCTATATCGGCGGCATCGTCGTCGCGTGGTGGTATCTGCTGAAGATGCTCGCGAAGCCCGGTGCGCCGATGGCGCGACGCCATGCCGATGACCTCGTCACCTGGGTGACGCTCGGCATCATCCTCGGCGGCCGCGTCGGCTACGTGCTGTTCTACGATTACGCACGCTTTTTCGGCCCCGAAGGCCACATCACCGACGTGTTCAAGCTTTGGGAAGGCGGCATGTCGTTCCACGGCGGTGCTGCCGGCGTTTCGATCGCACTCCTGATCTATACATGGCAGCAGAAACTAAGCTGGTTGCGTGTGCACGATTATATCGCCTGCACGATCCCGTTCGGCCTGTTCTTCGGGCGCATCGCGAATTTCATCAACGGAGAGCTTTGGGGCCGCGCGACGGACGTGCCGTGGGCGATGAAATTCCCCAGCGGCGGCGATGTCCTCCGCCACCCGAGCCAGCTCTACGAGGCGGGGCTTGAAGGCATCGTTCTTTTCGCCATTCTCTGGTATCTCTTCTGGAAGACCGACGCGCGCTACAAACCCGGCCTTCTCGTCGGCACGTTCATGCTCGGCTACGGCGTGTTCCGCTTCATCGTCGAATATTTCCGCGAGCCAGATGCCCAGCTCGGCACGCTGTCGTGGGGTCTCACCATGGGCCAGACGCTGTCGAGCACGATGATCGTGGCAGGCGCGTACTTCGTCGCCACGGCGGGGCGGCGCGCGCTCGCGAAATGAGGCCGCTCGGGCGCAGGCTCGCCGCGGAGATTACAGAGCGCGGCCCGATCGGCGTGGACCGCTACATGGCGGAATGCGTCGCGGCCTACTACGCCGAGCGCGATCCGTTCGGGCGCGGCGGCGACTTCACCACGGCACCGGAAATCAGCCAGATGTTCGGCGAGATCATCGGCCTGTGGATGGCGGACCTGTGGGACAGCGCCGGACGCCCCTCCCGCGTGAACCTCGTCGAACTCGGCCCGGGGCGCGGCACGCTGATGGCGGATCTGCTGCGCGCAGCCCGCGCGCTGCCGGCCTTCGCCGAAGCGATCCGCGTGCATTTCGTGGAAACGAGCCCCGCCCTGCGCGCGGCACAGGCAGAGCGCGTGCCAGGGGCCGCATGGCACGATGATCTGGCGGAAGTGCCGCAAGGCGCACCGCTGCTCATCGTCGCCAACGAGTTCTTCGATGCCCTTCCCATCCGGCAGGAGGTGCGCGTGGATAGCGAATGGCGCGAGCGGTGCATCGGCATTTCGGCGGACGCCTTCGTCTTCACGCC
>JAEULI010000129.1 GCA_016793845.1 Sphingosinicella sp.
ATCACCGATGAAATCGAAGACGTTCCTGCTGCTTGCCGCGGCGCTGCTCATGCCCGCATTGCCCGTGCAGGCCGCGCCTGCCGCCATCACCGCCGCCGTTGCCGCGAAGGATCGCCCGGCCGATGAAGCGAAGCTCGATGAAAGTCGAAAACCCGCCGAAGTCCTGAAGTTCCTGGGCCTCGAACGCGGCGACCGCGCCTTGGATTTCATGGCGGGGCGCGGTTATTACAGCGAGATCATGGCGCGTGCCGTCGGCCCGAAGGGCGCCGTCGTCGCGTGGAACCCGCCGGGCATTGCCGCGAACGATCAGGCGAAAACGGCGTGGGCGGGCATCCGTGGCCGCGTGAAAAATGCCTCGGCTTTTGCGGTGCCGCTGCCGAACCTTGCACTTGCGCCCGCCAGCTTTGATTTCGCGCTGCTGCACCTCGTCTATCACGATACCTATTGGGAAAGCGCCGAGTACGGCTTCGTGCGCGTGGAACCTGCGGACGTGCTCGCGAAGCTCTACGGCGCGATGAAGCCGGGCGGTATCGTCGGCGTCATCGATCATGTCGGCCCGGCAGGCGTCGATACGCGCGCCGAGGTCGACAAGACGCACCGCATCGATCCAGCTGTGATCCGCGCCGATTTCGAGCGCGCCGGTTTCGCTTTCGAAGGCGAATCGGATGTGCTCCGCGTCTCCGGAGATGACCTCGCGAAGTCGGTGTTCGATCCCGCCGTGCGCGGAAAAACCGACCGTGTCGTTTACAAGTTCATGAAGCCGGACGGCGCCCCGAAGGATGATCTCGCGATGGCCTGCGATGTGGAGAAGGCGCAAAGCTTCATCGGCCAGCCCGCCGACGATGCAACCGTCGGCAAGATGAAGCAGGCCACAGGCGCCCGCACCGCGCGCGTCGTGCCGCCGAACGGCGCGGTGACGATGGACTTCCGGCCGGACCGGCTGACCATCGCCACCGACGAAGGCGGAAAGATCACCCGCGTTTCCTGCGGGTGATGACCGCCTAGAGGATATACTTCGACAGGTCGTTGTCGCGCGCGATGTCGGATAGCTGCGCGTCCACGTAAGCCGCGTCGATCTTCACCGCCGTGCCGCCGCGTTCGGAGGCATCGAAGCTGACCTCCTCGAGCAGTTTTTCGAGCACGGTCTGCAGCCGCCGCGCGCCGATGTTCTCGACCCGGTCGTTCACCTGCGCCGCGATCCGCGCGATGGCGTCGATCGCGTCGTCGGCGAATTCGAGGGTGACGCCCTCGGTGCCGATCAGCGCCGCATACTGCTTCACCAGCGAGACTTCAGTGTCCGTCAGGATGCGGCGGAAATCCGCTTCCGTCAGGCCCTTCAGCTCAACGCGGATGGGCAGGCGGCCCTGCAGCTCCGGCAGCAGGTCCGAAGGCTTCGCCACATGGAACGCGCCCGAGGCGATGAAGAGGATGTGATCCGTCTTCACCGGGCCGTACTTGGTGGCGACCGTCGTGCCCTCGATCAGCGGCAGCAGGTCGCGCTGCACGCCCTCGCGCGAGACGGAGCCGCCGCGCACGTCGGAAACCGCGATCTTGTCGATCTCGTCCAGGAACACGATGCCGTTCTGCTCGGCGGAGACGATCGCCTCGCGGTTCACCTCTTCCTGGTCGAGCCTTTTGTCGGACTCCTCGTTGACGAGCGCTTCCCAGGCCTGCCGCACCTTCAGCTTGCGCTTCTTGGTGCGCTGGCCGCCAAGCTTGCCGAACATGTTGCCGAGATCGATCATGCCGACCTGTCCGGTCATGCCGGGAATCTCGAAGGGCATCTGCGGCGCCTCGTCGACCTCGATCTCGATCTCCTTGTCGGAAAGCTCGCCCGCGAGCAGCTTCTCGCGGAAGCGGTCGCGCGTCGCGCCGCTCGCGTCCTTGCCGACGAGCGCATCGAGCACGCGCGCCTCGGCGGCGTGTTCGGCCTGCTCGCGCACACCCTTGCGCTTCTGCTCGCGGACGAGCCGGATGGCTTCCTCAACGAGATCACGCACGATCTGCTCGACATCACGGCCGACGTAGCCGACCTCGGTGAACTTGGTGGCTTCAACCTTCAGGAACGGCGCTTCGGCGAGCTTCGCGAGACGGCGGCTGATCTCGGTCTTGCCGCAGCCCGTCGGCCCGATCATCAGGATGTTCTTGGGGCTCACCTCGTCGCGCATGTCCTCGGGAAGCTGCTGGCGCCGCCAGCGGTTCCTGAGCGCGACGGCGACGGCGCGCTTCGCGTCGTTCTGGCCGACGATGTAGCGGTCGAGCGCCGCGACGACGGCTTTCGGGGTCAGCGCCGAGATCGCCTCGGCGGGTCTGATGGGAGCTTCGACGTTCATTGGGCCGCCTCCAGCGTTTCGATGGTGAGATTGTTGTTGGTGAAGACGCAGATGTCGGCGGCGATACGCATGGCCTTCTGCGCCACGTCGTCGGCCGAAAGCCCGTCCACGTCGATCAGCGCGCGCGCGGCGGAAAGCGCATAATTGCCGCCCGATCCGATCGCGGTCACGTTGTGCTCGGGCTCCAGCACGTCGCCCGTGCCGGTCAGCACCAGCGTCACCTCGCGGTCGGCGACGATCATCATCGCCTCCAGCCGGCGGAGATAGCGGTCGGTGCGCCAGTCCTTGGCGAGTTCCACCGCCGCGCGCTTCAGCTGGCCGGGAAAGCGTTCCAGCTTCGCCTCCAGCCGCTCGAAGAGCGTGAAGGCATCGGCGGTCGCGCCGGCGAAGCCGCCGATCACGCTGCCGTCGCCGAGGCGGCGCACCTTCTTGGCGTCGCCCTTCATCACGGTGTTGCCGAGGCTGACCTGCCCGTCGCCCGCGATCACCACCTTGCCTGCCTTGCGCACGGCGAGGATGGTCGTGCCGTGCATTACCTGTTCAGCCATGTTGGAAAGTGTCTTTCATCAGGATGTGAGACTGTTCGCCAACTGATATAGGAAACGAAAATCGCGCTTCAATTCCGCCTTCGGGAGACCGTCATGAGGATCGCCATCGTCGCCGCACTGCTTGCGCTTGCCGCGTGCGGCGATACCGCGACGCTGAAGGTGGAGGACGGCACCGGCACCGATCCGAAACTTCCCGCCCCCGTCGAAACGATGATGCCCACGGTGAATGTCGCCGACGCGAAGCCGTGGGGGCAGGGAGAAGCGCCGACCGCTGCCGAGGGGTATGCTGTCACGCTCTTTGCCGGGGGTCTCGATCACCCGCGCTGGCTCTACCGCCTGCCGAATGGCGATCTCCTCGTGGCCGAATCGAACAAGCCGCCGCGGCCGGTGAAGGGCATCATGGGGCGTGTCGAGGCTTACATCATGGGGAAAGCGGGCGCGGGCGCGCCTTCGGCCGATCGCATCACATTGCTCCGCGACACAAACGGAGACGGCGTGGTGGACACGCGCGGCGCGTTCCTCACCGAAGGCCTCGGCTCGCCCTTCGGCATGGCGCTCGTCGGAGACCGCTTCTATGTCGGCAACTATGCCGACGTGCGGGCCTGGCCCTATGCGGAAGGTGCCACGACGCTTGCGGGCCCCGGCACCAAGGTCGTCGATCTGCCAGACAAGGGCGAGAGCACCGGGCACTGGACGCGGAACCTGCTGGCGAGCCCGGACGGCACCAAGCTCTATGTCGCCGTCGGTTCCGTCTCCAATGCCGCTGAAAGTGGCATGGAGGTTGAGGAAGGCCGCGCCGCCATCCACGAGATCGACCTTGCGACCGGTGCCTCGCGCATCTTCGCGAGCGGCCTCCGCAATCCCGTCGGCATGGACTGGAACCCGGTCACCAAGGCGCTGTGGACCGCCGTCAATGAACGCGACGCGCTCGGCAGCGATCTCGTGCCCGATTACATGACGAGCGTGAAGGACGGCGGCTTCTACGGCTGGCCCTACAGCTACTACGGCCAGAACGAAGACACCCGTCCGGACCCGAAGCGCCCCGATCTCGTCGCCAAGGCGATCAAGCCCGACTACGCGCTCGGCCCCCACACGGCGAGCCTCGGCCTCGCGTTCCTGCCCGATGGCAGCGGCGCCTTCGTCGGCCAGCACGGCTCGTGGAACCGCAAGCCCCGCTCGGGCTACAAGGTGATCTTCGTGCCGTTTACCGCTGGAAAGCCCTCTGGAATGCCGCGCGATATCCTCACCGGCTTCCTCGTCGGCGACCATGCGAAGGGCCGCCCCGTCGGCGTCGCGTTCGATCGCACGGGCGCACTTCTCGTGGCCGACGACGTCGGCGGCCGCATCTGGCGCGTAACCGGTCCCGCGCTCAAGAACCTTGAGCCTGCCAAGGAACCCGCTATAGCGCCGGAATGACCGCGCGCACCGCAAGCATCGTCCGCAAGACGAACGAGACCGACATCGCCGTCGAGGTGAACCTCGATGGCACCGGCAAGTACGAGATCGAAACCGGCGTCGGTTTCCTCGATCACATGCTGGAGCAGCTCTCGCGCCACTCGCTCATCGACGTGAAGCTCAGCTGCAAGGGCGACCTTCACATCGATCAGCACCACACGGTGGAGGATTGCGGCATCGCGCTCGGCGAGGCGATCCACAAGGCGCTCGGTGAAAAGCGCGGGATCCGCCGCTATGGCGACGCGCTCTCGCCGATGGACGAGGCGCTCACGCGCGTCGCGCTCGATATCTCGGGCCGCCCGTTCATGGTCTGGAAGGTCTCGATCCCGCAGCCGAAGCTCGGCGAGATGGATACAGAGCTGTTCCCGCACTGGTTCCACAGTTTCGCGGGCAGCGTCGGCATGACGCTGCATATCGAGCAGCTTTCAGGCGAAAATTCACATCATATTATCGAATCCTGCTTTAAGGGTCTGGCCAGAGCCTTGCGTACGGCGACGGAGATCGATCAGCGCAAGGCGGACAGCGTGCCGAGCACAAAGGGCGTTCTCGGCGGCTGACCGGAAAGCTCTAAGGATCAGGCACGGTATGGCGGAACGGATTGCAGTCATCGATTACGGCGCGGGCAACCTGCGCTCGGTGGCGAAGGCGCTGGAAGCGGCTTCGAACGAGATCGGTGTGGCCGTGCAGATCGTCGTCACGGACAGCCCCTCCACGGCATCGCAGGCGGATCGCATCGTGCTTCCGGGCGTCGGCGCCTTCGGCCAGTGCGCCACGTCGCTCCGCGCGATCGATGGCATGGAGGATGTGCTGAGCGAGGTCGTGCTCGTGAAGCAGCGCCCGTTCCTCGGCATCTGCGTCGGTATGCAGCTCCTCGCGAAGCGCGGCGAGGAAAAGGGCGTCCACCAGGGTCTGGGCTGGATTCCCGGCAAGGTCGTGAAGCTCGATCCGCACGATCCCAATCTCAAGATTCCGCACATGGGCTGGTCGCCCGTCTCGATGAAGCTCGCGGGCATCAACCACGATGCGCTCCGCCACATCGAAGACGGCGGCGAGGCCTATTTCGTGCACAGCTTCCATTTCGAGTGCGCCGATCATTCGCACCTGCTCGCCACCTGCGACTATGGCGGACCGGTCACGGCGATCATCGGACGCGACAATATTCTCGGCGCGCAGTTCCACCCGGAAAAGAGCCAGCATTACGGTCTCTCGTTCCTCGCAGCGTTTCTGGGCTGGACGCCGTAGATTCGGTGGGGCTAATGCAGCCCCGCAATGTCCTTCACGATTTTCCCAGCCATCGACCTCAAGTCCGGTCAGGTGGTGCGCCTCGCCGAGGGCGACATGGCGCGCGCCACCATCTATTCCGATGATCCCGCCGCGCAGGCGGCCATATTTGCGCGCGGCGGCGCCGAGTGGTTGCACGTCGTCGATCTCGACGGCGCCTTCGCGGGCCGCAGCGTTAATGGCGACGTGGTGGCGCGAATCGTCGCCGCTTTCGCGGGCAAGGTGCAGCTCGGCGGCGGCATCCGGGACATGGCGGCGGTGGAAAGCTGGTTCGCGCGCGGTGTCACGCGCGCCGTCATCGGCACCGCCGCGCTGAAAGACCCCGATTTCGTGAAGGCCGCGGCAAAGGCGTATCCGGACCGGATTGTCGTCGCGGTCGATGCAAAGGGCGGCATGGTCGCGACCGAAGGCTGGGCGGAGGCGTCGGACATACCGGTCGCCGATCTCGCCCGCCGCTTCGAGGATGCGGGCGTCGCTGCCGTGCTGTTCACCGATGTCGGCCGCGATGGCCTCCTGAAAGGCGTCAATCTCGAAGCGACGCACGCGCTCGCGAAGGCGCAGACGCTGCCCGTCATCGCCAGCGGCGGTGTCGCGGGCGAGGCGGATATCCACGCGCTGAAGGCGATCGCGGCGGATGGGATCGCGGGCGTCATCTGCGGCCGCGCCATCTATGATGGCCGCCTCGATCTCGGCCGAGCGCTCGCCATCGCCGCATGAGCGCCGTGCGCATCATCCCCTGCCTCGACGTTGCGGACGGCCGCGTCGTCAAGGGCGTCAACTTCGTCGATCTGCGCGATGCCGGCGATCCGGTCGAAGCCGCGAAGGCCTATGACGCGGCCGGTGCCGACGAGATCTGCTTCCTCGACATCACGGCGACGCACGAGGATCGCGGCACGTTGCTCGATATCGTGCAGCGTACGGCGGACCAGTGCTTCGTGCCCTTGACCGTCGGCGGTGGCGTCCGCTCGATCGAGGATGCGCGCGCGCTGTTGCTCGCGGGTGCGGACAAGGTCGCGATCAACAGTGCCGCCGTGCGCGATCCTGCCGTCGTCACCGCGCTTGCCGAACATTTCGGCTCGCAGTGCGTCGTCGTCGCCATCGATGCGCGCCAATCCAGTTCGGGCCGCTGGGAAATCTTCACGCACGGCGGCCGCAAGGCGACCGGTATCGATGCGCTCGAATTCGCGCTTCAGGTCGTCGAAAAGGGCGCTGGCGAGATCCTGCTCACCTCGATGGACCGGGATGGCACCAAGGCGGGGTTCGATCTCGCGCTCACGCGCACCATCGCCGATTCGGTGCCCGTACCGGTGATCGCCAGCGGCGGCGTCGGCAATGTCGCGCATCTCGTCGAGGGCGTGCGCGAGGGCCATGCCTCTGCCGTGCTGGCCGCCTCGATCTTCCACTTCGGCGAGGTCACGATCGGCGAAGCCCGCGCCGCGATGCGCGCCGCGGGCATCAAGGTGCGAAACCGTTGACGCCCCGCGCCGCCGACGTCAGGGTCGCGGAATGACCGCAACGCTCGAACGTCTCGCCGCCATCGTCGCCTCGCGCCGCGCCGCCGATCCGGAGGCAAGCTACGTCGCGAAGCTCTTCGTGAAGGGCCGCGCCAAGATCGCGCAGAAGGTCGGTGAGGAGGCCGTGGAGGCCGTGATCGCCGCCATGCAGGATGATCGCGAGGGGCTGATCGGCGAAAGCGCGGACCTCTTGTTCCACCTCTCCGTCCTCTGGGCGGATGCGGGCATCACGCCCGATGATATCGATGCCGAGCTCGCCCGCCGCGAGGGCGTGTCGGGTATCGCCGAAAAAGCCGCCAGAAAAACCGCAACACCGGGAGACTGACGTGGGCGTCGAAACGCTGGAGCCATACGACGACAACAACATCTTCGCGCGCATCCTGCGCGGCGAGATACCGGCGCGGCCCGTCTATGAAGACGACCACGCCTTCGCCTTCCATGATATCAATCCGCAGGCGCCCACGCATGTGCTGGTGATCCCCAAGGGCCGCTACGTCAGCTGGGCGGATTTCGCGGCGAAGGCGGCGGACGGCGAAATCGCCGGATTCGTGCGTGCCGTGGGCGCCGTCGCGCGCGAACTGGGTATCGAGGAAGCGGGCTATCGCCTGCTCGCGAACGCCGGTCCCAATTCGCATCAGGAGGTGCCGCACCTCCATGTGCATATCTTCGGCGGAAAAAAACTCGGGCCGATGCTCGTGACGCCCTGATTCGGGCGCTTTTCGGTTTGTGGTGGGCGCGAAAGCCGCTAGACCACGCAACCTTGTTTCAGTGTCCGGGCTGCGGCTGGGGAGGCGCAGCTTTTCGTATCTGGGGGGAGTTCCCGAATGATCTTTGGCCGTGTCAAATCGCTCGACGCCATTCTGGCGACAGCACAGAAGAAGTCGCTGCACCGCTCGCTCGGCGCGCTTCAGCTGACGCTTCTCGGCGTCGGCGCCATCATCGGCACGGGTATTTTCGTGCTCACGTCGGAAGCCGCGCAGAAGGCCGGTCCCGGCATGATGTTCAGCTTCGTCATCGCCGGCGCGGTCTGCGTCGTCGCGGCGCTCTGCTACTCGGAAATCGCCTCGATGGTGCCCGTTTCGGGCTCCGCCTACACCTATACCTATGCCGTCATGGGCGAGCTTCTCGCCTGGATGGTCGGCTGGGCGCTGGTGCTTGAATATGCCGTCGCGGCCAGTGCCGTCTCGGTCGGCTGGTCGGGCTATTTCGTCGGGCAGCTGAAGGGCTGGTTCGGCATAGACCTTCCCGTCGCACTCATTTCCGGTCCCTACGTGCCGGGCGGTATCGTCAACCTCCCCGCCGTCGTCATCGCGCTCCTCATCACCGGCCTCCTGATGCTCGGCACGACCGAGAGCGCGCGCGTCAACGCCGTGCTCGTCGCGATCAAGGTCACCGCGCTCACCGCGTTCATCGTGCTTGCGCTGCCGGTGATGCAGATGGACAACTTCGAGCCGTTCGCCCCGCAGGGCTGGTATGGTTCGGGCGGCGCCGGCATCGTCGGCGCGGCGGCGTCCATCTTCTTCGCCTATGTCGGCTTCGATGCGGTGTCGACCGCGGCTGAGGAAACCAAGAACCCGCAGCGCAACGTGCCGATCGGCCTCATCGGCTCGCTCGCCATCTGCACGGTCTTCTACATGCTCGTCGCCGCGGGCGCGATCGGTTCGCCGCTCGGCTCGCAGCCCGTCACCTCGGTGCTCGGCGAATGGCTCGCCCCCGGCTCCGCCGAACTCGGCGCGCGCTGCTCGACGCTGATGGCGGCGGGTCAGGAACCGCTTGCCTGTTCGAAGGAAGCGCTCGCGCACGTGCTGCGCGAGATCGGCTATCTCAAGATCGGCAACCTTATCGGCCTTGCCGCCTTCCTTGCGCTACCGTCGGTCATCCTCGTCATGCTGTTCGGCCAGACGCGCATCTTCTTCGTGATGTCGCGCGATGGCCTGCTGCCGGAGAAGCTCTCGACGATCCACCCGAAGTGGAAGACGCCGCACATCATCACGATGGTCACGGGTCTTGCGGTCACGTTCACGGCGGCGTTCCTGCCCGTGGGCAAGCTCGCGGACATCGCGAACGCGGGCACGCTGTTCGCGTTCATGATGGTGGCGATCGCGGTGATGCTGCTCCGGAAGCGCGATCCGCACCGCGCGCGGCCGTTCCGTACGCCGGCGCTGTGGCTCGTCGGCCCGCTCACGGTCATCGGCTGCGTCGCGCTGTTCTTCGCGCTGCCGTTCGATGCGAAGATCGTGCTGCCGCTCTGGGGCGGCATCGGGCTCGTGCTCTACTTCGCCTACGGCTATCGCAAGAGCCATGTCGGCCGCGGCATCATCGAGGTGCACGAAGCCGACGCCGATGCTCCGCCGCAGCCGGTGCCCCCGATGCCGGGCGCGCCGACGCCCGGCGGCAAGCAGGCCTGATACGGATCGGCCTGGTTCTCACCAGAACCGGGCCGAACTGTATTTAGCCGAGGCGTTTCTTGACGAGCACGGCGAGGTCCGCTTCGGGGCGTGCGCCGATGTGGCTGATGATTTCCGCGGCTGCCACGGCGCCCATCACCGCGCAGTCGCCGAGCGCGCGGCCCTCCGAGAAGCCCGCAAGGAAGCCGCCCGCGAACAGGTCGCCCGCGCCCGTCGTGTCGACGACGCGCGCGGCGGGCTCCGCCGGGATCGTGATCGCCGCGTCCTTCGTCAGCACGATCGCGCCCTTTTCGGATCGGGTGATCACGCTCACCTCGCAGGCGCCGCGCTGCGCGGCCACCGCCGCGTCGAAGTCGTCCGTCTCGTACAGGCTCTTCAGCTCGTTTTCGTTGGCGAACAGGATGTCGACGCCGCCCTGCGCGAGGCGCAGGAAGTCGGCGCGGTGCCGCTCCACGCAGAACACGTCCGAAAGCGTGAACGATACGCGCCGTCCGTTCGCGTGCGCGACCTCGCAGGCCTTCGCCATCGCTGCGCGCGGCTCGGCGGCATCCCACAAATAGCCTTCAAGGTAGGTGAGCGGGCTCGCCGCGATCAGCTCGTAGTCGACGTCCGTTTCGCTCAGCATCGCGCTCGTGCCGAGGAAGGTGTTCATCGTGCGCTGCGCGTCCGGCGTCACCAGGATCAGGCAGCGCCCGGTGGGCATGGTGTCCGCCGCGTAAGGCGTGGTGAAGTCCACGCCCGAGGCGCGGATATCATGCGCGAACACCGCACCGAGCTGATCGTTCGACACGCGCCCGATAAAATTCACCCGGCGGCCCAAGGCTGCCATGCCGACCGCGGCGTTGGAGCCGGAGCCGCCCGAAACTTCTCGCCCCGGCCCCATGCGGCCATAGAGACGCTCGGCCTCAGCGGTATCGATCAGGTGCATCGAGCCCTTCTGGAGGCCGCTCTCGGCGAGGAAGGCGTCGTCGGCGGAGGCGATCACGTCGACAAGGGCATTGCCGATCACGACGATGTCGTAAGCGCTGGTCATCGGGCTGTTTCACCTGCGAAGAAGGGAGAAAGCCGAGCCCTAGCGGCGCATCTCGCGGTTCGCAACCTTCGGTGCTAGCATCGCGCCATGCTCGCCGAACTGCCGCGCGTTTTCGCCCAGCTCTCCGACCGGCGCCTCGTCGCCGTGTTCCTGAAATCGATCGCGCTCACGCTGCTGATCCTCGCGGGCGTCTGGTACGGTCTCGATAGCTGGCTCAGCGGCAGCAGCGCGCCGCCGCTGCCCGTGTGGATGCAGCGTTTCTGGGCGGACGCTGCGGACTGGGCGGCACTGCCGATCGTCGTCATCGGCGGCTGGTTCCTGTTCCCCGGCATCGCCACCGGCGTCATGGGCCTGTTCCTCGACGATGTCGTCGATGCCGTCGAAGACCGCCATTATCCCCGCGCGATGGCGCATCGCCGCGTGCCCCTCGCCGAAGCCGGCCTTCTTGCCCTCGCGTCCGCGCTGCGCGTCGTGCTGTGGAACCTCGCGCTCGCGCCCATCTATCTGTTGCTGCTGTTCACGGCGGTCGGCCCACTGCTGCTCTTCACTGCCGTCAACGGCTGGCTGATGGGGCGCGACCTTCTGGAGATGGTTGCCATCCGCCACATGCCGCGCGCCGAGGCCGCGGCGCTGATCGCATCAAACCGGGCGCTCCGTCTGCGGCTCGGCCTCACCGCCGCGCCCTTGTTCCTCGTCCCCGTCGTCAACCTCTTCGCGCCGATCATCGCCGCCGCGCTCGCCGCGCACGCGTTTCAGATCATCGGCAAGCGCTGAAAGCCCCCAGTCCGCCGCCTCGCGCACGAGGTCGGAGGCGTCTCCCCGCAATCGCTCCAGAACAGGCACGGCACCTGCCGATCCGCTGTTGCCGAGCGCGATGGCGACGTTGCGCACGAAACGGTCGCGTCCCACACGCTTCACCGGCGATCCCGCGAACACCTGCCGGAATCCGGCGTCGTCAAGCGCGGCGAGCTCGGCAAGGCGCGGCGCGGTGAGTTCGGCGCGCGGCTGGAACGCTGCCTCGGCGGAGGCCTGTGCGAAGCTGTTCCACGGGCACACCGCAAGGCAATCGTCACAGCCATAGATGCGGTTGCCGATCGCGCGGCGGAATTCGTGCGGGATCGGGCCTTTCAGCTCGATGGTGAGGTAGGAGATGCAGCGCCGCGCATCCAGCCTGTACGGCCCCGTGAATGCCGCCGTCGGGCACGCACGCTGGCAGGCGTCGCACGATCCGCAGCGGTCGGCGTGCGGTGTATCGGTAGGAAGCTCCAGCGTCGTGTAGATCGCGCCCAGGAACAGCCAGCTCCCATGTTCGCGGTTCACCAGATTGGTGTGCTTG
>JAEULI010000153.1 GCA_016793845.1 Sphingosinicella sp.
GAAAAGGCGGGACAGTTCTCGATCCAGGCGTTCTTCATCCGCGGCGGCCAGAACTGGGGCCACCGCGCCTTCTTCCCGAAGAACACGGCGGGCAGCACGCCCGAGGAGGTGCTGGGCAGCTTCATCGTGCAATTCTACGAGGACATGCCGCTGCCGCCCGAAATCCTCGTCGACCGCCTGCCCACCGAATGCGAGCTGATCGCGGAGGCGCTCTCCAGTCGCGGCCCCCGCAAGGTCGCGATCCGCCAACCGCAGCGCGGCGCGCTCAAACGCCTCGTCGATCAGGCGGCGCGCAACGCCGTCGAGGCGCTCGACCGCAACCTCGCCGAAGGCGCGACGCAAACGAAGCTGCTCGCCGAGCTTGCCGACATCTTCGAGCTGCCCGAACCGCCGCGCCGCATCGAGGTCTACGACAACAGCCACATTCAGGGCAGCAATGCCGGCGGCGGCATGATCGTCGCGGGGGCCGAGGGCTTCCTGAAAAACAGCTACCGCAAGTTCAACATCAAGGACGCGTCCATCACGCCCGGCGACGATTTCGGCATGATGCGCCACGTGCTCGGCCGCCGCTTCGCGCGGCTGGGCAAGGAAGACCCCGACCGCAAGGGTTCGGACTGGCCCGATCTCGTGCTCATCGACGGCGGCAAGGGGCAGCTGTCTGCGGCCATGGATATCCTCGCCGAGCAGGGCATCGACGATGTGACGCTCGTCGGCGTCGCCAAGGGGCCGGACAGAAACGCCGGACGCGAGGTGTTCCACCTGATGGACGGCCGCGAACTCACCCTGCCACTCAATTCGCCGGTGCTGTTCTACCTTCAGCGCCTGCGCGACGAGGCGCACCGCTTCGCCATCGGCGCACACCGCGCCAAGCGCAGCAAGGCGATCGCCGCGAATCCGCTCGACGACGTGCCCGGCATCGGCCCGACCCGGAAGCGCGCGCTGCTGATGCACTTCGGCACGGCGAAGGCCGTGCGCTCCGCCGCGCTCGAATCGCTGATGGCCGCGCCGGGCATTTCGAAGGCGATGGCCGAGGCGATCTACGACCACTTCCATCCGCGCGGATAAAGGCTAACGTGAGCGCGACTCGAATCGGGCCTTTGGGGAGGCGTTCCGTATGATGAAGCTCTACACCGCAGCGACGCCGAACGGTTACAAGGCCTCGGTCGCGCTCGAGGAAATGGGCTTCGATTACGAATTCGAGAAGATCGACCTCACCGGCGGTGTGCAGAAGCAGGACTGGTTCCTGGAGATCAACCCGAACGGCCGCATCCCGGCACTCGTCCACGATGATTTCCCGATCTTCGAATCGGGCGCGATCATGCTCTACCTCGCCCGGCTTTCCGGCAAATTCTATGGCACCGACGCCAAATCGCAGAGCCGTGTCGAGCAGTGGCTGATGTTCCAGATGGGCGGCATCGGCCCGATGATGGGCCAGGCGAACGTCTTCTACCGCTACTTCCCCGAAAAGATTCAGCCCGCGATCGACCGCTATCAGAACGAAGGCCGCCGCCTGTTCGAAGTGCTGGAGCGCCAGCTTTCGCGCACCGAATATCTCGCGGGCGACTATTCGATCGCAGACATGGCCAACTGGTGCTGGGTGCGCACGCACAAATGGTCCGGCATCCCGATCGACGGCCTGCCGAACCTCCAGCGCTGGCTTGAAGCGATCATGGCGCGCCCCGGTGTGCAGAAGGGCATCACCGTGCCCGAGGACATGCGCGCGCGGATTCGCGACGACGATGAGGATTCGGCCAGGAAATTCGCCGAACAGGCACGCAAGATCGTGGTGACGGGCAAGCCCGCCTGATCGCCTTCAAGGAGGGGGGGAAACAATGCAGATGTACCCGCTGACACTGCTCGGCACGCTCGCCGCGCTGGCCGTTTTCGTATGGGCGTCGATCCCGGTCGGGCAGGCGCGCGGCAAGCACGGTGTCAAGGCACCCGCCGTCACAGGCCATCCCGAGTTCGAGCGCGCCTTCCGCGCCCACCAGAACACGATGGAGCAGATCGTCCTGTTCCTGCCGCTCGTCTGGATCGTGGCGACGCTGTTCGGCGACCTTTGGGGCGGCATTTATTCGGCGGCCTGGGTGGTGGGCCGAATCGCTTACGTGATCGGCTACATCAAGGATGCGGAAAAGCGCGGCGCGGGTTTCCTCATCTCGAGCCTCGCCAGCCTCGCAGCACTGGTCGGCGCGATTGTCGCCGTAGTGATCGACCTGGTCCGCTAACCGCCGCAGCGCTTCAGGAAATCCTCGATCATCGCCTTGTCGGGGCGGGCGAGCAGCGTCATCGCTGTCCCCTGCCCCGCCAGCGTTACACGCTTGCCGGCCCAGTCGCGCACGAAGGTCGGCGGCACGCTGGCCCGCGCGACGACCATCATCTCGCCCGAGGGATGATACTGGACCGACGCCATCAGCGGCGTGATCCGATTCGGCGGCCCGATGAGAAGCTGAGTACGCGTTCCTTCCGCCACGGACCGATCCGAATCCGCCGTGAAGAACGCGAGTTCGAAGACCTTGGCATCACGGTCGCAAACCGCGAACAGGTCCAGATCATCGCTGTTCGGTACGCCGTAGACCAGCTTCACGGCATTGCCCTCGGACGGCTCGGCATCGAAGATCGCCCAGCCGCGATTGTAAGTTGGCGCCCGCGTGGCGCAGGCCGCGACGAGCAGCAACATCGCAAGCGCGGCAACGCGCTTCATAGACCCCTGAACTCCGCGAATTCGGCGAGCGGCACGCGCTTCGCATGGAGCTTGTTGGCCGGATCGTCGGGATCTTTCCAGCCGATCGCCATGCCGGTGAACAGCATCCATGCGTCCGGCGCGCCGAGGAATGTGCCGATCGTCTTGGGGTACATCGCCCAGCATTCCTGCGGGCAGGAATCGAGACCCGCCTCGCGCAGCAGCAGCATCACGTTTTCGAGATACATGCCGAGATCGGACCATTGCGGCGGCCCCATCGTGCGGCTCACGTAGCAAAACAGCGCGACCGGCGCGCCGAAGAACATGAAGTTGCGCGCAAACCAGCGCCGCCGCGCTTCCCTGTCCTCACGCGGAATCCCGACATGGCCGTACATCTCCTCGCCGACCTGAAAACGGCGAGAGGCATAAGGTTCGCCGAGCGCCTTGGGGTAGATGTCGTATTCCATGTCCTCGCCGCGCGGCGCTTCGACGATGCGCCCCGCCATGATCTCCTTCAGCCGCGTCAGTTCGTCGCCGCCGACGACGTAGATGTGCCACGGCTGCAGGTTGCCGCCCGAAGGCGCACGCGCCGCCTTCTCGATGATCTCGCGCAGCAACGCGGGATCGACGGGCCGATCGAGAAAGCCGCGCACCGAGCGCCGGGTTGCGATTGCTTCGCTGACGTCCACTTCATCTCCCAAAGCCATGTTGAGCAGGCGCATACGATAGCCTAACGTCCGCCCATGCTGTCCAGCCTCCCCAATCTGCTCACGCTCTCGCGCATCCTTGCGGTGCCGCTTCTGGTCATCCTGATGTGGAACGCGAGCTGGCTGGGCTATCTCGTTGCCTTCGTTGTCTTCTGCATCGCCGGCGCGACCGATTATCTGGATGGATATCTGGCGCGCGCGCAGGGCACGGTCTCGAAGCTCGGCGTGTTTCTCGATCCGATCGCGGACAAGATCATGGTGGCGGGCGCGATCATCATGCTCGTCGAGAACAATATCGTTCGCGGCTGGACCGTGATTGCCGCGATCATCATCCTCATCCGCGAGATCACGGTTTCGGGGCTTCGCGAATATCTCGCCGGGATTCAGGTTTCCGTGCCTGTCAGCCAGCTCGCCAAGTGGAAGACGGCGTTTCAGATGATATCGATCGGCGCGCTGATCCTCGCGGGCGCGGCGGAGATCAGGTTCACGTGGCTCCCGGCTTATGAAGTGGGCGTTGCCTCGCTCTGGGCGGCCGCGATCCTCACGCTCGTCACGGGCTACGACTATCTGAGGGTCGGCCTCAAGCACATGGCCTGAACCGGTGAAGCTCGATCTCCTCTATTTCGCATGGGTGCGTGAACGCATCGGCCTTGACGGCGAAACGCGCGACCTTGCGGCACACACGGTCGGCGAAGCACTCGTAGCGCTTTCCGCGCTCGGCGACGGCTATGCGTCCGCATTCGCCGAGCCGCACCGCCTGCGCTTCGCGCTCGATCAGGACTTCGTCGACGCCGACGCGGCGCTTCGCGAAGGCGCGGAGCTTGCCATCTTCCCGCCCGTGACCGGCGGATGATCACCGTTCGCGTCCAGACCGAAGCCTTCGATCTGGGAGCGGAGACCCACGCGCTTTCGGACGGGCGCACCGATATCGGTGCCGTCGCCAGCTTCGTCGGCCTCGTGCGCGGCGGCGAGATCGAAGCGATGACGCTGGAGCATTATCCCGCGATGACCGCGAAGGCCCTCGAAGCCATCGCCGCCGAGGCTGCAGGGCGTTGGCCGCTGCTCGGCGGAACGGTCATTCACCGGCACGGCAGGCTGCTTCCCGGTGACCCCATCGTGCTCGTCGCCATCGCCGCTGCACACCGCGGCGACGCCTTCGCGGCGTGCGCCTTCATCATGGACTACCTGAAGACGGGCGCGCCGTTCTGGAAGAAAGAGGAAACCGGCGGCGAAAGCCGGTGGGTCGACGCCAAAGCCGAAGACGACGCCGCGCGCGACCGCTGGCGTTAGGGTGTGGCCGGCGGCTCTGCCGGCGCGTCTTCCGTAACCGCCTTGTTGATCCGGTCCGAAAGAGCGCGCGCGGCGGCACGAATACCCTCCGCATCCTCCGGCGTATTGGCGATGACATTGCCGAGCTGCCCGAGCAGCGCCGCCGCCCGCGCGACATCAATCTGTTCGCCGCGCATCACCGCCTCCGCGTCCGGCCCGAGCAGGACCGAGAGATCGACCTGCGCGGCGGCGTCAGCCTCCTCGCGCGCGCGCCGCTCTTCGGCCTGACGCTCGGAGATTTGGCGGACTTCCGGCAGAGCTTCCATCATGAACTCGTGCCACATCACGGCCGGCATTGTGGAGCCGAGCACGCCCTTCATCGGCGAATTGTCGTCGTTGCCGACCCAGACGCCGACGACGAGATCGCCCGCGAAACCCACGAAGATCGCGTCGCGCGAATCCTGCGTCGTGCCGGTCTTGCCGAAGGCCGCGACCGGCAGCTTCGCGCGCGTACCCGTGCCGTAATCAATCGTTGCGCGCATCATCTCGCGCAGCGCAGCGCGCTCGGGAAGGCTGTCGCCACCGAGCGCGCGCAGGCGTGACATCACGCCTTCATCGCGCGGCGGCGCCGAGACCGCATAGGGCACCACCGGCGGCGTGCCGCCCGCAACCGACGCATACGCCGAGGTGAGATCGAGCAGCGACATCGTCGAGGTGCCGAGCGCGATGGTGAGGTCGTCGCCGATCTCGTCCTTGATGCCGAGATCGCGCGCCGCCTTGCGGATCGCCCCTGCCCCCACTTCGTTCGCGAGCCTTGCCGCCGCGACGTTGGAGGACAGCGCGAACGCGCGCTTCAGCGTGATCGGGCCGCGGTATTTGCCGTCGTTGTTCTTGGGGCTCCAGTCGCCGATGGTGATGGGCTCGTCCTCGATCTCGGTGTCGACGTCCATGCCGCTGCGCAGCGCGGCGAGGTAGACGAACAGCTTGAACGCGGAACCCGGCTGCCGCTTCGCCTGCACGGCGCGATTGAATTCGCTCTTCTGGTAGTCCCGGCCGCCGACCATGGCGACGACACGGCCGTCCGGATGCATGGCGACGATCGCCGCCTCGCCGACATTGTGCCAGCCAGCGCGGTCGAGATTGCGCTTCACGACGCGCTCGGCGAGCTTCTGCAGGCGGCTGTCGAGCGTGGTCGCGACCTTCACCTCGCCGAACGTGTCGGGCGCGCTGTTCGCGGCCTCACCCCAGGCCCAGTCGGCGAAATAACTCCCGGTCGGCAGGCCCTTCCGGCCCGGAAGCAGCGCCGCGCGCCGCGCGCCGCGCCATTCGGCGTCGGTAATGAGGCCCTGCTCCTTCATCGCGGCGATGACGAGCTTTCCGCGTTCGCGCGCCGCTTCATAGTTATTGGTCGGCGCGAGGCGCGAGGGCGCCTTCACGAGACCCGCCAGCATCGCCGCCTCACCGAGCGTCAACTGCTCGGGCTCCTTGCTGAAATACTGCTCCGACGCCGCGCGCAGGCCATAGGCGCCGTCGCCGAAATAGACACTGGAGAGATAGCGCGAGAGGATTTCGTCCTTGGTCAGCCAGGCTTCCAGCCAGAAGGCGATGATCACCTCCTGCGCCTTGCGCGTCAGGCTGCGGTCGAGGCTGAGGAAGCTCGTCTTGGCAAGCTGCTGCGTGATCGTGGAGCCGCCCTGCACCACGCGGCCCGCAGCCGCGTTCGCCTGCGCGGCGCGCAGGATGCCGCGAATGTCGATGCCGATGTGATCGTAGAAGCGCCGGTCCTCGATCGCGACGAACGCTTCGCCGACATGATCGGGCAGCTTCGTCACATCGACCGGCTCGGCCTTGAAGCTGCCCCGGCGCGCGATCGGCGTGCCGTCGGCGGCGGTCAGCACCAGCGCAGGCGTTTCCAGCGGTTCGAGCGCCTTGCCGAGCGGCGCCGTGATCGCGAGCCACGCGACGATGCCGAAGAACACGAGCAGCACGCCCGCGGCGATCTTGGGAAGCCAGCGCAGCCAGCGTCGGCGGGGTTTCGGGGCCTCGTCGGGAGGGGGGCCTTCCTCTCCGCCAAACTCGGCGGACCATGCACGGTAATCATCCGGATCGAGCGACTCGACGCGCGGGCGGCGGAATATCATTGCGGAGTCGCCATTCTCATACTGTCATACTTACGCAAAACAGTGGCTCGTTCAATCAGTCGTGGGCGGCCGATGGGGCGATGCGTGGTGGGCCCGGAGGGACTCGAACCCCCAACCTAGCCGTTATGAGCGGCCAGCTCTAACCATTGAGCTACAGGCCCGTCGCCCCGCCTTTTCCCCCGTGCCGGACGATCGCAGCGCTTAGACGCTCAGGGCGTGCTCCGCAAGAGTGGCGGCCTTCCCGTCACGCTGGGCATGGGCCGCGGCGACGACCTCCTCGACGCTGGCGGGTTTCACGCCGGCGCGTGTCAAAGTCGTCAGCACGCCGTCCCACCAGGCATAGAAATCGGCGAGGTCGCGCGCATCGCGCACATAGGGCGTGTGGCCCGGCTCGACGGAAGGCGAATGGAAGGAGATGGAGAAGATCTGCGTTCCGGCCTCGACGAGCAGTTCGATCGCCTGGATCGCCTCGTCGAGCGGTATGCCTTCGGGCGTCAGCGCCACGCGGCCGAGCAGCGACGTGCGCGAGAGGAGACCGTTCAGGCGCGGTACGCGCGTTGCAAGTTCAAACGCGCGCTCGCCGAACACGCGCAGACCGCCGGTGAAGGTGGAGGTGAGCGGCAGTTCGAGAAGTCGGCGTTCCGGCCCTGTCCAGTAAAGCTGCGGGCGGATGTTGCGGAAACTGGGGCCGCCTTCGTCGCTGTAATCGAAATAAGGCCGAACGGACACGTCCATGCGGTAGCCGAGTTCATCGAGCAGCGCCTCGGTGTTCGGCCCCACACCATAGCGCCCTGCCCTGTAAACGATCGGTGCCGCGCCGAAGTTCTCGTCGATGGCCTCGGTCAGCGCTTTGATCTTGGCGCGCTCCACCTCGCGCGGCAGGTTGCCGGGAAAGCTGTTCGGGCCGCCGACACGTTCGAGGAACGGCGGGTTCACCCACGGATGCAGCTGCGTACCGATCGTGGCGCCATCATTTTCGGAAAGCGCGCGCAGCACCTCGACGCTCTCGGGGGTCGTCGCCACCGGATAGTCGACCATGTACGCGGGCTTGATGTCGAAGCCGCGCATCAGGCTGTGCACCTTCCGCAGCGACTTCACCGATTTCACCGATGTCGAATCGCGGCTCTTCGGCTGCGTCCAGTCGAACTCCTCTTCGGTATCGACGAAAACGAGCACGCGCTGGCCGAATTCCGGGCCGAAAGAGATGTATTGATTGTCCGAAGGGGCCAGCATGTCCCGACAATAAGCGTTCGGACGTTTCCGGCAAGTAAAGCTGCAAAAAGGGGAGGTTTCGGAAAGGGTTAGGTCCCCGGCTTCTTGGGAGGGAGGGAGGTGAAGCCGGGGACCCGTCTACCGAGGCCCGCGGGGAGGGAGGGGAGCGGGCCTTCGATTTCCGTTGCAGCGGTGTGTTGCTGCGTTGGGAGTGATGTACGGAAAGCCGGCTCTATTGTGCACTGCCGCAAATCACAATGCAGCTATGCGCCCAGCGCATAACTCTCGTCGATGTCGAGCGTCGCGGGGGTCATCTTCTCGATGAGAAAATCACGTAAAACCTTGATTCTTATAGCATTTCTAAGCTCAGGCACATAAACGAAATAGGTTCGGAATACAGGCCCCTGCACCTCCGGCAGGATCACCTTCACACGCCCGGAAGCCCGGATCAGATAGCTCGGCAATGCTGCAATGCCCACACCGGCTTCCACCGCCTGCAGGATCCCGAAAACACTGTTGACGACGAGCACCGGACGGCGCGGCGGTCCTTGATGGCCGACATCCTGAATCCAGTTGACGCCGCGAATCGTCGAAGGCGCGGTTTCGCCGAAGGCAATGATGCGGTGGTGATCGAGATCGGCGATCGTTTGCGGCACGCCGTAGCGCGCGAAATAGTCGGGCGAACCGCACAGGCGGTAGCGGATCGCGGCGAGCTGCCGCTGCACCAGATCGTTCTGCGTGGAGGGATGAAACCGGATGGCGACATCCGCTTCTCGCCTCTGAAGGTCGAGATCGTCGTCCGCCAGCACCATGTTGATCTCGATATCCGGGTAACGCTCCAGAAATTCGGGAAGCATGGTCGGCAGCCACGTCGAGCCGAACGACATGGTCGTCGTCAGCCGAATCTCACCGGTCGGCCGGTCTTTGGAAAGATCGATCGCCTGGCGCGTGCGTTCGACGCTTTCGAACATCTCGGTAGTGGTGGCGGCAAGCTGCTCGCCCTCATGCGTCATCGCGAGGCCGCGCGCGTGGCGATGGAACAGCTTGGCGCCGAGCGTCTCCTCGAGCGATGCGATCTGGCGCGACAGCGCCGGCTGGCTCATGCCAAGCCGGCGCGAAGCCTCGGTGAAGCTGCCCGCTTCCGATACCGTATGAAAAAGCCTGAGCTTTTCCCAGTCGAGCACGGCTACTCGGCCGCTTCCGCGAGTCCGGCTTCATTGTGCGCAAGGAAGCGCTCAGCCTCCAGCGCCGCCATGCAGCCCATGCCGGCGGCCGTCACGGCCTGACGGAACACCTTGTCCTTCACGTCGCCCGCCGCGAACACGCCGGGCACGGAGGTTGCGGTGCTGTCGGGCGCGGTGAGGATATAGCCCTCCCCGTCCATGTTCAGCTTGCCCTTGAACAGCGCCGTCGCCGGATCGTGACCGATCGCGATGAACAGGCCGTCGACATCGAGCGTACGGTCGGACCCGCCGTTCGTGCCGCGCAGCTTGAGGCCGGTGACGCCAAGCGGATCGCTGGCGCCGATCACTTCGGCGACCTCTGCGTTCCAGACAGCCTCGACCTTCGGATTGGCGAGCAGGCGCGCCTGGTTCGTCTTGTCCGCGCGCAGTTCGTCGCGGCGGTGGATGAGATACACCTTCTGCGCGAAGTTGGTGAGGAACAGCGCTTCCTCCACGGCCGTATTGCCGCCGCCGACCACCGCGACGGTCTTGCCGCGATAGAAGAAGCCGTCGCAGGTCGCGCAGGCCGAAACGCCAAAGCCGCGGAAGCGTCCCTCGCTCTCAAGCCCGAGCCAGCGCGCCTGCGCGCCGGTCGCGATCACGACCGTATCGGCGAGGTAGACATTCCCCGAATCGAGCGTCAGCCGGAACGGCCGCTGCGAGAAATCCACGTCGGAGACAATGTCGTCGACGATCTCTGCGCCCACGTGCTTCGCCTGTGCGGCCATTTTCTCCATGAGGTCGGGGCCCATGATCATCGATTCGCCCGGCCAATTCTCGACATCCGTGGTGATGGTGAGCTGTCCACCCGGCTGCAGGCCACGGATGATGACGGGATTGAGCGCTGCGCGCGCCGCATAGACGCCGGCCGTATATCCGGCCGGACCCGAACCAATCACCGCAACGCGAACCTGCTTCGTATCACCCATCACACCTCATCCCTGCTGCCCAAAAGTCGACAGGAGATGTAGTCGCTGGATGCGCGAATTACGAGGCCTCGCTTGCGTCTTCATCCTGACGCTGCGGCGGCTGCCCGAGCGGGATGGAAAGCTCGAAAACGTGCGGCGCCAGCCGGAACGTGCCGCTCACGGTCGCGGCAAGGCTGCCGACAAGCTTGAGCCCGAAGCCAACGCCCAGAATGGGCGCTGCATCCTCGCCGCGAGGGATGCCCGCAGGATCGAACAGCTCGTCCTCGCTCTTGCCGAGCGTGGCGCGCGGCCGGGTCACCGCAACGCGAAGCGCACTGCCTTCGGCCTGCACGATCACCAGCACCGATTCGTCGGCCGCTGCAGAGGCCACCGCGGCAGTGAGCAACCGCGCCAGCGCGCGCTCGAAAATCGACGAATCGGAGGCGACGGCGGGGATATTGTCGGCCACGAAGGGCACCAGCGCCACACCGCGATCCCCGGCGAGCCCCTCGTAGCGCGCGATCACCTCACGCGCCTTCGCGGCCGCGTCGAACGTGCCGAGTCCCGGCCGGTAACGTCCCTGTTCGATGCGTGCGGCATCCGAAAGGTCGTCGAACGCGCTCAGCAGCTTCTCAGCCTGCTTCAGGATACTGCCCGCCTGCGATCGGTATTCGGCCCCCGCCTCGCCGAGGATTTCACCCTCGATCAGCTGCGCGAAGCCGATGATTGCGTTGAGCGGCGTACGCACCTCGTGCGCCATCGTCGCGAACGCCTCACTCGACGCGCCGGTGCCGAAGAGACCCGCCGCCTGCGATGCCGCCACGGCAATGCGCTCGGGCGGATCGAGCGCGATCGCGCTTCCCCAGTAGCCCGTGAAACGCCCGGTCTTGCGATCGAACTGCGGCAGGCCGGACATGCGCCAGCGGCCGGGAAGCCCAAGCTCCGGCTGGCAGGTGACGATCACGTCGCGGAACGGCACGCGGCGCTCCGCCGCGCGGCGCACCTGCCCGCTGCCGTCCGGCGTATCGAACTCGACAAGCCAGTGGCCGACAAGCTGCGGCGGCGTCGCCGGGCTTTCGATGAGAACGCCCTGCTCGTCGCAGCGCCAGGTCCATCGGCGTTCCAGCTCCTCGACAGGCGGGCTTTCACGCGGTTCGAAGGCCGCTTCACCCGGGGCTTCGCCCTCTTCAGGCTCGTGCCCGCGCGAGCGAAATGCCGAAATCCGGTCCAGCAGTTCCTTTATCTGGCTGCGCCCCGATTCGAGCGCCGGGGCGGCCGGTTCATCGAGCACTGCGGGCGGCATCGTGGGCGCGAAGCGGGCTTTGTCGACCACTGCGGCGGGCGTCACGGCAATCGCGGCATCGGGCACGAACAGCCGTTCGGCCCCACCTCCGGCAGCAGGCCCCGCACCGCCCGAAAGCAGCTCACGCACCGGCCCCGGCAGATCGCGGCGAGAGAGCATCCCGGCATGGAGGTGCCTTGGCGCGCGCCTGGCCAGCCGCCACCATTCCGGCTCGTCGAGGCGTGCGACCTGCAGCATACGGTCGTAGTGGTGCGAAACATGGCCCCGGAACAGGCGCAGATGCAGGCTCCGCGCACCCGCGCGCGCCGCCTTGTCGATCATCGCGTTCCTGAGCGATTCGGGTACATCCCGGCTCAGCCGCGACAGCGCCCGCAGCGCACGCCGCCGCAGGCGCGCATCCGCGCAATCCCGGCGCTGGAGCGACAGGTCGATGAGCTGACGAAAGGCAGCCGCGCGGGCGTCGGGAGAATCCCGCTCCGCCAGCGCAACGGCCGTTCTTATCGTATCGTCGTGGCGCATCGCGGAATCGCGCAGTCCTTTCGGGAACGTAATGTGTCCCGTTTGGCGCGAATTTTGAAGTCTTCCGGTTAAATCCGCCTTTACGACGTGTTCGAATTGCGCTTCTTCGCAACTATATTATAACCGTTCACAAGAAATCATTGAAAGGTTGCGGCGAATGCCGTCGAATCGACACATTATCGACGAAACCGACCGGATCGTTTTGAAAAGCCTTCAGGATGAAGGCCGCCTCACCAATGTCGATCTCGCCGCACGCGCCGGACTCACCGCTCCTCCGACGCTCCGCCGTGTCCGCGCGCTCGAAACCGCCGGGATCATCCGCGGCTACCATGCGGACCTCAATCCGGAGGCGCTCGGCTACAGCATCATGGTCTTCGCGATGGTCAGCCTCAAGAGTCAGGCGGAGAACGACCTCCGCGCATTCGAGGAGCACGTCGCGCAGCTCCCGCCCGTTCGCGAATGCCACATGCTGAACGGCGAGATCGACTTCATCCTGAAAATCGTCGCGCACGACCTTCAGGAGTTCCAGCGCTTCCTGACCGCGCATCTCACCTCGGCGCCGAACGTCGAGCACGTGAAAACGTCGCTCACCATCCGCACCTCGAAGAACCAGCCGGGCATCCCCGTCGACGACGCCTGACCGGGCGAACTTACCAGATTTTGCCGGGCATGACCGGATGCGAGGCGGACAATCCGCCGTCGACCGCAACCGCCTGCCCGTTCACATAGGACGCTTCGTCCGAAACGAGGAATGCCGCCAGCCGCGCGACCTCGATCGGCTGCGCGGCGCGTTTCAGCGGGTTGAGCTGGCCGATCTTGCCTTCGGTGCCGCGTTCGCGCGCCATGTCGAACATCGGTTGCGTCATCCCGGTTTCGATGACGCCCGGGCAGATCGCGTTGATGCGGATGCCCGTGCCGGAAAGCTGGTAGGCGCTCGTCTGCACGAAGTTGATCACGCCGGCCTTCGACGCGCTGTACGGCGAGCCGCCCGCACCCGATCGGATACCCGCGACCGAGGCCGTGCAGAGGATTGCTCCCTTCCCCGTCTTCACCATCTCGCGCGCGGCGGCCTGCACCAACAGGAACACGCCGATCAGGTTCACGCGCAGCACCTGTTCCCACTCGCTGACCTCAAGTTCGAGCAGTCGGTTGAAGCCGCCGGAAATGCCGGCGTTGGCAAAGGCGATGTCGAGCGGACCGTCCGCCGTCGCCGCCGCCACGAGGCCATCGACGAAGCTCTTGTCGCCAGCGTCTCCAGTGAAGGCCGTGGCCGCGTTCCCGATCTCGGCGGCGACATCGCGAACCGCCTCGCTGCGGTCGGCGATGAAGACGCGCGCGCCTTCCTCCGCGAAAAGCCGTGCACTGGCGCGGCCGATGCCGCTCGCCGCGCCCGTGATGATCGCCGTCTTGCCTGCGAGCTTGCCCATATCGCGCCTCCCTCTGGTCCGGAGGCTATTTGTGACGCCACATCACCGCGGCGTCAGCTATGAAAACGGTCATCCACGGGCGGCTGCGGCGCCGCGTGTCAGCCCGAAAAAGGCCACCGCAGCGATCGTGAGCGACACGCACATCACCGCCGCCATGGGAACCGCCGTCCCGTCCGCGAACAGGCTGGCAATCGTCATCGCAAGGCCGCCCACCGTGAAACCGGTAGCGCCCATCAGCGCGCTGATAGAGCCCGCCCGAGACGGGTCCACGCTAAGCGCACCCGCGCTCGCATTGCCCATCATGAAGCCGAAGCTGGAAAGAATGCCGAACAGCATCACCATCGCCACCGGAAGCCCGCCGACGTCCAGAAGCGCAAACACGAGGAACGTGAACCCGAACAAGGCGGCGATGATACTCGCAACGGCAAGGATGCTGTCGGCCCGGAAGCGCGCAAGCGCAAAGCGATTGAACTGGCTGGCAAGCACAAGTCCGAGGGCGTTGATCCCGAAAAGCCAACCGAAACCGGTCGGCGAAACGCCGTGGGTGCCCATTATGAGCGCCGGGGAGGCCGAGATATAGGTGAAGAGGCACGCGCTGTTGCAGGCGCTCGCGAGCATATAGCCGAGCAGCTTGCGGTTGGTCGCCAGCAGCGTCAGCGCGGCGATCGGATGCTCGCCCCGCGCTGTCGCTTCGGTCGCATCGGAGCGCGTCTCGCCGAGACGGAACAGGACGGCATAGAGCATCAGGAGACCGAACAGCGTCATGAAGACGAAAATTGCCCGCCAGCTCGTCAGCACCATCAGATAGCTGCCGAGCAGCGGCGCCAGCACCGGCGCCAGCCCGAACACGAGCATGATGAGCGAGAACACACGCGCCGATTCCTGATGATCGAAAACATCGCGAACGATGGCGCGCGAAATCACCATACCCGCGCAGGCGCCCAGCCCCTGTCCGAAGCGCAGTGCGGCAAGCATGTTGGGAGACGTCGCGAAAACGCACAGCACGGATGCCAGCACATAAATGGCGATGCCCGCGATCAGCGGCGGCTGCCGCCCGATCCGGTCCGAAAGCGGCCCGTAGAACAACTGCCCGAGTGCGAGGCCCGCAAGGAAAGTCGCCAGCGAGCGTTCGACGACACCGTCGGACGCGCCGAAATCCGCAGCGATCACAGGAAGCGCCGGCAGGTACATGTCGATCGAGAGCGCACCAAACGCCGTCAGGCCGCCCAGCAGGACGACCATGCCCAGCGTCGATTTTGACGCATTTTCTCGTGAAGTTCCGTGCACGCTTCCTCTTCCTCTAGGCGGGTGACTCTCCGCACAGGTGTCACTATGCGTGATCGCCGATTCGGGCCATCGGATGGAGACTGCCGCTATGACTGCCATCAACGACGTTGTCGACCTTTCCCGCGACGGGGAAATCGCCGTGATCACGGTGAATTCACCGCCCGTGAACGCGCTCTCGGCGCCGGTGCGCGACGGTATCGCGGAGGGCGTGACGTCTGCTGTGGCCGACGCCGAAGTGAAGGCGATCGTGCTGATTTGCGCGGGCCGCACGTTCATCGCGGGCGCCGATATCACCGAGTTCGGCAAGCCGCCACGCGGCACCAGCCTGCACCAGATGATCGATGTGATCGAAAGCGCGACGAAGCCCGTGATCGCCGCGATCCACGGCACCGCACTTGGCGGCGGTCTCGAAACCGCGCTCGGCGCGCATTACCGCGTCGCCGTGCCGTCCGCGAAGCTCGGCCTTCCCGAAGTAAAGCTCGGACTCCTTCCCGGTGCGGGCGGCACGCAGCGCCTGCCGCGCGTCGTCGGCGCCGAGGCCGCGCTCAAGATGGTCACGTCCGGGAACCCCATCGGTGCGAAGGCAGCGCTCGATTCGGGCCTCGTCGACGAACTCGTCGATGAAGCTGATCTTCGCGGCGGCGCGATCGCCTTCGCGCAGAAGGTCGTCGCCGAAAATCGCCCGCTGAAGAAGATTCGCGACCGCAGCGTCACTGCCGAGCCCGCGCTGTTCGCCGAATTCCGCGCCGCGAACGCCCGCAAGTTCCGCGGCTTTGACGCGCCCGAAGCCAACATCAAGTGCATCGAGGCCGCCGTCACCCTGCCTTTCGAAGAGGGCATGAAGCGCGAGCGCGAGCTGTTCATGGAGCTGATGACGGGCACGCAGTCCGCCGCGCAGCGCCACATCTTCTTCGCCGAACGTCAAGCCGCGCGCATCAAGGACCTGCCGGAAGGCACCACGCCGCGCTCCGTGAAGTCGGTGGGCGTGATCGGCGCGGGCACGATGGGCGGCGGCATTTCCATGAACTTCCTGTCGGCAGGCATCCCGGTCACGATCGTGGAAACGAACCCTGAAGCGCTCGAGCGCGGCGTCGGCATCATGCGCAAGAACTATGCAGCAAGCGCCGCCAAGGGTGCCCTGAAGCCCGAAGCGGTCGAAGCCAACATGGGGCGCCTCACCCCCGTGCTCGACCTCGAAGCGTTGAAGGACTGCGACCTCATCATCGAGGCGGTGTTCGAGGACATGGCCGTCAAGAAGGAGATCTTTGCGAAGCTCGACCGGATCGCGAAGCCCGGCGCGATCCTCGCCAGCAACACCTCGTACCTCGACGTCGACGAGATCGCCTCGGCCACGTCGCGGCCGCAGGACGTCGTCGGCCTCCACTTCTTCTCACCCGCGAACGTGATGAAGCTGCTCGAGGTCGTGCGCGGCGCGAAAACGGCGCCCAACGTGCTCGCCACCGCGATGGGGCTCGCCAAGACGATCGGCAAGGTGGCGGTCGTCGCCGGTGTCTGCTTCGGCTTCATCGGCAACCGTATGCTCCGCGCCCGTCAGGATCAGGCGCAGGCGCTGATCCTCGAAGGCGCGATGCCGTGGGACGTCGACCGCGTGCTCTACGACTTCGGCTTCCCGATGGGCCCGTTCCAGATGGCCGATCTCGCCGGGCTTGATATCGGCTGGTCCGCTGCGACCTCCAAGGGCGAAACCGTGCGCGACCGGCTCTGCGAAGCCGGCAAGCGCGGGCAGAAGACCGGCAGCGGCTTCTACGACTACGACGAGAAGCGCAACCGCACGCCCTCGAAAGTCGCCGAGGAAATCATCCTCGCGAAGTCCGCCGAACTCGGCATCGCACGTCGGCAGGTTTCTGACGCGGAAATCCTTGAACGCTGCATCTATCCGATGATCAACGAGGGGGCGAAAATCCTGGAAGAAGGCATCGCGCAGCGTCCGTCCGACATCGATGTCGCGTGGATCTACGGCTACGGCTTCCCGGTCTACCGCGGCGGCCCGATGTTCTACGGGGATACTGTCGGCCTCAAGGCCGTGCTCGAAGGCCTCGAAAAGTACGAGAAGGTGCACGGCGCGGCGTTCAAGCCTGCCGCGCTTCTCACGAAGCTGGCGGCCGAAGGGACGTCTTTCCGCGACCTCAACTGAGAGCGGCTACGGAACAATCCGGCGATTACTTCGCTTTATTGGCTCAGGCTCTCGCCTGAGCCAATGGAGGGAGTTCGCCATGAATCTCATTCTCGTGCTTATCGTCGGTGGTCTGATCGGCTGGGTCGCCAGCATGATCATGCGTACCGATGCCCAGCAGGGCCTTTTCCTGAACATTGTCGTGGGCGTCGTCGGCGCACTGATCGCCGGCTTCCTGCTCGGCGGCGGTGCCTCGATCCTGAACGCACCGCTCAACCTGATGACCATCCTATGGTCGCTGCTGGGTGCGGTCGTGCTGCTGGCGATCGTGAACCTGATCCGCCGCGGCGCCGTCCGCTAGCTCCGGGTCGCGATAAACGAAAAGGGCGTCCTTTGGGGACGCCCTTTTTTTTAACTTCACGCTTCAGAGCGGAACTTCAGGATCTTGCCGGGCTCGCGCGGCGGTTCGCCCTTCGGCAGGGCGTCGATGTGCTCCATGCCCTCGATCACCTCGCCCCACACCGTGTATTGACGGTCGAGGAAGCGCGCATCGTCGAAGCAGATGAAGAACTGGCTGTTGCCCGAGTTGGGATTGGCACTGCGCGCCATCGAGCAAACACCGCGCACGTGCGGCACGTCGTTGAATTCAGCCTTGAGATCGGGCTTGTCGGAACCGCCCATGCCCGTGCCGGTGGGATCGCCGCCCTGCGCCATGAAGCCGGGGATCACGCGGTGGAACACAACGCCGTCATAAAAGCCCTCATCGGCAAGCGTCTGTATGCGTTCGACATGGCCCGGCGCCACATCCGGGCGAAGGCGGATTTTCACGTCGCCCGTTGCGAGCGTCATCACCAGTGTATCTGCGGTCACGGCCTGTCCTTTTGCTGATATAGGGCTTGCCGCGTCCCTAGCCGTTGGGCAAAAGCACGCGCAAGTGAATAAGGGCGGTTAGCTCAGTTGGTAGAGCATCTCGTTTACACCGAGAGGGTCGGCGGTTCGAGCCCGTCACCGCCCACCATCATTCTTCCGCAATGCACCATTCAGGAACCGGCAAGGTGCCGGGCCGTTGATATGCATCTGTCATGATCGCAGCGCATCATCGACGGAAACCGTAATCCGCCGGTCCCGGCGCGAACAGGAGGAATCCCATGAGCATTTTCGGTCGGATCAAGGACGCT
>JAEULI010000157.1 GCA_016793845.1 Sphingosinicella sp.
GCCTGTCTCGTCGCCTTCCTTGATCAGGTACGTCACCATGTTGCTTTCAAGGCGGCCGAGATGCGCCGTCAGCCCCGTGCGCTGCGCCAGCCGCGCGAGCACGGGCCGCGCCGCCTCCGCAGCCGCGGTATGCGCCGAGACGGCACCGCTGACCGCGAGCAGCGCTGGACCCGCCACGAAATGGCCGCGCCGTACCCTGTACAGATAGCCGCCCTTCGCGAGCGTCGTGGTGAGGCGGTGCGTGGTGGCGATCGGCAGGCCGAGATCCTGCCCGATATCGAGCGCGGATCGCCGCGCCCCATCGCACGCGACGGCCGCGAGCAGCGCAAGGCCCCGCTCAAGCGCGGCGACGGATGGCATTCCCTTTTTCACCTGATGAGAACTAGAGCCTTTGGCTCGCTGTGCGCAACTGCTGCTTGCGCTTATGGTCGGCAGAGAAAAACAGGAGAACCGATCTTGGGCCGGGATTTGGAAAACACCGCCGCGCGGCTGCGCGATGCCTATGTCGGATCGGTGATCCAGCCGCTCCGCGACGCGCTGGAACCGAACGACGTGGACGGCGCCTATGCCGTCCAGGCGATCAACACCCGCTTCTGGGAAGCCGCCGGCCGCCGCATCGTCGGACGCAAGGTGGGATTGACCGCAAAGGCCGTGCAACAACAGCTGGGCGTCGATCAGCCCGATTTCGGCGTGCTGTTCGACGACATGGAGGTCGCCGACGGCGGCGTCATCCCGGCCGGGCGCCTGATCCAGCCCAAGGCCGAGGCGGAGGTCGCCCTGATCCTCGGCAGCGACCTTCCCGGGCCGGATATCACGCGCGCCGATGTCGAAGCGGCCGTCGCGGAGGTCGCCGCCGCCATCGAGATCGTCGACAGCCGCATCGCCGACTGGAAGATCACCTTCGCCGACACGGTCGCCGACAATGGCTCCTCGGCCATGTTCGCCCTGTCGGAAACCCGCAAGCCCCTCGCCGGTCTTGATCTCTGGACCTGCGGCATGGCGCTCGAAGTGAACGGCGCGCTCGTATCATTGGGCGCGGGCTGTGCCTGCCTCGGCCACCCGCTGAACGCCGCCGCATGGCTCGCGCAGACGCTCGCATCGCGCGGCGAGCCGCTGCGTGCGGGCGACATCATCCTCACGGGCGCGCTCGGCCCTATGGTCCCCATCCAGCCCGGCGACAGCGTGCGCGCCACCATCGGCGGGCTCGGCACCGTCTCATTCAGTTGCGGAAAGGAAGGCGCATGAGCGCGAAGGTAAAGGTCGCGATCATCGGTTCGGGCAATATCGGCACCGACCTGATGATCAAAGTGATGCGCCTGTCGGATACGCTGGAAATGGGCGCGTTCGTCGGCATCGATCCGGAATCGGACGGGCTGAAGCGCGCCGAGCGTCTCGGCGTGCCGATCACCGCGGGCGGTATCGACGGCCTCGTCGCCATGCCGGAATTCGCCGATATCGCCATCGTGTTCGATGCGACCTCGGCGGGCGCGCACGCGAAGCACAACGAGATCCTGCAGGCCCACGGCAAGCGCGTGATCGACCTCACCCCCGCCGCGATCGGCCCATTCACGATCCCGCCGGTGAACGGCGACGCCAATCTCGACGAGCGCAACGTCAACATGGTGACGTGCGGCGGCCAGGCGACGATCCCGATCGTGAACGCCGTGAACCGTGTCGCGAAGGTGCATTACGGCGAAATCGTCGCCTCCATCGCGTCCAAGTCCGCAGGCCCCGGCACGCGCGCCAATATCGATGAGTTCACCGAAACCACGAGCCGCGCTATCGTCGAGGTCGGCGGCGCGACGCGCGGCAAGGCGATCATCATTCTGAACCCCGCCGAACCGCCGCTCATCATGCGCGACACCGTCTATTGCCTCGCGGAAGACGGCGACACCGCCGCGATCGAAGCCTCCGTCGAGGCGATGGTCGCCGAAGTGCAGAAATATGTGCCGGGCTATCGCATGAAGCAGAAGGTGCAGTTCGAGCATATCGGCTCCAACCGGCCATTACGGATCCCGGAGATGGACGGCGAGTTCACCGGCCTCAAGGTCAGCGTTTTCCTCGAAGTGGAAGGCGCCGCCCACTACCTCCCCGCCTATGCGGGCAATCTCGACATCATGACCTCGGCAGCATTGAAGACCGCCGAGAAGATCGCGGAAAGGATCGCCGCATGAGCTTCGACCCCAGCAAGACCAAGCTTTACATTCAGGACGTCACGCTGCGCGACGGGATGCACGCCATCCGTCACCAATATGGTCTCGATCACGTGAAGACGATCGCGAAGGCGCTCGACAGCGCCAAGGTGGACGCGATCGAAGTGGCGCACGGAGACGGGCTTTCGGGCGGCTCGTTCAACTACGGCTTCGGCGCGCACACCGATTGGGACTGGATCGCCGCCGTCGCAGAGGTGCTGGAGTACAGCGTGCTGACGACGCTGCTCCTTCCCGGCATCGGCACGATTCACGATTTGAAGCACGCCTACGATCTCGGCGTGCGGTCGGTCCGCGTCGCGACGCATTGCACCGAGGCGGACGTTTCGAAGCAGCACATCGAATATGCGCGCGGGCTCGGCATGGATGTCTCGGGCTTCCTGATGATGAGCCACATGTCGGAGCCGGAAGCCCTCGCCAAGCAGGCCAAACTGATGGAAGACTACGGCGCGCACTGCGTCTACGTCACCGACAGCGGCGGCGCCATGACGATGGATCAGTATGCCGCGCGCCTGCAGGCCTATGACCGCGTCCTGAAGCCGGAAACGCAGCGCGGCGTCCACGCGCACCACAACCTGTCGCTCGGCGTCGCGAACTCGATCGTCGCCGTCCAGAACGGCGCGGTGCGTGTCGATGCGAGCCTCGCGGGCATGGGCGCGGGCGCGGGCAACGCCCCGCTCGAAGTGTTCATCGCCGCCGCCGACGTTCACGGCTGGAACCACGGCTGCGATCTCTACGCGCTGATGGACGCCGCGGAGGATCTCGTCCGCCCGCTGCAGGACCGCCCCGTGCGCGTCGACCGCGAAACGCTCACGCTCGGCTACGCAGGCGTCTATTCAAGCTTCCTACGCCACGCCGAAAAGGCCGCGGCGGAGTATGGCCTCGATACGCGCGCGATCCTCGTCGAGCTCGGCCGCCGCAAGATGGTCGGCGGTCAGGAAGACATGATCGTCGACGTCGCGCTCGACATGCTCAAGGAAAGCGCCGTTTAAACGGTAACGACGATCCGCCCGCGCACCTTGCCCTGGAGGATGTCGCCCGCCGAGGGAATGACATCCTCCAGCGCGATCTCGCGGATCATGCTTTCGAGTTTCGCGGGATCGAGGTCGCGGGCGAGCCGGCGCCACGCTTCCTCCCGGTCCGCGCGTGGCGCCATCACGCTGTCGACACCCGAGAGCGTCACGTTGCGCAGGATGAACGGATAGAGCGTCGCCGGAAGGTCGATGCCCTGCGCGAGACCCGTTGCAGCCACAATACCGCTGTAGCGCGTCTGCGCGCAGACGTTGACGAGCGTGTGGCTGCCCACCGTGTCGATCGCTCCGGCCCAGCGTTCGGCCTGCATCGGCGCACCCGGTTCGGTGAGCGTATTCCGGTCGATGATCTCAGCGGCGCCGAGCGCCTTCAGATAATCGGCGCCTTCGGGTCTGCCCGTGGAGGCAACCACGCGGTAGCCGAGCTTCGAGAGCACCGCGATGGCGACACTGCCAACACCGCCGCTCGCACCCGTCACGATGATCTCGCCATCACCCGGCCTCACGCCGAGCTTTTCCAGTCGAAGCACGCACAGCATCGCCGCGTACCCGGCCGTACCGATCGCCATGGCCTGCCGCGTCGTGAAGGCATCCGGCAGCCGGACGAGCCAGTCCCCGTTCACGCGCGCCTTGCCCGCAAGCCCGCCCCAGTGCCGCTCGCCGACGCCCCAGCCGTTCAGCACCACGCGGTCGCCCGCTTTCCAGTCCGGATGGTCGCTCGCTTCAACGACGCCCGCGAAGTCAATGCCGGGCACCATCGGGAAACTCTGGATGAGCGGAATGGCGCCGGTGATCGCGAGCCCATCCTTGAAGTTCACCGTCGAGTATTCCACGCGAACGGTCACGTTGCCCACGGGCAGATCGCCATCGTCCAGCGTCGCGATCCTCGCCGCCTGCCCGGCATCCGTCTTGTCGATAACAATGGCCTTGAACATGCGGTAAACTCCTATGATTTCCGAAGGCGGTCGGCGAGCGCGCGGCCGTTCAGCAGGCCCCACGGGATCAGCAGCCCCGTCTTCGCCTTGTACTCCGCCCAGCCGGGATGGCGCGAGATGGCGTGATCCTTCTGATACATGCGCGGCAGGAAGGTGGAGACGGTCGCGTAGATCACGATCGCCCACGCGATCCAGTGCTGTGCGAGCAGCGCATAGGCCGAATAGATCATGATCTCGCCGAGATAATTCGGGTTGCGCGTGTAGGCATAAAGCCCGCCGGTGAAGAGCCCCGAGCGATACTTCAGCGTAAAGTGCCGCTGGCCGTCGGCGGCGATCATCGTGACGACGCCAAGCGTATGGAGCGCAATCGCAGCGGCAAGCAGCGGCCCCGACGGATCGATGTGCCGCGAGAGGAACAGCCACGGGATCAGCCAGTACCACGCGACCAGCATCACATACATGTTCACCGCGCCCCACCACGCCGTCGTGCGGTCGAGCTGGTGGTCGCGAAAACCCAGATCCTTGATCAGCCAGCAATAGCCGTAGCACCCGTGCAGCGCGAGATAGACCCACGCCGCGTTACTGAAATTGTCCGTTACGCGCATCATCCCGAAGATGATGAACACGGTAAAGATCTTGTGCAGGTTCACCGC
Organism: Sphingosinicella sp.; assembly: GCA_016793845.1. Lineage (GTDB taxonomy): Bacteria > Pseudomonadota > Alphaproteobacteria > Sphingomonadales > Sphingomonadaceae > Sphingosinicella > Sphingosinicella xenopeptidilytica. Next base: position 4,830 of record JAEULI010000157.1, read on the forward strand.
CGTGGCGACCTTGATACGCGGGCTGCCCTTCGCCTCGAAGATCAGGTTCGCGTGAATCCACAACATGAAGCGTGCCCATGCCGGTACAGGCTCCCGCGCCGCCTCCGCTCCGCCGATTGCCGTCGTCGCCATGATGCCCTCCCCTCAGAGTATCTCGTAGGTGCGGTACTGCACGCCGCCGTTCCCCGTGCTACCGATCCCGACCGCGCAGACGCCGTTCAGCCAAGCATAATCGGCACTGCCGGTTTCGAAGAGAACGAGCGTGCGGAAATAGTAACGGGCGGGATCGACAGGCTCCGCCGCAGCCACGTCCAGCACGGCAGGCAACAGGGCCGGATCGGCGACGATGCGCCCCGAATAGGTGAGATAGACAAACGCGCCGTCATCGGTTTCCACCGTGGCCCGCACATCGAGCGCGATCGAGCCGTCGCTGCGCACGAGTGCCCAGTCACCTCCCGGCGGAATGAACCGGCCGTTCAGCCGCTCACCTTTGATCGTACCACCGCCTACCGGGAAGATCGCGCGCTGTCCGTTCGGCGTCGCGCCGATCGTGATGGGCGCGGTGAGCGCAATGTCCGCGTCATAAAGGTGCCGGTATCGAAGCTCGGTCATGCCGCCGTGTACCCTCCGTCCACGATGAGTTCGCTTCCCGTCATGTACCGTGCATCGTCGCTGGCGAGAAACAGGATCGGCCCAGCAATTTCGTCAGGGACAGCGAACCGCCCGATCGGAATGCGCGCCAGAGTTTCCGCCGCGAAGGCCGCGCCCGCCTCGGCTTCCATCGTGCCGATGGCGTCCGACACCAGCAGCGTATCGGTGTAGCCGGGGTGCATGGAATTGACGCGGATCGGATAGCCGTGCCGCGCACAGTGCAGCGCCGCATTGCGCGTGAGCAGCTTCACCGCCCCCTTCGAGGCGTTGTAGGCGGCAAGCAAGGGCTCGCCGACATTACCTGCGATGGAGGCGATGTTCACGATCGCCCCGCCCCTCTCCTTCATCGCGCCGATCGCGGCCTTGGCGCCAAGGAATACTCCCTCCACGTTCACCGCCATGGTGAGCCGCCAATCGGCGAGCGAGCTTTCCTCGATGGAAGCGATGCGCGCGATCCCGGCATTGTTCACCAGCACATCGAGGCGGCCATGCCGATGGATCACGTCCGCGACGAGCCGGTCCCAGTCCGCCTCGCGCGTCACATCCTGCACGGCCGCCTCAACGGCCAGGCCCTCGCCCGAAAGGCGCGCCGCCTGCGCCTCCACCTCGCCGCTCAGCACATCGGTGATGACGACCACCGCGCCCTCGCGCGCGAACCGCTCGGCGGAGGCAAGGCCGATGCCCCGCGCCCCGCCGGTGATGACGACGACCTTGCCTTCGAAACGCCGCATGATCGTCTCCACCTCAGAACCGCGCCGTGACTTCGACGCCGTAGGTACGCGGCGATGCCCGGTTCAGATAATCGAGGCCGAACACGTCGATGTTGAGCCCGTATGTGTAGTAGAACTTGTTGGTGAGGTTCTTGCCCCACACGCTGATCGAGACGTTTTCCATGTCGTAGGTCAGGCGGCTGTTGAACAGCCAGTAGCCGGGATTGCCGCAGGCGATGGCGGGGCCGGCCTGCAGGATGTTGAAGCCGGGCGCCGGCGCATCGCACGGCGATTGGCCGTAGTCCTTGAAAGGGTCGAAATAATATTTGCCCATGTAGGACGTGTCGCCGCGCAGCGTCAGCGTGCCGTTCCCGATTTCAGCGACATCCCAGTCGAAGCCTGCCGAGAACGTAATTTCCGGCGCGTTCGGGAATGGGTTACCGTTCACGTTGCGCGTCGGGCTGCTCGGGTTGGTGGGGTCGAGCACGTTGCCCTTGTATTTGCTGTTGAGCAGGCCGAGCGACGCGTCGAAGCGCAGCGTGTCGAGCGCCTGCCACGCCAATTCCGCTTCGCCGCCGTAGAGCCGCCCGTTGGCACTGCGCGTGAAGGTGGTGGCGCCGATCACCTGCGTCACCTGATGGTTCGAATAATCGTAATAGAAGCCCGCGAGATTGAGCTGCACGCTGCGATCGAACAGCCGCGTCTTCAGGCCGCCTTCGTATGCGTTCACCTTCTCGGGCTGGATATAATAAACCTGATTGGTGCCCTGATAGGCAAGGCCGTTGAAACTGCCGCTGCGATAGCCACGGCTGTAGTTCACATAGCCCATGATATCGTCGGTGAAATCGTAGCTCACGTTGATGCGGCCGGTCAGCCGGTTCGCCTTCTCGCGCTGGCTCACCGCAGCGAGGCTCGGATTGTAGGGGAAGCTGTATGGAATGGTACTCGCAACGATATTGTTTCCAGCAAGATCGTAAAGGATCGTGCGGCCGTTCGAGTACTTCACCTTGTCCATCGTGTAGCGAAGGCCGACGCTGATATTGAGCTGATCGGTCACGTCGAAGCTCACGTCGCCATAGATCGCCTTCGAAGGCCGCGTGATCGTGTAATACTGATCGCCGAGGATGGGGCTGAACGGCGGCGCGCCCGCCGCACGGCACGCCGCCGAGAAGGCCCCGCCGAAGCCGCCGCCACCGCTGTTGTCGATGGCGATGTCGGTCAGCAGCGCAACGAGCGAACGCGCATCGAGGAAACCGGTGGGATTGACGTTCACCGGCGCGCAGAAACCCGGATCGGTCGGCGCGAGCGTCGGATCGAGCGCGAACGCGGGTAGGATGCCGATCGAATCCGGCGTCGCGATCGCGGGATTGCTATAGGTGCCGGGCAGGCCCGCGCCGAGCAGGATCGGACGCAGGATGCCGAAGAAATCGACCTCGTTATGCGTATCCACCTTGTCGCGGCCGTAATAAAGGCCGCCGATCACGTTGATCCGGTCGCCATTGTAGGTCAGGCGCAGATCCTGATTGAAGTTCTCGCTCTTCGAATTGTACCGCAGCGAGCAGAGATCGTTCGGCGATCCGTCGCAGTCGAACGGCGAATTGCGATACTTGCCCTTGTCGTACCCGGTGATCGAGGTCAGCGTCAGCTCGTCGCTGACATCGTAAGCGATGGTGAGCGCCACGCCCTTTGAGGAGCTGTAATATTTGCCCCCCGTGTCGGATGCCACCTCGTTCCGGTTGAGCAGGCGTCCGCCGAGTGCCGCCTGCGGGTCATAGCGTGAATAGCCGAGCGCATCCCGCCCGCCGCTAAGCTGGCCCTGCGAATAGGCAAGCGCCGCCCAAGGATCGTCCTTCGAGGCGTAGGCCTTCACGGTGATGTCGAGCGCATCAGTCGGCTTGAAGCGCACCGTGACGCGCCCCGCGATCGAATCCGTGGTGGCGACGTCGCGGTCCTGGATCGGGTTGAACATGAACCCGTCGCCCTTGGATCGGGTGCCGGCGAAGCGGATACCGAGCCTATCTGGCACCAGTGTCGCTTCGAACGCGGCTTCGGCGGTCTTGGTGTCGTAGTTGCCGTAGCCGAGCGTCAGATAGCCGTCCATGCCGTCGAGATCGGGGCGCTTCGTGAAGAAGCTGATCGCGCCGCCCGTAGTGTTGCGACCATAAAGCGTACCCTGCGGGCCGCGCAGCACTTCGACGCGGTCGAGGTCGTAAAGCTGCTGGCCGTGGCTGGCGCGGAAGCTCTGGTAGACCTCGTCCACGTACACACCAACCGGCGAGGCCGTAGAGGCCGTGAACTCGTTCGCCACCGAGATACCGCGCAGCGAGAAGTTCGGCTGCGTCTTGCCGTAGGGTGTCGTCACCTGCAGGTTCGGCATCGTGCCCATCAGATCGGACGTTTCCGAAACGCCGCGCGCCGCGAGATCATCACCGGTGAATGCCGAAACGGCGACCGGCACGTCCTGCAGGTTCTGGCTGCGCTTCTGCGCGGTAACGACGATCTCCTCGAGCCCACCCGAAACTTCGGTCGCGGCGTCCTGTGCGAATGCGGGCGCGGCCATTGCCGTCGAAAGCAGCAGCAGCGACAGCCGCGTCGTTTGCATTTTCCTGTCCATATGATCCTCCCCTGATCGTTTGTGCGGACAAAACTCACCTGTTTCCGCCGGAGCCATCCGGCGGGCCGTAACGTCTGCAATGATTTTTGGGGCTTCAGCCCCGCGCGTTGCCGCGCCCTGCGCTCACGTCGCCTGCGCCTCCCACGTGTGATACCCGTGCTCCGCCCACACGTTCAGAATATTGCGGGCGCCGAAAGCCTTCGCCGGAGACTGGAAACCGGCAGCGAGCAATTGTCCGCGAAGGATGCGGCGGCATCCTTCCGCCGCGAGCAGACCGGTCTGGATGTACGGCGCGTTGCCGCGCAGGATCACCGATACGCCGGACGTGTTGCCGCGCCCGATGCACGAGATCACCGATCGGTTGACGTCCGGGTTCTCGCGGTCGGGCTCCACCTGCGTCAATTGCCCGCCAAGCTCGTTGCAGATACGTTCCTGCTCCGCATCGGGCAGGTGGCTGTATTCCTTCTCGAACTTTTCGAGCGTCGCGATCACCGCATCGAACATCGCCTGGCTGCGAAAGCCGACGAGCGTCGAGCAGTTGCTGACGCGAGCATCGCCTTCGTACCACACCGGCTCGCCGCCGCCCGACCACGGCAGGCCGCGGAACAGCCGGTGCGAATCCGGCGCCTTCACGAGGTAGGACGTCGCCATTGGCCAGGCGGCGAGCTTCCGGTGCTCGATATAATATTGCGTCCGCGTGCACATGCGCAGGAACGATTTGGTCGAGGCGACGCTCGTCGCAGAGTCGGCGAGGTAAAGGATATCGAGCGAGTCGACACCGGGGGTTTCGAGCGCGATTTCCGCAGCGATGTTCCCCGCTGCCCACATGTAGGATGTTGCGGGCGCCAGCAGCAGACCCTTGGCGGCGAATTTCGCCCCGTAGGTTTCGCGAACATGGCGCATCCAGTCCGCCTCGCCCGTGGTGTCGAGGTAATGACAGCCCGCTTCGAGGCAGGCCTGCACCACCGGATCGCCGAGCTGCATGAATGGGCCGGTCACATTGTAGACGACTTTCGCACCCGCGAAGAGCTTCGCGAGCGACGCCGCATCGTGCGAAACCGCGCGGCATTCGAAGCTCGCGCCCTTGAGCTCAGGCACGCGCGCCATCTGCTCTTCAAGCCGCTTCTGGTCGCGGCCCGCGGCGATGAACGGGATGCCCGCCTCCGCCAGATGCCAGGATATCAGTTTGCCCGTGTAGCCACTGGCGCCATAAACGATGATAGGTGCGCTCATTGCGTCGCTCTCCCCAGAGTGATTGTTGTGGGTCCTGATGGCCCGAAGATTACCGCATCCGGTGCGCCGAGCATCGTGATGAGATGCCGGGCCTGCGGCTTTTCAGAGGCCGTCTTCGGAATTTCGCTGATGATCTGCACCAGCGAGGGCATGGCCGCCGATCCGATCCGCTGCCGGCAGTGCGCGAACACGGAGAGCGGGTCGAAGTCCCCTGCAGGCACAATCGCCGCGACGACCTCTTTCTCGCCCGGCGCGTTCTCCGCCATGGCCGCGCCGTAGACGTGAACGTCGCCCACGCCTTCCATCGCGGCGATCTCCGCCTCTATCTGCACGGCGTTCACGAAATCCCCGTTGCGGCGGATCGCATCTCCGGCGCGGTGCGAGAAAAACACCCACCCGTCCGCGTCCTTGTAGCCGATGTCGCCCGTCCGGAACCAGCCGCCCCGCGTCTTCGCCGCCGATGCCTCGGGGTTGCGGAAATATTCAACCGCAGGCGTCTCGCTCCCCTCGGGCCGAAAGCACATCTCCCCCAGAACACCGGCCGCACAGTCTCGGTCGTCTTCATCAAGGATCGCGCAGATCGTGCCCACGGGCGGCTTGCCGATCGAGCCGATCGGCCCGGCGCCCGGCAGGTTGATCGTCAGCCCACCTTCCGCCGCCCCAAAGAACTCCAGCACCTCCACGCCGAAGCGCGCCTCGAAATCCCGCCACATGCTGGGCGGCATCCCCGCGCTCAGCACCATACGCACCTTGTGCTGCCGGTCGCGCGGCGACGGCGGCTCCGCGAAGATCGCCACCGCCATGCCGCCGAGCAGGTTGAACACTGTGCAGCCATAGCGCGCGAGAATGTCCCAAAGCCGCGATTTCGAAAAGCGGCGGCTGACGACCAGCGGAAGCTGCATCGAAAGCGCATTACCGAGCGTGATGAGCTGCGCGTTCGCGTGCGTAAAGGAAAGGCCCGTATAGAGCTTGTCGTCGCTCCGCACCTGAAGCAGCGGTCCGAAGGTGGAAACCGCAGCATAGCGCCCATAAGGCGCAAGGATCGCCTTGGGATCGCCCGTGGTGCCCGACGTGTAGAGCATCTGCATCGGTCGCGCGAGATCGGCACCGGGATCGGCCGGCAGCGCCCCTGCCCCGGCAAGCACCTGCGATAGCGCGGCGACCCGGACGCCGGGCAAAGGCGGCGCCGTATCGCCCAGCACCCAAACCCAATCGAGATCGGGCACCTCGGCGATCACCTCGGCAAGCGCCAGAAGCGCATCCGGCGCCACGATGGCGCCCCGGCACCCAGCGAAGCGCAGCATGAACGCCAGCCGCGCACCCCGTGTCCGTGGGTCGATCGGCACGAAGATCGTCGCGGCGAGCTCAGAGCCGATCATCGCATCCACGAACTCGGGATGATTGGGCATGACGAGCGCAAAACTGTCGCCCGGCTTCATACCCTCGCCTGCCAGCGTCGCGGCGATGCGGGCGCCATTCCCCAGCAATTCACGGTAGCTGCGCGTCTCCTCGGCGAAGCTCCCATCCGGCCGGATGTCGACAAACGTCAGCATCGCCCCGCCGTGCGTTTCCGCACCGTCGCGGAGCATCTGCACGGGCGTGCGCAGATTGGGGATGGGCGCGTGGTTCACCGCGAAAGCACCGTCATCACAAGCGCCGCCGCATCCCGTCCAAGAAAGCCGCCACCGTTCTCGGCAACCGCAAGCCGCGCACCTTCGACCTGCCGCGCCCCGGCGCGTCCGCGAAGCTGCTCCGTGAGTTCATGAATCTGTGCGAGACCGGTAGCGCCGATCGGATGCCCCTTGCGGACGAGGCCTCCTGAAGTGTTCACCGGCACCCGCCCGCCAAGCGCCGTCGCGCCGCTTTCGAGAAGCGCCACACCTTCATTGCGCGGACACAGCCCGAGGTATTCGTAGTACATCAGCTCGGCAGGCGACGTGGCGTCGTGAAGCTCCACGCAGTCGATATCTTCGGGCGCAATACCCGCCATCGCATAGGCCTCTCCCGCCGCCCATTCGGTGATGCCAGGCGCGCCCGGTGCAGGCTCGAATGCGCTCGCGATCAGCGAACTCCGCACCTGCACGGGATCGGCGATACCGCGTTCGCGCGCGAACTTCGGCGAGACGATCACCGCAGCCGCAGCGCCGTCGCCGAGCGGCGAGCACATCGGCAGCGTCAGCGGCGCCGAGATCAATGGTGCGGCAAGCACAGCATCGGCATCGAGCACGTCGCGAAACTGCGCACGCGGGTTGAGGCTGCCGTGCCGCGAATTCTTCGCGGAGACCTCGGCGAAATGCCGCGCCGTCGCACCACTCCGCGCACTGTAGTCGCGCGCCATGCGGGCGTAGATATCCATGAACAGCGAACGCTGCCGCCCCGGCTCGTCGCTCGCGGGCCGGTCACCGTCTACATAGGCGTAAAGTTCTTCCGGCTTCTCGACATCGACGGCACCAAGGAACACGGCGAAGCTCTTCGCCTTGTCCTCGTGGAACAATTTCTCGACGCCGAACGCCAGCACTACGTCGTAAACACCCAGCGTCACCATCGTGCATGCCTGCTGGAACGCCGTCGATGCTGTCGCGCAGGCATTCTCCACGTTCACGACCGGAATGCGCCCGATGCCCATGCCACGCAGAATTGCCTGGCCCGCGATGCACGCCTGACCGGTAACGAGCGGCGCGGCGGCGTTTCCCGCCCACGCCGCCTCGATCTCGCGCGCCTCGACGTTCGCATCCTTGAGCGCTTCGCCGATCGCCTCGTGCGCGAGGCTGGACAGGCTGCGGTCCAGATGCTTGCCGAAGCGGGTCATCCCGACACCAGCAATGATCGCGTTCTGCTTCATTCCATCCCCTTGGACAAACCATCCCCGTCGGCCGAAAACCCGTTCGGCCGCGCAATTTCAATTCTGTGTTTCCGCCGTCAGCCGGGCAGCAGACCCGGATCGGTCAGCAGCATTCCCCCCTTGATCGCGATGACCTCGTTGCACCCGTCCTCGATCAGCGA
>JAEULI010000011.1 GCA_016793845.1 Sphingosinicella sp.
TGCGGAGATGGACAAAACGCGATTCGGGCATGGCCTATTGTGGCGCAGGCTCCCGATGCCGGGAAAGCAGGAATTCGAGATTCTGCTTCACGCCCGCCCATTCGGTGGCGATGATGCTGTAGCAGACGATGTCGCGGATGCGGCCGTCCACCGCGATCTGGTGATTGCGCAATACCCCGTCCCGCTTGGCGCCGAGCCGTTCGATCGCGCGCTGCGAGGCGCGGTTCAGCCAGTCCGTGCGGATCTGGACGACGTTGCAGCCCATCACCTCGAACGCGTGGCCGAGCAGCAGCAGCTTGCATTCCGTGTTCACCGGGGAACGCTGCACCGACGCTGCATAGAAGGTCGCGCCGATTTCGAGCCGGCGATGCGCTTCGTTCATGCGCAGGTAGCGCGTGGCGCCGACGATGCGCCCATCCGCCTCGACCACGAACGGCATCGATCGCCCCGCCGCCTTTTCAGCGAGGGCCGTATCGAGCCAGCCCTTCACGTCATCGGGCGAAGGCACGCGCGTGAAGAACAATTCCCAGAGCCGGCCATCGCGCGACACCTCGGCGATGCTGTCCGCATGTGCCGGTTCGAGCGGCAGAAGCCGGGCGTGCTGTCCTTCGAGGCGGGGCTGATCCTGCCACGCGTTCATCGCGTTTCCACCAGTTGCCCCTCGTGCAGCTCGACCGTCCGGTCCATCTGCTTTGCGAGCTGCGTGTTGTGCGTGGCAATGAGCGCCGCGGAATTGTGGCTGCGCACGACACGCAGGAACTCGGCGAGCACGCGCTGCGCGGTCGCCTCGTCGAGATTGCCGGTGGGCTCGTCGGCGAGCACCAGCACGGGCTCGTTCGCGAGCGCGCGGGCCACCGCGACGCGCTGCTGCTCGCCGCCCGAAAGCTGCGAAGGTCGGTGATCGAGGCGCTGGCCGAGGCCGAGATCGGTGAGCAGCGACTTCGCCTTGTCCGCCGCCGCGCGCGGATCGCGGCCCGCGATGAGCTGCGGCAGCACGACGTTTTCGAGCGCGTTGAAGTCCGGCAGCAGGTGGTGGAACTGGTAGACGAAACCGAGCTTGTCGCGGCGCACCTCGGTGCGTTCGTGCGCGGAGAGCTTTTCGGCGGGGCGGCCGTCGATGACGATCGAACCGTCGAAACCGCCTTCAAGGAGGCCGATCGCCTGCAGCATCGTCGATTTGCCGGAGCCGGACGGGCCGAGCAGCGCGACGATCTCGCCGGGTCCGACGCTGAGATCGACGCCGCGCAAGACCTCGATCACCGCGCCGCCCTGGCTGAAGCTGCGCGCGAGGCCTTTGACGGCAAGCACGTCACTCATAGCGCAGCACCTGCACGGGATCAGTGCTCGCGGCCTTCCACGCCGGATAGATCGTCGCGAGGAAGCTCAGCACCAGCGCCAGCGTGACGATGGCGGTGACCTCGACCATGTCGGTCTTCGCGGGGAGTTCGGTGAGGTAGCGGATGCGTGGATCCCAGAGGTCGACGCCGGTGATCTTGGAAACGCCGAGCACGATGTTCTGCCTGTAGTGCAGGAACAGGAAGCCGAGCGCCATGCCGAGCAGGATGCCCGCAGACCCTATCAGCGTGCCGACGGTGACGAAGATGCGCATCATCGCCGCGCGGCTCGCACCCATCGTGCGCAGGATCGCGATGTCGCGCGTCTTGGCGCGCACGAGCATGATGAGGCTGGTGAGGATGTTGAACACCGCGACGAGGATGATGAAGCCGACGACGACGAACATCACCGTGCGCTCCACCGAAAGCGCCTCGAACAGCACGCCGTTCATCTGCCGCCAGTCGATGATGATGCCGCGCCCGGTAAGCGCTGGGACGAGCGGCTGGAGGATGCGGTCGGCGCGGTCGGCATCGGTCGTCGTCAGCGTGATCATGCCGATGTCGTCGCCCATGCGCAGGAACGTCTGCGCACGGTCCAGCGGCATCAGCACGAAGGCCTTGTCGTAATCGAAGATGCCGACCTCGAATACGGCAGCGATCTGATAGGGGACGATGCGCGGCGTCGTTCCGAAGGGCGTCACCTGCCCATCGGGCGAGATCAGGCTGATCGTATCCCCCACCCCGGCGCCGAGCGATTCGGAAAGGCGGGCGCCGATCGCGACGAAATTGCCTTCGAGCGCGAGGTCTTCGAGGCGACCGGTCTTCACATTGTCGGCAACGAGCTTGAGACCCCGGATATCGTCCATCTGCATACCGCGCAGGAGGACGCCCTCGGCGCGGCTCTTGTAGGAGCCGATGAGCGGCTGTTCGATGATCGGCTCGGCCTGGACGACGCCTGGCGTTGCGCGCGCCTGCGCAAGCAGCGGCTGCCAGTCCGGCAGGCGGCCGCCGTAGCCCTGCACGACGGCGTGGCCGTTGAGGCCGAGGATGCGGTCGAAAAGCTCGGCGCGGAAACCGTTCATCACCGACATCTCCGCGATGAGCGCGGCAACGCCAAGCGCAACGGCAACGAGGCTGATCGATGCGACGAGGAAGATGAAGCCCTCGCCCCGGCCCGGCAGCAGATAGCGCCGGGCGATCATGCGCTCGTAGCGGGAGATCATCCCGCGAGCTTCTCCAGCGCGGCCTCGACGGAAAGCTCGTGGCGCTCGCCAGTCTTGCGGTGCTTGAGCTCGACGACACCGGCGCTGACGCCCTTCGGCCCGACGACGAGCTGCCACGGGATACCGATAAGGTCCATGCCCGCGAACTTGGCGCCACCGCGCTCGTCGCGGTCGTCGTAAAGCGTCTCGATGCCCGCGCGCTGGAGCTTTGCGTAGAGATCGTCCGCCGCCACGTCGCAGGCGGCATCGCCGCTCCGCAGGTTGATGAGGCCGACCTTGAACGGCGCGATCGCCTCCGGCCAGATGATGCCGTCCTCGTCGTGGCACGCCTCGATCACCGCACCGACGAGGCGCGACACGCCGACGCCGTAGCTGCCCATCTGCGGGGTGACCGGCTTGCCGTCCTGCCCCTGCACACTGAGGCCCATCGCGGCCGAATATTTGGTGCCGAAGAAGAAGATGTGTCCGACCTCGATGCCGCGGCGGCTGAGCAGACGCTCCGCCGGAACCGGGCAGTTCGTCACCTTCTCGTGCTCTTCGGCTTCCATCGCGTAGATCGAGGAGAGCTTGGAGACGGCCTCGGGATCGGTGACGTCAACGTCCTCGATCGCCGAATCGTAGAAAATCTCACTCTCGCCCGTCTCGGCGAGGATGTGGAACTCGTGGCTCATGTCGCCACCGATCGGCCCCGTGGGCGCGCGCACCGGCACAGCCTTGAGCCCCATTGCCGCGAACGTGCGCAGATACGCCTCGAACATGGCGTTGTACGAAACCTTGCCGCCCGCCTCGTCGAGATCGAAGCTGTAGGCATCCTTCATCAGGAACTCGCGGCCACGCATCACGCCGAAGCGGGGGCGCACCTCGTCGCGGAACTTCCACTGGATGTGATAAAGCGTGCGCGGCAGATCGCGGTAGCTGCGCACGGAATCGCGGAACAGCGCCGTGATCATCTCCTCGTTGGTCGGCCCGTAGAGCATTTCGCGCTCGTGCCGGTCCTTGAAGCGGAGCATCTCCGGCCCATAGGCATCATAGCGCCCAGACTGGCGCCAGAGGTCCGCCGACTGGATGGTCGGCATCAGCAGCTCGATGGCGCCCGCGCGGTCCTGCTCGCGGCGGACGACGTCGGCGATCTTGTCGAGCACGCGGAGGCCGACCGGCAGCCAGGCGTAGATGCCGGCCGAGGTCTGGCGCACGAGACCGGCCCGCAGCATCAGCTGATGGCTGACGATCTGCGCGTCGGTGGGGGTTTCCTTGAGGAGCGGAAGAAAATAACGGGAAAGGCGCATAGTGCGCGCTGTCTAGCATGGGCGGCCGCGCAAGCAACTGCCCAATCCGCGATCCCCTGCCGTGGCCCGTTACGCAGCCGCACCGAGCCGCATTGTTGCATCATATCCACACCCCTGGAAATTAATGTGCGTGGGGCGTGACACTCTCTTGTCGGGATGCCCACCCGCACCGTAACACTCTCGCCATCTGATCCGGTATCGCCTGTGGGAGGGCACCAGGGTTGGGGGAGGACGCGCGACGCAGCGAATGACGGCGCGCTAGCAAGATTGGGCTCCGATGGGGGAACAGAGGACCCAAATCTTCGCGGGAGTTAAATGACTCGTCACGAGAGCGCCCGGGCCGGAAACGACCCGGGCGCTTTTCATTTGTGGCCACTTTCAGCCGCCCGCGGAGAATCCGCCTGTTCGGCAGGCTGTTGCGGCGGCGCATCGCGCATGACGCCGCCGAGCCACGCGGCCGAACGCCGCAGAGCCAGCTGTCCCGCCGCCGTATCCAGATCGAATTGGTACTCGTGCGCGAGCGGCGGCGTGTAGGCATCGGGAAAGAACAGCGTTTCCACCTTGCCGCCTTTTGCACGGAGCGCTTTCGCCAGTTGTACGGACTGCGGACGCAGCGGATCGGCGTTGCCGACCGAGATGAACGCAGGCGGGAACGCGGGCGTGACGTGCTGCGCAACCGACATCAGCACAAAAGCCGGGTCGCTGCGGAAATCCCGCGAGCCGCTGTACGCCCACACCACCGTATGCAGGAAAATGCCGAAGGGACCGTCGAAGTTCACCTTGCCGACGTCATAAGGCCCGCAATAGAGCAGCACACCGCGCAGCGGCGCGGGAAGCGGCGAAGGCGTGATGCCGACGGCATCCGCATAATCGGCTGAGGTCACGATACCCGCGAGCTGCGCCGCAAGCTGCGCGCCCGCCGAATCGCCGGCCAGTACGATGCGTGTGGGATCGAGGCCATACCGCGCCCCTTCCCGCACCACGAAGCCGAGCGCTGCATTCGCTTGCCGCACCGGGGTTGGATAGGTCGCGCCGGGCGCGATCGAATAGCCGATGTTGACGACGCCGTAGCCTCTAGCGGCAAGGATCTTCAGGTAGTTGGTGAGGTCCGACTTATCGCCCGAAACCCATGCCCCGCCGTGAATCCAGAGAATCACGGGAAACGGCCCCTTGCCGCTTGAAGGTAGGTGAATGTCGAGCCTCGCATCGGGATCGCCCGGTGCGTAGGCGATGTCGTTCAGCGAGCGGACGTTCGCGGGCAAGTGCTTTTCAAGCTTTGCCGATGCCGCGCGCGCGCCGGCATCGAAGATTTGCCGGATGACGAGCACGCCCGGCCATGGACTGAGCCACGCCGCCGCGAAAACAAGCACGACAAGCACCGCCAGCGCGGCCGCCAACCGCTTGATCCACCGCCCCATGGCCGCGATCCTCCCACCCTGTCCGCGCGAATGTTACCACGAATGCAGGCGCAGGTATTCGCGCGCTTCAGGCAGCGCGGGCGCTCTCACGCGCAACCCGCGTGTCTCGCACCGGGGGCAGACCGAACAGGCGGGCATATTCGCGCGTGAACTGCGGCACGCTCTCGTAGCCGACGGAGAATGCCACGTGCACGGCGTTCAGCCCTTCCGAAAGCATCAGCCGCTTCGCTTCGATGAGGCGCAGCTGCTTCTGGAATTGCAGCGGCGAGAGTGAGGTGATCGCCTTGAAATGATGATGGAACGACGACGGGCTCATGCCGGCGGCAGCGGCCAGACGCTCTACGGGAACGGTCTCGGCGTACGCCTCGCGCAGCACGGCAACGGCGCGTGCGATCCGCCTTGCGTGGCCATCGGGCCAGCCGAGTTGCCGGATGGCGGGCCCATGTCGCCCGGCGAGCAACCAATAGTGCATCTCCCGCCGCAGCTGCGCCTGGAGCACCGGCAGCGCTTGTGGGCGATCCAGCAGCCGCATCAAACGAAGCGCGGCGTCGGCGACCTCCCCGTCCGTCGTATCGACGCGCACGGGCGCGGTATCGGAAACAAGCGCAGGCTTCATTTCCGCCGCGAGCTCTGCAATCAGCGCGAGGTCCAACTCCAGCACCAGCGAATAGTAAGGCGCGGTAAGGCTCGCCCGCGTGATCTGGCTGACGGTCGGCACGTCCGCCGTCACCAGCAGCGAATCCCCCGCGGAGAAAGTGAAGGCCCGCGTTCCCATCGTGACCTGCTTGCCGCCTTGCACCAGAAGGCAGACGAGCGGACGGTAGACGTCGTGGAGGAGTCCGCTCGGCGTGGTCGCGCGCACGGCGAACAGGCCGGGGATCGGAGTCGGCGCGAAACCGAGCGGGTCGGCATGGGCGTCCGCGTGGCGCCGGACAGCTTCGAGGAGCGTGGTCATGAGAGACGCAATAGCCGCTTTCCACCTGAAATGCATCTCCTTTGGAGGATCAGGCAAGACACTCCGAGCTTCCGGCAACACGGGGATGCGCGCGGCGCCTATACATCAAGCAACACGAACCCAAGGAGAATGGCCATGACAAAGATCACACTCGTAACCGGTTCCAGCCGCGGCCTTGGCCGCAATACGGCGCTCAGCATCGCGCGCCGCGGCGGCGATGTCGTGCTCACCTATCACAGCCGCAGCGACGAAGCGGACCGCGCCGTTGCGGAGATTCAGGCAATGGGCCGCAAGGCTGTGGCGCTGCAGCTCGACACCGGCGATGTCGCGGCCTTCGCTGGCTTCGCGGACCGGCTGCGTACGGCGCTACGCGGCACGTGGCAGCGGGAGACGTTCCATCATCTGGTGAACAACGCCGGGCACGGCGAATACGCGCCGATCGCCGAGACCACCGAGGCGCAGTTCGACGGTCTCGTCAACGTGCACCTGAAGGGCGTGTTCTTCCTCACACAGGCGCTGCTGCCGCTGATCGCCGACGGCGGCCGGATCGTGAACATCTCGAGCGGCCTCACGCGCTTCGCCTACCCTGGCTACGCGGCCTATGCGGCGATGAAAGGCGCGGTCGAGGTGTTGACGCTCTACATGGCGAAGGAACTCGGCGCGCGTGGGATCGCGGTCAACACCGTGGCGCCGGGCGCGATCGAGACCGATTTCGGCGGCGGCGCGGTGCGCGACAACGCCGAGATCAACAAGGGCCTCGCCGATATCACCGCGCTCGGCCGTGTCGGCGTGCCGGACGATATCGGGCCGATGATCGCGAACCTGCTTTCCGAGGACAATCGCTGGGTGAACGCGCAGCGGATCGAGGTTTCGGGCGGCCAGGCGATTTAGGTTTCTGTTTGCACCCTATCCCCGGCGGGGATGGGGTGCAGGATCAGACGAGGCGGCTCTGCTTGAGTGCGGCCGCGATGAAGCTGGCGAACAGCGGATGCGGGTCGAACGGCTTGGATTTCAGTTCCGGGTGGAACTGGACGCCGATGAACCACGGATGTTCGGGCCGTTCGACAATCTCGGGAAGCTCGCCGTCCGGCGACATGCCGGAGAAGACGAGACCGCCCTTTTCGAGCGCATCCTTGTAGTGGATGTTCACCTCGTAGCGGTGACGGTGGCGTTCGGAGATGTCGGTGGCGCCGTAGACGCTGCCGACGACGCTGTTCGCACCGAGCTTCGCCGGGAACGCGCCAAGGCGCATCGTGCCGCCGAGGTCGCCGCCCACCTCACGCTTCTGGAGGCCTTCTTCGGACATCCACTCGGTGATGAGACCGACGACAGGCTCGTCCGTGGGGCCGAACTCGGTGGTCGACGCACCCGCGATGCCTGAAAGGTTTCGCGCACCTTCGATACACGCCATCTGCATCCCGAGGCAGATGCCGAAGAACGGCACGCCGCGCTCGCGCGCGAAGGCGACGCTGGCGATCTTGCCCTCGCTGCCGCGCTCGCCGAAACCGCCGGGGACGAGGATGCCGTGCATGGGTTCGAGGAGCTGCGGCTCGGCCCCTTCCCCTTCGAACAGCTCCGCGTCCAGCCACTTGACGTTGACCTTGACGCGGTTCGCGATGCCGCCGTGGACGAGCGCCTCGTGCAGCGACTTGTACGCGTCCTGGAGCCCCACATACTTGCCGACGACGCCGATGGTGACTTCGCCTTCCGGATTGTTCAGCCGGTCCATGATGTCGTCCCAGCGGGACAGGTTCGGCGAGGACTCGGCCTCGATGCCGAAAGCGCGCAGCACTTCGCGGTCGAGTCCCTCGGCATGGTACTGGAGCGGCACGGCGTAGATGCTCTTGGCGTCGAGCGCCGGGATCACGGCTTCCTTGCGGACGTTGCAGAACAGCGCGATCTTCGCGCGGTCGCTGTCCGGCACCGGCTTTTCGCAGCGGCAGACGAGCACCTGCGGCTGGATGCCGAGGCTGGTGAGCTCGCGCACGCTGTGCTGTGTCGGCTTCGTCTTCAGCTCGCCCGCCGCCGCGATGAACGGGATCAGCGTGACGTGGACGAAACAGACGTTTTCAGCGCCGATGTCGTTCCGAAGCTGGCGGATCGCCTCGATGAACGGCAGCGATTCGATGTCGCCGACCGTGCCGCCGATCTCGCAGAGCACGAAATCGAGGTCTTCGGTGTCGGCGAGTGCGAACGCCTTGATCGCATCCGTGACGTGCGGGATCACCTGCACGGTCGCGCCGAGGAAGTCGCCGCGGCGTTCCTTGGCGATGATCTGCTGGTAGATGCGACCCGAGGTGACGTTGTCGGACTGGCGCGAGGGCACGCCCGTGAACCGCTCGTAGTGGCCGAGATCGAGATCGGTCTCCGCACCGTCGTCGGTGACGTAGACCTCGCCGTGCTGATAGGGCGACATGGTTCCCGGATCGACGTTCAGATACGGGTCGAACTTGCGGATGCGCACCGTGTAGCCGCGCGCCTGCAGGAGCGCGGCGAGGCTCGCCGCCATGAGACCTTTTCCGAGCGAGGAAACCACGCCGCCGGTGATGAAAATGTACCGCGCCATGGGAGAAAACCTATAGGCGAGCAAAGGGATGGACCGCCACCCGATTCGGGGCAGCGGCGGGACTTTTTTCTGTGGATGACTTTATTGCGCGGTCGGAATGTCGTCGCTGGCGGGCGCAGCCGGGAGCGCCATCGGCAGCGCATCATTGGCAGGCACCGTGCTGCCGGGGAGCGCGGTCGGCAGGCCGTCGGCAGGCGCTGCAGGGGCTTCCGCCGTCGGCACGAGCGAGGTGTCGATCGTGGTCGGCGCCTTGGCGAGGCTCGCCATCACGGCGAGCAGGATGCTTGTGCCGAGGAACAGCGCCGCAAGGATGCCGGTTGACTTGGTGAGCAGATTGCCCGCGCCGCGCGCCGTCAGCAGCCCGCCCGGGCCGCCGCCGATACCAAGCGCCCCACCCTCGCTACGCTGCAGCAGAATCACCGCGACAAGCGCGATCGCGATCAGCGAGTGGATGACAAGGACGAAGTGCATCAGCGCGGTGGACATGCGGAACCGATCGTTTCTGGCGAATTTCTGCTGGCCACATAACGACGCGGAGACGCGAGTTCAAGCGCTCCGGCCTCCGCGCGCCGCGATTGACCTTTGCATACGGCGGCGCGATGGGTGGCGGCGTCGCCATGCAGGATACCGGCCATATGGACCCCAAGGATATGATCGAGGCCGCCGCAAGGCTCGGCCCGAGCGTCGATTTCGGCAAGGCTTCATCAGATTACGGCAAGTTCCGGGCCGGTTTCCCGGAAGCGTTCTTCAGCCGCCTCGCCGAACAGGTCGCGCTTCGGGCGGGACTGAAAGCGCTCGATATCGGCACAGGCACGGGCACAGTCGCGCGCAGCCTTGCCCGGCGCGGGCTCGACGTCGTCGGTGTCGATCCCTCACCCGAGATGATGCAGGAAGGCGCCGAGATCGCCCGACGCGAAGGCGTTTCCGTCGATTTCCGCGAAGGCCGTGCCGAAACGCTGGCGTTTACCGACCAGACCTTCGACATCGTCACTGCCGGACAGTGCTGGCACTGGTTCGAACGCGAGCGTGCCGCTGCAGAAGCCTTCCGCGTGCTGAAGCCCGGCGGACACCTGGTCATTTGCCATTTCGACTGGCTTCCGCTCCGGGGCAACGTTGTCGAGGCAACCGAGCAGCTGATCGTGGAAGCGAATCCGGCATGGGCGCTCGCCGGCGGAACAGGAGTCTATCCGCACTGGCCCGCCGACATGGTGAACGCCGGCTTTACGGGCCTTGAAACCCGATCTTTCGATATCGCCCAGCCCTACAGCCATGAAGCGTGGCGCGGCCGCATCCGCGCCAGCGCCGGGATCAAGGCCAGCCTCGACGCCGAAGCAACCGCCCGTTTCGACGAGATTCTGGCCTCCGCGCTCCGCGCACGTTTTCCGGAAGACCCGCTCGCGGTTCCGCACCGGGTGTGGTGGATCGTGGGTGAAAGGCCCTAGCGGACGATCCCGATGCCGAAGCGCAGGCGGGTGTTGCGCTCGTCGTAGTCGATCAGCGCTTCGCCGTACCCGGTGTAGAGCTGGCTGTAGAGATAGAGGTTGAGCCCGGTCCAGCGGCGCAGCGAATAGCTCATGTCCACCTCGGCGCTGCCGCGCCCGCCTGAAAGGTTGCCTTGTAGAAAGGTGCGCAGGCCGAAGCCGTCCTGCTGTTTCAGGTCGATCGTCAGGCCCGTGTAGCCGCGATAGCGGGCGATGCGCTCGTTGCCCTCCTTGCTGCCGACATAGGCCCAGAGCCGCGGCGCGGCGGTGAGCGTCCAGCCGTTGCCGAGGCCAAAACCGACCGAGGGCTCCACGTAGAGCGTATTGTAGCTGCGCGAATCCGCGCCATCCTCGCCGTTCGACTGGTGACGGAGACCCGCCTGGATGCCGAGCATCGGCGCGCCGATACTGGTCGAGCCCGGTGAGACGGCGCGCAAGAACAGTTCCGGGCTGAACGTGATGTCGTACATCGGGATCGACTCTTGGGAGAGATCCCAGAACATGCGCTGCGTGTATCCGAAATAGAGGCCCGCGCGCCATTCGCGGCTGCCGTCTCCCGTTGTGAACTCGCGCGGCTGGTGGCCGAAGAGACGGTAGCGGAAGCTGAGCTGGAGCTTCGCGTCCGACGGGTTTGCGCCGACGAGCGCGTACATCGGCTCATAGGTCTCGAAACGGCCGAGGCCGGTCGATTCAGCCTCCTGTGGCGTGGCCGTGGAGGCCGCGACAGCAACCTGCGGCGCGGGGGCTGCCGGCACGGAAGCGAGACGGTAGGTGACGCGCGCGAAGCCGCCGGGGGTAATCTCGGCAGGCGCCGGGCCTTCCAGTGCAGCCTCGCCCTCCGCCAAGGTGATCGTCTTCGGTGCGTCGAGCTTCGCGGCCTCTGCGCCGTCGTTGAGGAAGATCACCTCGAACGTGCCGGTGCGCGGTGCATTCGCCTCCGGCACCACGAGCCGCACCTCCGCCGCTGCCGGCAGGGAGACCAGCATCACGGCGGCGAAAGCTGCGGCGCGCACGCGTCAGGCCGCAGCGATGATGGGCAGGAAGTCCGCGGCCTTGAGGCTGGCGCCGCCGACGAGCGCACCGCCGACCTCGGGCACCGCGAACAGCTCGGCGGCGTTCGAGGGCTTCACCGAGCCGCCGTAGAGGATGAGGATGCGGCGGCCGTCTTCGCCGTAGCGGGCGACGAGGCGCGCGCGGATGGCATTGTGCATCTCGTCGACATCGCCCGCGAGCGGCGTGCGGCCCGTACCGATCGCCCAAACGGGCTCATAGGCGATGACGACGCTTGCCGGGTCCGCATCCGGAAGCGAGCCGTCGATTTGCGCCGCGACGACGTCGAGGTGGCGCGCGGCGTCACGCTCGGCTTCCGTTTCGCCGACGCAGATGATCGCGCGCAGGCCCGCGACGATCGCGGCAGTGGCCTTCAGCTTCACGACCGCGTCGGTCTCGCCGTTGTCGGTGCGGCGCTCGCTGTGGCCGACGATCACGAAGTCGCAGCCGAGATCGGCGAGCATCGGCGCGGCGGTGCAGCCGGTGTGCGCGCCCGAGGGGTTCGCGTGGCAATCCTGCCCGCCGAGCTGCAAACGCGTGCCTGCCGCTGCGCCCCTTGCCAGGGCGAGAAGCGTAAACGGCGGTGCGATGGCAACTTCGACGCGGGAAGGCGCGGAATCGGCCGCGCGCGCGATCGCTTCCACCTCGACAAGCGCGGCCTTCAGGCCGTTCATTTTCCAGTTGCCTGCAACCAGCATCGGCTTTTCCATCAAACTCTCCATGTGCATTTGCGGTAGGCCTTAGCAACGCACGCACAGGCAAGCCAAGGGCGCGCTTGCCGCGCCTGCCGCAGCTACCTATAAACCGGGCGCTATTTTCAATGCTGAACGCGCGCGAAAGACCAAAGGCTCCCGATGATCAGTTTCTTCCGCAAGGCCCTCTCTTCCTGGATCGTCCTTGCCCTTCTCGGGCTGGTGCTCGTCGCCTTCATCGTCACCGGTATCGGTGATCCGTTCGGCGGCGGCCCGGCGGCGAACGCAGTGGCCGAGGTCGCGGGAGAGGATGTCACCGACACGCAGCTCTCCAGCCAGTTCGACCGGCAGCTCGCGACGATCCGGCAGGAACAGCCGGGCATCACCGCGGCGCAGGCCGTGCGCGGCGGCATGTTGGAAGGCGTGCTCGAACGCCTGATCGGCTCGCAGGCACTCACCGCGATGGGCGAAAAGCTGGGTCTTGGGCCGAGCAAGCGGCAGGTGGATGCCGAAATCGCATCGATCGCCGCGTTCCGCGGCCCCGACGGGCGCTTCTCCGAGGATGTGTTCCGGCAGGCGATCGGCACTCAGGGGCTGACCGAAGACATGGTGCGCCGCGAAATCGGCGGCGACGTCGTGCGCCGCCAGTTGCTTGGCCTCGTCGATTCGATCCCGATGACGCCGCGCAAGCTCGCCGAGCCCTTTACGGCGCTCCAGCTCGAGCAGCGCACGCTCGAACTCGGCGCGATCCCGGCGCAGTCCTTCCCCGTCCCGACGCTCAGCGACGCGGATCTTGAAGCCTTCTACAAAAAGAACATCGCCAACTACACGGTGCCGGAACGCCGCCGCATCACCTACGCGCTGATCGACAGCGCCGAGATCGCGAAGACGGTGAAGGTGACCGACGCGGCGCTCGCCGACTACTACAAGCGCCACGCCAGCGAATTCGCCGCGAGCGAGACGCGGACGCTGCGTCAGGTGGTGGTGCAGGACAAGGCGCAGGCCGACACGATCGCAAAGCGCGTGAATGCCGGTGAAGACTTCGCCGCTGTCGCGAAGGATGTGGCGGGCTACG
>JAEULI010000016.1 GCA_016793845.1 Sphingosinicella sp.
GGTGTGGAGGATGGTGCCGCCGGGGGTTTCGTACATGCCGCGCGACTTCATGCCGACGAAGCGGTTCTCGACGAGATCGAGGCGACCGATACCGTGCGTGCGGCCGTAGTCGTTGAGCTTGGCGAGGAGGTTCGCGGGGGAGAGGGCCTCGCCGTTGACGGCGACCGCGTCGCCTGCGTCGAACTCGACGGTGATGTATTCCGGCGTGTCAGGCGCGTCTTCCGGGTTCACGGTGCGCGAGAAGACGTAGTCGGGCACTTCCTGCCACGGGTCTTCGAGCACCTTGCCTTCAGAGGAGGTGTGAAGAAGGTTCGCATCGGTGGAGAAGGGCGCTTCGCCGCGCTTGTCCTTCGACACCGGGATCTGGTGCGCCTCGGCGAACTCGATGAGGCGCGTGCGGCTGGTGAGATCCCACTCGCGCCACGGCGCGATCACCTTGATGTCCGGGTTGAGGCCGTAATAGCCGAGCTCGAAGCGGACCTGATCGTTGCCCTTGCCGGTGGCGCCGTGGCTGACGGCGTCCGCGCCGACCATTTTGGCGATCTCGATCTGGCGCTTGGCGATCAGCGGCCGGGCGATCGAGGTGCCGAGCAGGTAGAGACCTTCATAAAGCGCGTTCGCGCGCATCATCGGGAACACATAGTCCTTCACGAACTCTTCCTTGAGATCGTCGATGAAGATGTGCTCGGGCTTGACGCCCATCAGCTCCGCCTTGGCGCGCGCCGGTCCGAGCTCTTCGCCCTGGCCGAGATCGGCGGTGAAGGTCACGACCTCGCAGGCATAGGTCTGCTGAAGCCATTTCAGGATCACGCTGGTGTCGAGACCGCCGGAGAAGGCCAGAACCACGCGCTTGATATCAGACATCCAACCGAACCTTTCGCGGAAAACTTGGGAGTACGCGCGCCCTTCGCATTGATGAACGGCATATTCAAGGGAGAGTCAGCATGGGCTGCGTATAGGCAGGTAATCAGATGCTGAAACGGAGTACCGAAGTGACCAAATTCCTGATGATCGGAGCATCGGCCGCCGCGCTGATGGCGCTGCCTGCGATCGCCCAGACCGCAGCCCCGCAAACCCCCGAAAAGGCAGCGCGCTGGAGCGCCCCCGAAACGCGCGCGGACCTTGAGAAGAAGATCGCCGAACGCTTTGCCGCGGCGGACACCAACAAGGACGGCGCCGTTACCGAAGCCGAGATCAAGGCGCAGGGGGAAGCCCGCCGCGCCGAGGGTGAAAAGAAGATGGCCGAGGCGCGCACGCGCATGTTCACCGCGATGGACGCCGACAAGAACGGCCAGATCAGCCGCGGCGAGTGGGATTCGCACCACGCCGGGATGAAGGCCAAGTGGGCCGAGCACCGCGAGACCGCGCAGGCGGACGGCAAGGACCGCCGCGAGATGCGGATGAAGTTCAAGGACGGCGACAAGGATGGCCGCAAGGGCCACCGCATGATGCATCGCGGCGGCCACGGCGGAATGGGCTGGGGCAGCTTCGGCGAGAAGGGCTTCGAAAGCGCGGACGCCAACAAGGATGGCCGCATCACGCTCGCCGAAGCGAAGGCGAAGCCGCTTGCCCGCTTCGACGCCGCCGACACGAACAAGGATGGTACGCTGAGCCCCGAGGAGCGCCGTGCGGCGCACGAGGCGAGGCGCGCGGAACGTCGCGCGGAGCGCGGCGACAGCTGATCGGCACGTCCCAGTCCGATCAGCTTCGTTGAGAGCGCGCGGGGCACCGTTTTCCGATCCCCCCTGTCGGAAACAGGCCCGAAAAGCGCGCTGGGGCCGGCATTCTCACGAGGATGCCGGCCCTCTGTCTTTTCGGGGGCATCAATTTACACAAGACGACTCGACTTCGCGCGTGAGCCCGATAGCTTTGCAACAAAAGCATAACCGGGGAGATCAGCCATGACTGGCGGAATCAGAGTCAGCCTGAAGTGCGAAAACTGCGGCGGTACGGACTTTGCAGTGTCCGACCGGCCGGCGGAACGCGACTGGATCGTCTGCACCGAGTGCAGCAAGCCGCTTTCGACCGTGGCCGAGTTCGACGACGAGGTCGTGCGGCTGGCGCACGATGCCGTGCGGCATCTCGATGGGGTTTCGGCGGCGCGTTAGATCATGAAAGCCTGCCATACATTCGTCATACCGGCGTAGGCCGGTATCCATGAGACCGTGGTTATGGGCCCCGGTCTGCGCCGGGGTGACGGGGTAGGTGGGGCGGGCTTTAGAACCGCGCTCTGAGGCGCAGGGCGGCGCCGATATCGTCGTCGAGTGAGGCGATGTGGCCGGGGTCGCGGCGCCAGAAGAGGTTCGTGTCGAGGTGGCCGAGGCCGGCGAGAGGCAGCGACCATGCGGCTTCCACGCTGATCTCGCGGCCCGAGGGCGCGAGTGTGAAGGTGCGGCGGGTGTAGCCCGCCGTTTCCGTCTCGTAGTCGTAGCTCGTCGGGATATCGGCCCGGAGAGCGCCGCCTTCGACGCGGAGCGGCTGCGCGATTCGCACCGACACCGCGTCGCCGCGCGCGACGACCCCCGATTTCGTCACGTCGAACGCGAAGGCGAGGCTGCGCAGCGCATCCGCGCCGGAGATGAGGCCGCCCGAGGCGACGTCGAGACGGGTGAGCCCGCCGCGCGCCTGCGCCGCGATGCGCCAGCCGTGCCCGGCATCCATCGCCCAATCGAGGCCGAGGAAATTGCTGGAGGCGCGGGTCAGCCCAAGCGCTGCCGAGCCTTCGGCGCCAAGGATGCTGCCGCTCTCGTCGAGGCGGCTCCACGTGACGCTGACGTCCGACGTGCCGATGCGGCGCGAGGCGCTGGCGGCGAAAAGCTGTACGGCGTCTCCGCTCCGGCGCCGGTCCCACGCGCTGCCGGGGCGCAGCGACTGGGTTTCGCCCGTGCCCGCCGCCATGCCGAAGGTCCAGCCGCCGATGCGCTGACTGACCGCCGCTGCGCGCGTGCCCGCGATCGAAACGCCGTCGTCGCGGAGCGCGTCTCCGCTCGCGATGAAGCGCGAGCCGGGCGCACGCGTGCCCGCCATGCTCGCAAGAAGATCGTCCGCGCCGTATCCGGCGGCGAAGCCGACGCCCGTGCCCGGTGTGACGCTGCCGGTGACGAAGCCGCGCGTGACGCTTGCATCCGCGTCGGCGCGCGCATCGATGCCGCCCGACTGCGCGAGGCCGAGCCATGGCCGCGTGCTGACGGCAGCGTTCCACGACAGGCTGTAGCCGGCGACGCCGAGCGCATCGCGCGCCTCTTCGGTGTTGGTCTGGAGCGCGGCGGCAAGGCGCGGCGCGGGGGCGGCGCGCGAGACGCCCGCCCCGAGATCGGCAACATAGGCGCGGCCGTAGCTGTCGAGAACCACGACATCCGAAAGCGCGCCGGTGAGGTGGCCGCCGTCGCCGAGCGCGCCGCCGAGCACGGCGAGCGAACCCGCGTCGCCGGTGACGGGCACGGTGCTGCCCGGAAGCGCGGTGCCGCCGATCGGCGAGAAGGCGCGAAAGAGATCGAGAATGCCCTGCCCGAAAACGCCGTCGTCGCCTGCCGCGCCCGCATCGCGCGCGCTGCGGAACAGGATGTCGATGATCTGGTCTGCCGAGAGGCTGGGGAAGGCGTCCGCCAACAGCGCGACGGCGCCGGCGATGCCGGGGGCGGCATAAGAGGTGCCGCTGAACAGGTATGCCGTGCCGGTATGGTCGAAGCTGCGCACGCGTTCGCCAAGTGTGGCAAGATAATATGCGGCGTAACTGCCGGCCCGGTTGCTGAAGCTGGAGAGCGCGTCGGTATCGTTTACCGAACCGGCGATGATCACACGGCCGCGCGCGGCGGGATCGCTCGCGATCTGGGCGAACGGATCGGGGTTCGCGAGGCTGTCGTTGCCCGCCGAGATGACGACGATGACACCGGCGGCAGTCGCGTTCCCGATCGCCGTGCGCAGGCGCGCATTGGGCCCTTCGCCGCCGAGAGACATGTTGATGACGCGGGCGCCCGCCGCGACGGCGGTATCGATGGCGATGGCGATATTGTTGTCCGAATGCGAGCATTCGTCGGCGCAGGAGCCGGGCGAATCCGTGCGGAGCGCGATCAATGTCGCGTCGAAGGCGAGGCCGTGGATGCCGCTGTAGTTCTTGGCGGCGAGCGCAACGGCAGAAACCGAAGTGCCGTGACCGTCGGTGTCGTCGACGCCGCGCGAGCCGGCGATATCGCGGCTCGCGGGATCAATGCGGCCTGCAAACTCTGCACTGTGAATATCGACGCCGCTGTCGATCACGGCGATCTTCACGCCCGCGCCAGTCGCGCCGTCCTGATAGGCGGCGATCGCGCCTGCCGAGGCGGCAGCGTTGGATCGGCTGTATTCCAGCGTATCGTACACCGGGCTTGGCGTTGGTGTCGGGGTGGGGGTCGGCGTTGGGGGCGGCGTGACCGTGCCCGGCGCCACCGGGCGCGTGCCGCCGCCTCCGCCGCACGCGGCAAGGAAGGCGGCGAGGCAGAGTGTCGAAACGGCGGTAAGCCTGCGATATCGCGTCCTGACGTGTCGGCGCATACTCGCCTGCCCCTCTGGTTCCTGTCTTGCCCCTGATGGCAGAATCGTCGCGCAAAGGCATTACCAAATGCTTGCGGAATCGGCCGGTCGAAGCCATGACCCCCGGCATGGACGCCTTCGGCCACATCGAGACGTGGATCTTCGATCTCGACAACACGCTTTATCCGCCGCGCGCGAACCTCTTCGCGCAGATCGACGAGCGCATGGGCGCGTTCATCATGCGCCTGATCGGCTGCGACGCAGTGGAGGCGCGGCGCGTGCAGAAGCGCTTCTTCCACGACCACGGCACGACGCTGCGCGGGCTGATGGACGGGCACGGTGTCGCGCCCGCCGAGTTTCTGAGCTTCGTGCACGACATCGACATGGGCGTGCTGGAGGCGGACGGGCGCATGGCGGACGCATTCGCGAAGCTGCCGGGACGCAAGCTCGTGTTCACCAACGCCGATACCGCTTACGCTGAGAAGGTGCTGGACCGGCTCGGCCTCGGCAGCGTGTTCGAGGCGGTCTATGACATTCACGCCATGGACTATCGGCCGAAGCCCGATCCGAACGCCTATCGCGGCTTTTGCGCGGCGCACGGCATCCGGCCCGAACGTGCCTTGTTCGTTGAAGACATGGCGCGGAACCTCGTGCCCGCGAAGGCGATGGGCATGACCACGGTGTGGGCGGACAACGGCGCCGAGAGCGGCAGCTATCAGGCCGATCACACCAGCATCGATCACCGGATCGCCGATGTCGGCGACTGGCTTCATTCCATTACAAAAGGGGTAAACGCATGACCGATCTCGCCGCCATCATCGATCAGGCCTGGGAAGAGCGCGACGGGCTCGGCCTTTCCACGACGGGCGCGGTGCGCGACGCCGTGGAGGCCGCGATCGCGGGGCTGGACGCGGGCACGTACCGCGTCGCCGAGAAGGTGGACGGCGATTGGCGCGTCAACCAGTGGCTGAAGAAGGCGGTGCTGTTGTCGTTCCGCCTCAACGACAACGCCATTGTCGATGGCGGCGCGGGCGGGGCGCCGGCGTTCGACAAGGTGCCTTCGAAGTTCGCGGGCTGGGGCGAAGCGCAGTTTCGCGCGGCGGGCTTCCGCGTGGTGCCCGGCGCGGTCGCGCGGCGCGGCGCCTACATCGCCAAGGGCGCGGTGCTGATGCCGAGCTTCGTCAACATCGGTGCCCATGTGGGCGAGGGCACGATGGTCGATACGTGGGCGACGGTGGGAAGCTGCGCGCAGATCGGCAAGGGCGTGCACATTTCGGGCGGCGTGGGGATCGGTGGCGTGCTGGAGCCGCTGCAGGCCGGGCCGGTGATCATCGAGGACAATTGCTTCATCGGCGCGCGCAGCGAAGTCGCCGAGGGCGTGGTGGTGGAAGAGGGTGCCGTGCTCTCGATGGGCGTCTATCTCGGCGCCTCCACCAAGATCGTCGACCGTGCGACCGGCGAGGTGACGCGCGGACGGGTGCCGGCGTACTCCGTGGTGGTGCCGGGCACGCTGCCGGGTGCGGACGGCGGGCCGGGGCTTTACTGCGCGGTGATCGTGAAGCGTGTCGATGCGCAGACACGCAGCAAGACGGGCATCAACGAGCTTCTCAGAGACTAAGCGGCGGCGCTCTGGATCGCCGCTGCGCGGCGGCGTTCGACCGAGGAGCCGATGCCCATCGCCTCGCGGTATTTCGCGACCGTGCGGCGGGCGATGTCGAACCCGGCGGTGTTCAGGAGTTCGACGAGCTTGTCGTCGGAGAGGATCTTGCCGCCGCGTTCGCCGTCGATGAGTTCGCGGATTCGTGTCTTCACGGCCTCGGCCGAGACGGCGTCGCCCCCGTCGGCCGCCTGAATCGCCGAGGTGAAGAAGTATTTCAGTTCGAAGAGGCCGCGCTCGCACGAGAGGTATTTGTTCGAGGTGACGCGGCTGACGGTCGATTCGTGCATCCCGATGGCGTCGGCGATGGCGCGGAGATTGAGCGGTTTCAGGTGCTGGACGCCGTGGAGGAAGAATGCCTCCTGCTGGCGGACGAGCTCGGTCGCGACCTTGATGATCGTGCGCTGGCGCTGGTCGAGCGCCTTGATGAGCCAGTTCGCCGATTGCAGGCAGTCCGACAGGAAGCTCTTCGCCGCCTTGCCGCCCGCGCCGGAAAGCTCCGCATAATAGCTGCGGTTGACGAGGAGGCGGGGGAGCGTCGCGGCGTTGATCTCGACCGCCCAGCCGCCCGACGCGGTGCGCCCGACGAAGATGTCGGGCATGATCGGCTGCGGGGGCTCGCCGCCATACATGAGGCCGGGCTTGGGGTTGTAGCCGCGCAGCTCGGCGATCATGTCGGCGAGGTCTTCGGCATCGACGCCGCAGATGCGGCGCAGCGTCGCCATCTCGCCGCGCGCGAGCAGGTCGAGGTTCGAAAGCAGCATCGCCATCGCGGGATCGTGGCGGTCCGCCTCCATCGCCTGCAGCGCGAGGCACTCGCCGAGCGAGCGCGCGCCGACGCCGGTCGGCTCGAAGGTCTGGATGATCTTCAGCACGGCCTCGACGTGGGCGGTGGGCACCTGCAGGCGCGCGCCGATCTCATTGAGGTCGCCGGTGAAATAGCCGCTCTCGTCGATGAGATCGATGATGTGGCGGGCGATGATCTGCTGCACGTCGTCCATGCCGGCGAGCTGGGCGAGGAGCGTGTCGTGGAGCGAGAGCTCTGCGGCGAGCGTGGCGTCGAAGCCTTCGCTGTCCTCGCCGCCGCCTGCGCCCGCGACGGTGGGGCCGGCGACGCTGAGGCTGCCGTCGAGGCCGCCGGTGCCGGGGGCGGGCATGTCGCTTGCGCAGTCGTGGTGGAAGGTCTCGGCGCTGTGATCGACGTCGAGCGGCGCATCGGCATCGCCGCCGCCCGCCGCGATGAGCTGGTCCGAGCCAGCGGGATCGGGAACCGACCAGTCGTCGGAGGCGATTTCGGGCGCTTCGGAGGGCTCGGCGGGCGCCTCGCCCGCCGCTTCGAGCAACGGGTTCCGTTCGAGTTCGCCGTTGATGTAGCTTTCGAGCTCGAGGTTCGACAGCGCCAGCAGCTTGATCGCCTGCTGCAGCTGGGGGGTCATCACCAGCTGCTGCGAGTGTCTCAGATCAAGACGCGGACCGATCGCCATACGCTAGAGGCTGAAACTCTCGCCGAGGTAGACCTTGCGCACCGTCTCGTCGGCGACGAGCGCCTCGGGCGTGCCTTCGAAGAGCACGCGGCCGTCGTAGATGATGCAGGCGCGGTCCACGATCTCCAGCGTTTCGCGGACATTGTGATCGGTGATGAGGACGCCGATGTTGCGGTCCTTCAGATGGCCGACGAGGTTGCGGATATCGGCGATCGAGATGGGGTCGATGCCCGCGAACGGCTCGTCGAGGAGCATGATCGAGGGGTTCGCGGCGAGCGCGCGGGCGATCTCGCAACGGCGGCGCTCACCGCCCGACAGCGACATGGCAGGGGCCTTGCGGAGCCGCGCGATCGAGAATTCGCCGAGCAGCTGATCGAGCCGTGCCTCGCGCGCCGCCGGGTCCGGCTCCGCGACTTCGAGCACGGCGCGGATATTGTCTTCGACGGTCATGCCGCGGAAAATCGAGGTTTCCTGCGGCAGGTAGCCGACGCCGAGCGCGGCGCGGCGGTACATGGGGAGGCCGGTGATATCGATGCCGTCGAGGAGGATGCGCCCCGAATCGGGCATCACGAGGCCCATGATCGAATAGAAGCACGTGGTCTTGCCCGCGCCGTTCGGCCCGAGGAGCCCGACGACCTCGCCCCGGCGCACGCCGAGCGACACGTCGCGCAGCACGACGCGCTTGTCATAGCGCTTGCCGATGGACACGACAGCGAGACCGCGTTCGGTGTCGACCGCGGGAGTCTCGTCCTCCATCGTCATGACTTCGCTCATGGCGGGCTTTCTACCTCACGAATACTTAACGACAAATGCAGGAACCAGCTGCCTGGGTGCCCAGTTGGCGCAATTTGTGCATGGTCGGTTTCGGCAATGCAAGCCGAACGGGACCAAACAGCATAAAAAGGATCGCGCGGGCGGTTACTGCGTATTGCGCGGGGGCACCACGAAACGGCCGGTGACGCGGGGTCCGCCGTCGGTCGAGCTTGCAGAGCCGTCGAGCGTCGAACGGCCGTTTTCAAGGTCGATGACCAGCCGCTCGCCGCGCAGCACGCTGTCGCCGCGATT
>JAEULI010000017.1 GCA_016793845.1 Sphingosinicella sp.
CCACTCATCAGCGGCTCGGGCGGGCTGATGACGACGATCAACGACCTCGCGCGCTACGAGTACGATATCGAGATCGGCCACAAGGTCTGGACCCCCGCCGTCAGCGCAATCATGCTCGAACCCGGCCGCTTCACGAACGGCGAACCTGCCGTCCGCAAGCCGAGCCGACAGGCCTATGCGGGCGGCCTCATGGTCGGCGAGCGGCGCGGATTGACTTTCGTCCAGCACAGCGGCGGCGCGGAAGCCTTCCGCAACCAGTACCAGCGCCTGCCGGACCGCCGCCTCGGCATCGCGGTGTTTTGCAATCGAAGCGACTGGGATCCGGTCGAGAAGGCCGATGCCGTCCTCGAACTCATCGAAGGCAAGATTCTTGAGCCCAACACACCGCCGCCGGGCGGCCGCTATCATTCGGACGAGCTTCAGGCGACCTACGATATCAGCACCAAAGGCCCGTCACTGACGGTAGCGATCACCTCGCCTTACGCAGAAAAGGGCGCACCGCTGACCTTCACGCTCTCACCCGACGGGATCTACCGCGGCGACGGCATGACGCTCAAATTCTCCGACGACCGCATGAGCTTCACGCTCGGCACGGAGCGCGTCCGCGGCATCACCTTCACGCAACTGGCGGACGGCGGCTAGAGCCTAGCCGCCGTTCAGTTCGTTCAGGCAGCAGCCTTGCGCGATTCCCGCTTGCGCTCGTGCGGATCGAGGAAGCGCTTGCGGATGCGGATCGACTTCGGCGTCACTTCCACCAGCTCGTCGTCGTCGATGTAGGCGATCGCCTGCTCCAGCGTCATGCGCTTCGGCGGCGTCAGGCGGATGGCGTCGTCCTTGCCCGATGCGCGGAAGTTGGTCAGCTGCTTCGATTTCAGCGGGTTGACCTCAAGATCCTGCGGCTTCGCGTTCTCGCCGATCACCATGCCCTGATACAGCGGCTCGCCGGGCGAGATGAACAGGATGCCGCGGTCTTCCAGCGCGTTCAGTGCATAGGCGACTGCCTCGCCCTGCTCCATCGAGATCAGCACGCCGTTCTGGCGTCCCGAAATCGCTCCCTTGTGCGGGCCATAGCTGTCGAACAGCCGGTTCATGATGCCCGTGCCGCGCGTGTCGGACAGGAATTCGCCGTGATAGCCGATAAGGCCGCGCGAAGGCGCGATGAAGGTCAGACGCGTCTTGCCGCCGCCCGAAGGGCGCATGTCGGTCATCTCGCCCTTCCGATGCGCCATCTTCTCGACCACCGTACCGGAATGCTCCTCGTCGACGTCGATTACGACCGTCTCATAGGGCTCCTCGCGGCCACCTGGGCCGTCGCGGAACAGCACGCGGGGGCGCGAGATGCCGAGTTCGAAGCCTTCGCGGCGCATCGTCTCGATAAGCACGCCAAGCTGAAGTTCGCCGCGCCCGGCCACCTCGAAGCTGTCCTTGTCGGCGCTCTCGGTCACGCGGATGGCGACGTTGCCCTCGGCTTCGCGCAGCAGACGGTCGCGGATCATGCGGCTCGTCACCTTGCTGCCTTCGCGGCCCGCGAACGGGCTGTCGTTGACGGCGAATGTCATGGCGAGCGTCGGCGGATCGATCGGCTGCGAATCGAGCGGCTCGGTTACCGTCAGTTCGGCGATCGTGTTGGCGACGGTTGCAGCGGAAAGCCCGGCGATGGCGACGATGTCGCCCGCCTCGGCGGTTTCCACCGGCACGCGCTCAAGCCCGCGGAACGCGAACACCTTGCTGGCGCGACCCTCTTCGACGACCTTGCCGGTGGCATCGAGCGCACGGATCGGCATGTTCGCCGAAAGCTTGCCGCTCGCGATGCGGCCCGTGAGGATACGGCCGAGGAAGTTGTCGCGGTCGAGCAGCGTCGCGAGCATCTTGAACGGTCCGTTCGCGTCGGTGTTCGGCGCGGGCACGTGCTCCACGATCTTCTGGAACAGCGGCGTCAGGTCGCCCGAGCGCACGTCCGCCGAAAGTCCGGCGTAGCCGCCGCGGCCGCTGGCGAACAGCGCCGGGAAATCGAGCTGCTCGTCGCTCGCGTCGAGCGCCATGAACAACTCGAACACCTCGTCGAGCACTTCGTCGGCCCGCGCGTCGGAACGGTCCACCTTGTTGACGACGACGATCGGGCGAAGCCCGAGCGCCAGCGCCTTGCCGGTGACGAACTTCGTCTGCGGCATCGGCCCCTCGGCGGCGTCGACAAGCAGGATCACGCCGTCCACCATCGAGAGGATTCGCTCCACCTCGCCGCCGAAGTCGGCGTGGCCGGGCGTGTCGACGATGTTGATGCGCGTCGTGTCGCCGCCGTGCGCCCACTCGACCGAGGTGCACTTGGCAAGAATGGTGATGCCGCGCTCTTTTTCGAGGTCGTTCGAATCCATCGCGCGTTCTTCGACGCGCTGGTTCTCGCGGAACGTGCCCGATTGGCGGAAAAGCTGGTCGACAAGAGTCGTCTTGCCGTGATCGACGTGGGCGATGATCGCCACGTTACGAAGTCCCATCGTAGGGGGTGTCTTTCAAATTCGAGATTAAAGGGTCGCGCGCGCCCTTACAGCACCTGCTGCATCGCAGCAAGGCACGAGGCTGTTTCCGCCCCAGATTTACCAACCTGAATGAAGCAGCCTAACGCTGCTTCGCCAGCCACACGGTGCGCCCGCCGCAGCCCGGATCCTCGTTGACCTGCGCGACCACATCGAAACCGGCGAGGTCAAGCAATTGGCGATACTCGGGTCCGCCAAGGCTTGCGTGATAGAGATCCTCGCCTTCAAGCTTCCCTATCGCCTCGCCCGCCGCCGGGCCGCTGGTAAACATCAGCATCGCCCCAGGCAAAGCATGGGCACCGAAAACGCCAAACATATGCCGCTGGCCATCGGGCGGCAGATGGAAGAAGCTGTCCCACGCGATGAGACCGCCAAAGCGCCGCCCGAGCGAAAGGCATCGCATGTCGGCAACGATGGTTTCCGCATCAGGGCAAGCTTTCAGGAACATGTCGATCATCGTTTTGGAGCTGTCGACGCCCGTCACTTCGTGATGCCGAGCCCGCAAAAAGCGGGCGATCGGTTCACCCGAACCACAGCCTATGTCCAGAACATGCGACCGAACGGGAAGCGCGGCTTCGAAACGCTCCAGCCATGCCATTTCCAGAACGGGCGCGGCTTTTCTTGCGGCTGTCCACGCAGCAGCGTGTCGCTCGTAAAGGCCCATGATGTTCGCCGCAGCGCGATTCATGCTGATTTTCTAAGGGCTTTCGCTTCGGTTTGCCAAGGCGCCGCACGTACCGGCTCTTGGCTTCTCGCGGTCCGGACGACTAAAGAGAAAACAAACAAACAGGAGGATCACTCGTGACCAACAGCCTGCACCCCGAAACGCTGGCGCTCCACGCCGGCTGGCGCGCGGACCCGACAACGGGCGCGGTGGCACCCCCCATCTACCAGACGACCTCGTACCAGTTCAAAAACACCGAGCACGCGGCGAACCTGTTCGCGCTCTCCGAACTCGGCAACATCTACACGCGCATCATGAACCCCACCACCGACATCCTCGAGCAGCGGATCGCCGCACTCGAGGGCGGCGTGGCCGCGCTCGCGGTCGCGTCGGGTCAAGCCGCCTCGGCGTTCGCGATCCAGAACCTCGCGCGTGCGGGCGACAATGTCGTCAGCTCCACGGACCTTTACGGCGGGACGTGGAACCTGTTTGCGAACACGCTGAAGGATCAGGGCATCGAAGTGCGCTTCGTCGACCCGGCGGACCCGCAGGCATTCGTGCGCGCCAGCGACGACCGCACCCGCGCATGGTACGCGGAAACGCTTCCGAACCCGAAGCTGCGCGTGTTCCCGATCGGCGAGGTCGCCGCGCTTGGCCGCGCGCTCGGCATTCCGCTCATCGTCGACAACACCGCCGCACCGCTGCTTGCGCGTCCGTTCGATCACGGCGCCGCGATCGTCGTCTATTCGGCGACCAAATATATCGGCGGCCACGGCACCTCGATCGGCGGGCTTATCGTCGATAGCGGCACATTCGATTGGGAAGCGAAGCCGGAGCGCAGCCCCACGCTCAACACGCCCGACGCGAGCTACCACGGCGCCGTCTGGACGCAGGCGGTGAAGCCGCTCGGCCCCATCGCCTACATCCTGCGTGCCCGCACCGTGTTGCTGCGCGATCTCGGCGCCGCGCTCTCGCCGACGAACGCGTTCCACATCCTGCAGGGCCTCGAAACCCTGCCGCTCCGGATGCCGCGCCATTCGTCGAACACGCAGGCAGTCGTCGATTATCTCAAGAAACGGAAGGGGATAACCAAGGTTATTCACCCTTCGGCTCAGGACAGCGAAGCCCGCGCCCGCGCCGACAAGTATCTGAAAGGCGGCTACGGCGGCCTGCTCGGCTTCGAACTCGAGGGCGGCCGCGACGCTGGACGCGCGTTCATCGACAACCTCAAGTTGCTCTATCATGTCGCCAACATCGGCGACGCGCGCAGCCTCGCGATCCACCCGGCCTCGACGACGCACTCGCAGCTTTCGGAAGCCGACCAGATCGCCACCGGTGTCTCCCCCGGCTACGTGCGCCTGTCGATCGGCCTCGAACACATCGACGACATCATCGCCGATATCGAACAGGCGCTGGTCGCAGCGGGCGCCTAGAGCAGCCGCGCCAGCAAGGCCTGGCTCGAGGCGTCAAATCCTTCGCCCGCGCTGCTGTTCAAGGCGGCGCGGGCCATCTCCTTGCCGAGTTCCACCCCCCACTGGTCGAACGGATTGATGCCGAGCAGTACCGCCGCGGCGAACGTGCGGTGCTCGTAAAACGCGATCAGCGCGCCAAGTGTGTGCGGGTCCAGCGTTTCCAGCACGATCGCGCTCGAAGGCCGGTTGCCCTGAAACGTCTTCGCCGCCGCCAGCGCCATATCGCCGCTACTCATCGCCAGGGCCTCTTCGGTCGTCCGTCCCCGCATCAGCGCCGCGCCCTGCGCGATAGCGTTCGCGAGAAGCTGCCGGTGATGCGCCACCCCCAGCCCGTGCCCCGGCGTCTTCACCATCACGAATTCGGCGGGCACCAGATGCGTCCCCTGATGCAGAAGCTGGAACACCGCGTGCTGCGCGTCCGTGCCCGTGCCGCCCCACGTGATCGCCGCGCTCGGGTGCGTCAGCGCCCTGCCCTCACGGTCCACACGCTTGCCGTTGCTCTCCATTTCGAGCTGCTGCAGGAACGGCGGCAGCAGCCTCAACCGCTCGTCATAGGCGAACACGCCGCGCGTCTCGGCGCCGAGGAACGCCGCGTAGAGCACGTCCACCATCGCCGCGAGCACCGGCGCGTTCGCCGCCACGGGCGTGGTTTCAAAATGCGTATCCATCGCCTGCGCACCCGCCAGCAGCGCCTCGAACGCCGCCCAGCCGAGCCCAAGCGCCGCCGTCACACCCACCGCCGACCATAGCGAGTAGCGCCCACCAACGCTTTCCGCGAAGCCGAGCACGTTCTCCCGCGCCACGCCCCACGCCACAGCTTTCTCCGGCGCGGCCGTCACGGCAACGAAGCGTGCCGCATTCCCGATCCAGTCCCGCGCGCTTTCGGCGTTGGTCATGGTCTCGACGGTCGTGAACGTCTTCGACACGACCACCACCAGCGTCCGTGCCGGGTCGCAGACGCGCATCGCACGCTCCAGCGCGACACCGTCGATGTTGGAGATCACGTGCGTGTCATAACGCAGACCCGCGCCGCCGAGCGCATCGACGAGCAGCGCCGGACCGAGCGCCGAGCCGCCGATGCCAATGTGGAGAATATGCCGGATCTCGCCGAACGCCCCGCGATGCACGCGTTCCACCAGCCGCTGCATCACGAGCCGCGCTTCCGCCGCTGCCGCAATCGCAGGCCCGCTGCCCGAGCCACGCTCCGCCGTGTGCGTCGCCGCGCGCGCCTCACTCGGGTTCACGACCGCACCGGAAAGAAGCGCAGCCCGCCGCGATTCGAAGCCCGATGCGACCAGCAGCCCCGCAAGCGCCGCCTCCACGGCCTGCGACAGATGCGTCTTCGAAAGGTCGAAATGGAGCCCGGCAACGTCCACCGAGAGCCGCCCCGCCCTGTCCGGCTCGGCCGCGAACAGCGCGCTTAGCGCGGGAAGTCCGGTGCTTGCCGTCTCCACCGCTCTCCAGGCCGTGCTCCGCTCGTCCATCCGCCCCCCGCTCCTTGCTTGACACCCCGGACCGGGGCCAATAGTGCCGCCCTGTGAGCGATCCCGAAACCGTAGACCCTTCTACCGAAGCCGCCCGCGCAGTCCATCAGGCGCGCGGTGAACAGATGCTCGGTTCGATGAAGGAAGGCCTCAGAACCATCGTCGGCGCGGTGCTGATCGCGCTGTTCCTACGCTCGTTCGGCTACGAGCCCTTCAACATCCCGTCCGAATCGATGCTGCCGCGCCTGCTCGTCGGCGATTATCTGTTCGTCGCGAAATGGCCGTACGGCTACAGCCGCTACTCGTTCCCGATGGGCCCGCCGATCTTCGAAGGCC
Source organism: Sphingosinicella sp. (assembly GCA_016793845.1). Lineage (GTDB taxonomy): Bacteria > Pseudomonadota > Alphaproteobacteria > Sphingomonadales > Sphingomonadaceae > Sphingosinicella > Sphingosinicella xenopeptidilytica. The sequence goes on from JAEULI010000017.1 coordinate 6,488, forward strand.
GCATCGCGGGCAGCGCGCCTGAGCGCGGCGACATCGCCGTGTTCAAGACGCCGAGCGACAACCGCACGGACTTCATCAAGCGCGTGATCGGCCTGCCAGGCGACATCGTCCAGATGCGCGGCGGCACGCTTTACCTGAACGGCGATGCCGTCCCCAAGCGCCGTGTCGCCGATTTCATTGTACCGCAGAGCCCGAACATGGCCTGCCTCAAGGGCGAGGTCTTCGTGGACCAGACCGGCGAGCGCATGTGCCGCTACATGCAGTTCGAGGAAACGCTGCCCGGCGGCCGCACCTATTTCGTGCTCGACAGCGACCCGATGAGCGCCGGCGACGACACCGCGCCGTTCGTGGTGCCCGAAGGCCATTATTTCATGATGGGCGACAACCGCGACAACAGCTCCGACAGCCGCTTCAGCTTCGCCGAGGGCGGCATCAGCTTCGTGCCCGCGGAAAATCTCGTCGGCCGCGCCGAGATCATGTTCTTCTCGACCGATGGCTCGGCAAACTGGTTCCTGCCGTGGACGTGGGTCTCGGCCGCGCGTTGGGAGCGCATCGGGCGGCTCTTCTGATGGAAAGCGCCGGTTGGGCACGAGAAGCGCTCGGCCATGAATTCGCCGATCCGAAGCTGCTTGAAACCGCGCTCACGCACGGCGGCGGGCGCAAACGCAATTACGAACGGCTGGAATTCCTCGGCGACCGCGTGCTTGGCTGCGTCATCGCCGCGTGGCTTTATCAGCGCTTCGATGAAACCGAAGGCGAACTCGCCCGCCGCTTCGCCGCGCTTGTCGACAAGGGCACCTGCGCCGAGGTCGCGCGCACCGTGGGCGTGCCGCCGATGATCCGCATGGAAACCGCCGCGCGGCAGGCGGGCGTGCACCGTTCGGACAACGTGCTCGGCGACATCTGCGAGGCATTGATCGGCGCGCTTTACGTCGATGGCGGCCTCCCCGCCGCCGAGGCTTTCATCCGGTCCGCATGGGCGGCGCACCTCGATCGGCGCGCCACCGCACCGCGCGATCCGAAGTCCGCACTGCAGGAGTGGGCGCAGGCGAAACACCTCCCGATTCCCGCTTACGAGGTCGTCGGCCGCTCCGGCCCGGATCATGCGCCGAGTTTCCGCGTTCGTGTCACCGTCAGGGGCTATGCGCCGGAAGAGGCGGAAGGTTCCAGCAAACAGGAAGCGGAAAAGCAGGCGGCAATCGCGCTGCTTTCGCGGGAGACGGGTGCATGAGCGAGAAGACCTGTTGCGGCGTCGTTGCGGTGGTGGGCGCGCCCAATGCGGGCAAGTCCAGCCTCGTGAACGCACTCGTCGGCCAGAAGGTCGCCATCGTCAGCCCCAAGGTGCAGACGACGCGCACGCGCTTGATGGGCCTTGCGATCGAGGAGCAGACGCAGATTCTCCTTGTCGACACGCCCGGCATCTTCCAGCCCAAGCGCCGCCTCGATCGCGCGATGGTCCACGCCGCGTGGGAAGGCACCGCGGGCGCCGACATCGTGCTCCTCGTGATCGACGGCAAGCGCGCGATCTCCGAGGAGACGAACGCGATCCTCGAAGTGCTCGCGAACCGGCCCGAGCCCAAGATGCTCGCCATCACCAAGGTCGATATCGCCGCGAAAGAGCGCCTGCTCCCGATCGCAGCCGAAGCGAACCGCCGTGTCGATTTCGCCGAAACGCTGATGGTTTCCAACGTCACCGGCGATGGCATCGACGATCTGCGCCGCACGCTTGCCGCCGCGCTCCCCGAAGGCCCCTGGCACTTCCCGGAAGATCAGGTCTCCAACATCACGACGCGGCTTCTTGCCGCCGAGATCACGCGCGAACAGCTCTACCGTCAGCTCCACGAGGAACTGCCCTACGCCTCCACCGTGGAGACCGAGCTGTGGGAGGAGCAGAAGAACGGCTCCGTGAAGATCCACCAGCAGATCCTCGTCCAGCGCGATACGCAGAAAGCCATCGTGCTCGGCAAAGGCGGCATCCGCATCCGCGCCATCGGCTCCGCCGCCCGCGCCGAGCTGGAAACGCTGCTCGATCGGCGCGTACACCTGTTCCTGAACGTGAAGGTGAAACCGGACTGGGCCGACGACCGGGAGACCTACCGGGACATGGGTCTCGGCTGGGTGGATTAATCCCCACCGAGCCTAGGACCGATCGACATTCAGAGGATGACGTGCCGAAAATGGTGGATTTTCGAGACCCGGAGCGCAGCGTACTAAAGGTACGTGAGCACCGGAAGCTCGGAAAGCCGCCATTTGCAGGCCGTCAGAGCTGAATGTCGATCGGTCCTAGGCAAAAACGGCTTCAGCAACGTCACCCTTGATTTGCACCGGGATGCGCAGGAAGCGGACGCCGTTCGTTTCCGCCGCCGGAAAGCGCCCTGCGCGGATATTCACCTGAATTGAGGGCAACAGCAGTTTCGGAACCGCCAGCGTCGCATCGCGCGCCTCGCGCATCGCCACGAAGTCGTCCTCGCTTACGCCGTCATGGACATGGATGCTGTTCCGGCGCTCCTCACCCACGGTCGTTTCCCAGCGATACTGATCGCGGCCGGGCGCCTTGTAGTCGTGGCAAAGGAACACGCGCGTGTCGTCCGGCAGGCTGAGCAGGCGCCGGATCGAGCGGTAAAGCTGGCGCGCATCGCCGCCGGGGAAGTCCGTGCGCGCGGTGCCGTAATCCGGCATGAACAGCGTATCGCCCACAAACGCCGCGTCGCCGATCCGATAGGTGAGGTCGGCGGGGGTGTGGCCGGGCGTGTGCATCACTTCGATCTCCAGCGCCCCAAGCGTGAAGCGCTCGCCATCGGAGAAGAGCCGATCGAAGTCCGAGCCATCCGTCTTCATGTCGTCGAACGCGAAGACCGGACGGAAGATTTTCTGCACGTCGCGGATATGTCCGCCAATGCCGATCCACGCGCCCGTCTTCGCCTTGATATAAGGCGCGGCCGAGAGATGATCGGCATGGGCGTGGGTTTCCAGCACCATGGCAATCTGCCAGCCCTTTTCCTCCGCCATCGCCAGGATGCTGTCGGCGGAACCGGTATCGACCTCACCGCTCGCCAGATCGAAATCAAGCACCGGATCGATCACCGCAGCCGTGCGCGTGGCGGGATCGGCAACCAGGTAGCTGATCGTGTTGGTGGGCTCGTCGAAAAACGCTTCGATCGTCGGGTTGGCAGTCATCGGAACCTCCATTCGCCCCTTGATTACATATTAGCATCTATTAAATTAGCAATATCTAATAATAAAGGCGTTGTGATGCTCAAGCCCCCGATAGACCTCGCGACCTTCGAACGGAAGGCCGGCGCGCTGGCGCAGACGTTGAAAGCGATCGGCAATGGTCGCCGCCTGATGATGCTGTGCAAACTTGTCGAGCATGGCGAGCGGACCGTCGGCGATCTCGCCGCCGATGTCGGCCTGTCGCAGTCGGCCCTGTCGCAGCATCTCGCCAAAATGCGCGACGAGGGCCTCGTCGCCTTCCGGCGCGAAAGCCAGACGCTCTGGTACAGGATCGCAGACCGCCGGATCGAGGCGCTGCTCGCCGAACTCTACAAGCTCTATTGCCAGGAAGACTGATCCGATGACGATGATCCCTGTTACACCCGCCGAAGCCCGGCGTCTGATCGAAGCCGGGGCGAAGCTGATCGATATCCGCGAGCCCGATGAACATGCACGCGAGCATATCCCCGGCGCGGCCAACGTACCGATGGACGCGCTCGACCGCCTCGAGACGAGCGATAGCGCGGTGGTGTTCCATTGCCGATCGGGCGCACGAACCGAGGCCAATGCCCCCCGGCTCGCGGCAGCCGCCGAAGGCCCCTGCTACATGATCGAAGGCGGGATCGACGCGTGGCACCGCGCCGGGCTCGATGTGTCCTTCGATCGGCGTCAGCCGCTGGAGTTGATGCGGCAGGTCCAGCTCGCTGCGGGCGGACTAGCGCTGCTCGGCGTTACCCTTGGCTTCCTTGTCGATAGCGGCTTCTTCGCCCTCTCCGCTTTTGTCGGCGCGGGACTGATGGTTGCGGGCGCAACGGGCTGGTGCGGCATGGCGCGACTACTGAAGTGGATGCCGTGGAACCGCGGCATGGCGGCAAAAGTGGCGTGACAGCACCCGAAATTCTGCTCGCACTCGCCTCGGGCGGCCTCATCGGGATCGTGCTGGGGCTGGTGGGCGGCGGGGGCTCCATCCTCGCCGTGCCGCTGCTCGTCTATGTCGTCGGTGTCGGCTCAACCCACGCCGCAATTGGAACGGCCGCTGTCGCGGTTACGGCAAACGCACTGGCGGGTCTCACAGCTCATGCCCGCGCCGGCATGGTCAAGTGGTGCTGCGCGCTTGCCTTTGCGTCTGCCGGTATCGCTGGTGCCGCTATCGGCGCGGAGATCGGCAAGGCCTTCGACGGAAAACGCCTGTTGATGCTGTTCGGCCTGCTGATGGTCGGCGTGGGCCTCTCAATGCTGCGCAAACGGAAGCGAGAGGCCGATCCCGATGTCCGACTGTCGCGGGAGACGGCCGGAATTCTCCTGCCCCGGCTGCTGCCGATGGGCGCGGGCGTCGGGTTTGCCGCCGGTTTCTTCGGGATTGGCGGCGGCTTCCTCATCGTGCCCGCGCTCATCGCGGCGACAGCCATGCCTTTCACCTATGCGGTCGGCACATCGCTCGTCGTGGTCGTCGCGCTTGGGCTGACCACGGCAGTGTCCTACGCACTGTCAGGCTATGTCGATTGGCCGCTGACCGTGCTGCTCGTCGCAGGCGGCGCGGCCGGGGCAGTGATCGGTATCGGGCTTGGCCGGAAGCTCTCCGGTCACAAGGCATTGCTGGAGCGTATTTTCGCCGCGCTCGTCATCGGAGTCGGCATCTACGTCGCGCTTGGCGCCGCCTAAGCCCCTACTCGAACTCGCCCTTCGGCAGCGTCTCCACCTTCGCCCACACCGCCGCGACGTCCGGCACCTCAAGCCCGAACACGCCGCCAAGCGCCGCCGCGAGATCGTCCGCGCTCGTCATTGCTTCCGTCGACATGCCACCAGCCGTCACCGTGCGCCGCGTGCGGTTGACGATCGATTCGATGCGGCCGTCGAAGTGGCGCATCACCACGAAATTGTTTCGGAATGGCGAGCCTTTATCCGCCATCAGCCATGCCTGCTGCGCGGCAAGCTGGGGCTCGTCCGCATAATCCACCTTGAAGTCGAAGCTCGGCGCCGCGCCGAAGCGCTGGTTGCGGAAACGCAGCCAGCCGTCGTCCGCCGCCTCGATGCCGAAGTCGTGGTAGTCCTCGCTGTGATCGCCGATCGCGAGCGGGATCGGTCGGGCGGGCGCATCGCCAAGGCCACCGTCCACCAGCCATGGCTGATCGAGGTCCACGCGCAGCGTCAGGTGGTTGCCCACCACCAGGTCGCCGAGCGCGGCCCGATTCACGCCGCCGCACAGGCGCGTCACCCGGTAGCCCGCCGCAGAGAGCGCCGCGCCCAGAAGCCCGTTCATCTCATAGCACCAGCCACCGCGCCTGCCGTCGATCATCTTGTCGAACGCCGCCGCCGGATCGATGGCGTTCGGCCAGCCCATGAACGCGTCGAGCACTTCCCACGTGAAGGCGTGCACGTGCCCACGCTGGAAGGCGGCGAGGCGGTCGAGATCGGGTGCGCCCTCGCGCGGTACGCCGATCCGCGCGCAGTAGCGGTCCATCTGTTCAGGTGTCAGTTCGGTCAGCACGCTTCAGGCCCCGCATATCGTTTGACGCGCGTCTAGCGCCTCGGCGATGATCCGCCAATGCACCTTGATGCCGAAGCCCTTGTCTGCGCCGCCATTGCCCACGGCGAGAACGGCGCGGTCGTGCGCTTCCTCACGGCGGAGGCGGGACTTGTCGCCGCTTATGTGCCCGGCGGTCGCTCGCAGCGGCTGCGCCCCGCGCTCGCGCCCGGCACGCGCGTGCGCCTGCGTCTCGATGGGCGCACGGAAACGCAGCTTGCCCGCGCAGGCGTGGAGATCGTGCGTTCGCGCGCCGCGCTCGCCTTCGATCCGCTGGCGCTGGCGCTCGTCGAATGGCTCGCTGGCCTCGCCGCGACGCTGCTTCCCGAAGGCCACCCCTACCCGCGCGTCCACGCAACGCTCGAATCGGTCCTCGACCTCGCCGAGCTTCAGGATGATCCGCTCGTCACGCTCGCCGCACTCGCACGCTTCGAGCTTCTGCTGCTTGCGGAACTGGGCTTCGGGCTCGATCTCTCCGCGTGCGCCGCGACGGGGCAGACCGAAGACCTCGCCTTCGTCTCCCCGAAAACCGGCCGCGCGGTGAGCGCAGGCGCAGGCGCGCCCTATGCGGACCGCCTGTTCCGCCTGCCCGCTTTCATCACAAACGGCGGCGCGGCAAGCGTGGAGGACGTCGCCGAAGCGCTCCACATCGCCCGCCACTTCATCGAGCGCGACCTCCTCACCGGCCGCCGCGCCGCGAACCTCACCGCCGCACGCGACAGGATCGAGGCGCGGCTGAAGCGGTAGGGCATCAGCGGCAGCGCGGCTGTTCCGCGCGCCACGGCGCACGCCACTGGATCGTGCGCAGATGGCACATCGTGTCGATCACCGAAGCGACGACGCCTTCCACGAAGCCGTAGAGGGCCGAGCGGTGCTCGGTCATCAGCCGCATCTCGAATTCATCACGCATGGCAATTCTCCGTATTCCGATGCGTGGAATGTGCCCGTGCGCCGCCCGCGAAGCCAACAAAACGATGGACGTCATTCATAAGCCAGACTTATGATGAGCCAATGCGCCACCTCCCACCCCTCGCCGCTGTCCGCGCCTTCGAAGCTGCCGCGCGTCACGGCCATTTCACCCGCGCAGCCGAGGAACTGGGCATGACGCAGGCTGCGGTCAGCTATCAGGTCCGACTGCTCGAAGACCGCGTCGGTCATAAGCTCTTCTTCCGAACCGGCGGCGGCGTGAAGCTCACCGATGTCGGCGCGCGCATCGCCCCGCTGCTCTCCGGCGCCTTCGACACGATGGAGGAGGCGTTCCGCACGGTGCGGCAGGAGACGGAGAGCGTGCTCACCATCTCCTGCACCGTCTCCTTCGCGTCGAACTGGCTCGCACCCCGGCTCGGCGCGTTTCAGGTGACGCGGCCGTCGCTCGCCGTGCGCCTGCAGAGCCAGAACCATATCGTCGATTTCGCGCGCGAGGATGTCGACGTCGCGGTGCGCGTCGGGCACGGCGAATGGCCGGGGCTCACCTCGCATTTCGTGATGCGTGACGCGCTCCGCGCCTTCGCAAGCCCCGCTTTCATCGCCGCGCACCCGCCGATCGAAAGCATCGACGACGTGCTTCGCCTGCCCCGCATCAGCGCGGGCGACGAATGGTGGTCGATCTGGCGCGACTGCTTCGATGCCGCGCACATCGAGGATCGCCCCGCGCCCGGCCTGCGGCTCGATTCCCAGATCATGGAGGTGCAGGCGATCATGGCGGGGCACGGCATCGGCCTGCTCAATCCGCTGTTCTGGGCGCAGGATATCGCCGCTGGCCGGCTCGTCCCCGCCTTCGGGGAGACCGTGTTCGATCATCGCAGCTACTGGCTCGTCTACCCCGCGCACACCGGCGCACGGCCCAAGGTGAAGGCGTTCCGCGAATGGCTGCTCGCAGAGGCCGCGCGCGAGGCGGCAAGCGATCCGTTCGGCAACTACGAGCGTCCCTGACGGAAGGCTCGCATCGCCCTTCCGGGCCTGCTATCGCCCTCCCATGACCGAACTTCTCGACCCTGAATCGAACATCATCGAAGCCCCGTTCGGCGATGCGCTCGCCGATCGTTATCTGGTCTATGCGCTCTCCACGATCACCGCGCGGTCGCTCCCCGATGTGCGCGACGGGCTGAAGCCCGTCCACCGCCGGCTCCTCTGGGCGATGCGGCTTTTGAAGCTCGATCCGGGTCAGGGTTACAAGAAGTGTGCGCGCGTCGTCGGCGACGTCATCGGTAAATACCATCCGCACGGCGACGTTGCCGTCTACGATGCGATGGTCCGCCTCGCGCAGGATTTCTCGCTCCGCTACCCGCTCGTCGACGGCCAGGGCAATTTCGGCAACATCGACGGCGATAACGCTGCCGCCTACCGCTACACCGAGGCGCGGCTCACGCAGGTCGCGCTCGATCTGATGGCCGGCCTCGACGAAGACGCCACCGATTTCCGCCCGACCTACAACGGCGAGGACGAAGAGCCGGAGGTGATGCCCGGCCTGTTCCCGAACCTCCTCGCGAACGGCGCCAGCGGCATCGCGGTCGGCATGGCGACCTCGATCCCGCCGCACAACGCCGCCGAGCTGATCGACGCCGCCGTGCTCCTCATCGATCAGCCCGCCGCCGAGCTGGACCAGCTTCTCGAACACGTGAAAGGCCCGGATTTCCCCACGGGCGCGCTTATCGTCGACAGCCCCGCGAGCATCCGCGAGGCCTACGCCACCGGGCGCGGCAGCTTCCGCGTGCGCGCGCGCTTCGCCGGGCATGAAGACCCCGCGACGGGCAAGTGGGTCGTCGAGCCCGAAAAGCTCTCCGGCGGCACGTGGCAGCTCGTCATCACCGAAATCCCCTACGGCGTGCAGAAGGGCAAGCTGATCGAGCAGATCGCGCAGCTCATCGCCGACAAGAAGCTGCCCATCCTCGAAGATGTGCGCGACGAGAGCGACGAGGCGATCCGCATCGTCATCGTGCCGAAAAGCCGCAACGTCGAGCCCGAGGTGCTGGTGGAGAGCCTCTACCGCCTCACCGAGCTTGAAACGCGCTTCTCGCTCAACCTCAACGTGCTCGATGCCGAGCGCACGCCGCGCGTGATGAGCCTGAAAGACGTGCTCACGCAGTGGCTCACGCACCAGATCGGCGTGCTGCTGCGCCGTTCCCGCCACCGGCTGGCAAAAATCGACGACCGGCTGGAGCTGCTCGGCGGTTATCTGATCGCCTATCTCAATCTCGACCGTGTCATCGAGATCATCCGCACCGAGGATGAGCCGAAGGCCGTGATGATGGAAGAGTTCCAGCTCACAGACCGGCAGGCCGAAGCCATCCTCAACATGCGCCTCCGGAGCCTGCGCCGCCTCGAGGAAATGGAAATCCGCAAGGAACGCGATGATCTTGCGAAGGAACGCGAAGGCCTCGTCGCGCTGATCGACAGCCCCGCGCGCCAGCGCACGCGCCTGAAACGCGACCTCGCCGTGCTTCGCGAACGCTATGGCTTCGAAACCGTGCTCGGCGCCCGCCGCACGCGGATCGAGGAAGCTTCGGCGACGCGCGAAATCCCGCTTGAAGCGATGATCGAGAAGGAACCGATCACCGTCGTCGTTTCGGCGAAGGGCTGGGCGCGCGCCATGAAAGGTCACCTCGACCTCAGCGACCCCGAGGCGTTCAAGTTCAAGGAGGGCGACGGCCCCGCCTTCGCCTTCCACGCGCAGACGACCGACAAGATCCTCATCGCCGCCGACAACGGCCGTTTCTACACCGTAGGGGCAGACAAGCTCCCCGGCGGCCGCGGTTTCGGCGAACCGCTCCGGCTGCTCGTCGATATCGAAGGCGACGCGACGATCGCCACCGTCCTCCCCGCGCGGCCCGAAATGCGCGTACTGCTCGCGTCAAGCGACGGACGAGGCTTCATCGCGGTGAACGAGGAGCTGCTCGCCGAAACCCGCAAGGGGCGGCAGGTCGTGACCTTCAAGAAGGGCGCGCGGCTGCACAGCATCCGGCCGATCGCGGCGACGGACGATCACCTCGCGCTCATCGGCGAGAACCGCAAGCTGCTCATCGTCCCGGTCGGCGAAATTCCCGTGATGGCGCGCGGTCAGGGCGTCGCGCTCCAGAAATACCGCGACGGCGGGCTTTCAGACGTCCTGCCCTTCCGCTTCGCGGACGGGCTTTCGTGGACGATGGGCGGCAAGGAAGGCCGAACCAGAACCGAAACGGACCTTGCCAACTGGCTCGGCTCCCGCGCGCAGGTCGGCCGCCTGCCGCCGATGGGTTTCCCGCGCAATAATCGCTTCGACTAAGCATCGTGCGCAAAAGTGGGAACCGGTTTTGCGCGAACGACGATGCGTCCACAAAGAGAGAGCAAGCTGCGTGATTCCGAAATCACGCAGCTTGCTCCAATACTTCCGCTTCGGAAGTTAACTTTATTTCGAAAGCATAACTGCGCTTTACGGCTCCTTAATTTCGTGCGTGCCATTCCTTTCAAAACCGGTGCCGGCCTTCGCGTGATCTGAGGCCGGGAAACCAGCCGGCCGAGTCGCAAGTGAAGGGAACGATGCAGTCGAAACGCGCGATCGGAGCGGCAGGTTCGGCGGCAGATCGTATCGGCGGTATTGAACCCGCCGCTGCTGCCGCAGCCGAAGCGATACTTCAGGGTGTCATCGATACGCTCCCCGTCGGCGTGCTCATCTTCCAGGCCGGCCCCGATGGCATTCCCGTGTGCCTGTCCTCCAACGCCACGTTCGAAAGCTGGGCGCGCTATCCGCACAATCAGGTGATCGGGCTCGGTCTGCCGCGCATCCGCCTTCTCAATGAAAACCCGCGCATCGGCGTCGCCGTGGAATCGTTGCTGCAGGATCCGCGCGGCGCCAAGCGCGAGATCGACTGGACGGTTTCGGAAAGCCCGCGTCAGCGCCACCTTTCCGCGCACATCTCGCCGCTGGCGCCGTCGGGCGACGCTCCGGCGCGCGTCGTCATCGCCGTGCGCGACCGCACGCCCGAGATTCAGGCCGAACGCAACCTCAAGCAGACCATGCTGAACGATGCGCTCACCGGGCTTCCCAACCGCGTGCTGTTCATCGAACAGCTCGAAGAAGCACTCGAAGGCCGCATGAAGTCGCACCTCGCGGTCGCGGTCATCAATATCGATCGCTTCAAGCGCGTGAACGAGAACCTCGGCCACATCGTCGGCGACGAGCTGCTCGCGGCGATGGCGCGCCGCCTGCTGCCCTGCATCCGCGCCAACGATTGCCTCGCGCGCCTCTCGGGCGACGAGTTCGCGGTGCTGGTGAAGAACATCGATGCGCCCGAAGACACGATCCGCGTCGTCGAGCGCATTCAGAGCACGCTCAAGTCGCCGTTCGTCATCACCGGCGGCGAGTGCTTCGTCTCGGCAAGCATTGGCATCGCCACGACCTTCTCGTCACGCCGCTATTCCGAAGACCTGATCCGTGACGCTGATTTCGCGCTGCACACCGCGAAGTCGCGCGGACGCGGCGGTATCGCCATCTACCAGTCGAGCGCGCACAGCGTCGCGCGCGACATGTTCCGCATGGAAGCGGATCTCAGGAAGGCGATCGAGCGGCAGGAACTTGAACTCGCCTTCCAGCCCTACGTGAACCTCGCCGAGGGGCGCCTTGTCGGCTTCGAAGCGCTCGCCCGCTGGAATCATCCCGAGCGCGGCGTCATTTCGCCATCCGATTTCATCCCCATCGCCGAGGATTCGGGGCTTATTGTTCCGCTCGGCCGCTGGGCGATCGAAACCGCCTGCAACCAGATTGCCGACTGGCGCCGGCGCTGCGCCGGAGCCGCTGATCTCACGGTCGGCGTCAACGTCTCTGGGCTGCAGCTGGCGCAGGACGATATCGTCGGCGCGGTCGAAGCCGCGCTCACGGCGTCCGGCATCCCGGGCCGTGCGCTCAAGGTCGAGCTTACCGAAAGCGCGATCGTTGAGAACCCGGAGCTGGCGCGGCAGATCTTCACCAAGCTGAAGCAGCTCGATCTCAGCATCGCGATGGATGATTTCGGCACCGGCTATTCGTCGCTCAGCTACCTTCAGCAGCTGCCCATCGACGTGCTCAAGATCGACCAGTCGTTCGTGGGCGGCATGATGAAGTCGGACGACAGCCACAAGATCGTCACCACGATCATCGCGCTCGCGCGCAATCTCGGCATGACGACCGTCGCGGAAGGTGTCGAGGAAGAGAGCCAGGCGGAGCGCCTGCGCGCGCTCGGCTGCGACACCGCGCAGGGCTATTTCTTCGCGCGGCCGATGGCGGCGCAGGAAGCCGAACAGTTCATCGACAACGGTATCTGCTGTCCGTCACGCAAGCGCCGCGTCGAGCAGCGCACCGACGTGCACAGCGTCGCGCGGACATCCTGACGCCACCCAGTCGCGTTCGAAGCGTTGCAGGCGGCGGCTCACCTCCGGGCCGGGCGTAACGCCGCGCGCGATGATATCCTTGCCGCTCACCGGCATTGCGGGCCGCTCCCAGCCTTCCAGCACTGTCCACGCCGCATGGCCTTCATCGCCCAGCAGCAGCAGGCGGTCCCGCGCTGCCTCCGCGCCGCTGAAATAGGCGGCCGTGTATGGATCACCGGGCAACGCCGGGTCGGGGAGGCCAAGCGCATCGAGCCGCGCCGTATCGCGCCGCGACAGCCGGAGCCGCGCGCCGAACGCGGTGCCCAGCCCTGCGCGCTGCGGCAACAGCGCGGCAAAGCGCCGGACCGGATCGGGCTCCGCGCCCCACGCAGCCTCGCGCGCCGCAAGCGCCGCGAGGTTCAGCACCCGCTCCGCCAGGATTTCCGGCAGCACCGGCTTCAGAATGCCGAGCGAAACCATAAGCCCGATCGTCTCCGCCGCGCGCGGCAGCACGAGGATACGGAACAGCTCGTCGCGAATGCGCTCGCGCGACAGCGCCATCAGATCATTCGCGCGCGCCGCGCAGGCGGCAAGCCCCTCCGTGTCCGGCTCCCCACGCCCGAAGCGGCTGTGGAAGCGGAAGAAGCGCAGGATACGCAGGTGATCCTCGGCGATGCGCTGCAGCGGCTCCCCGATGAAACGCACCCGCCCCGCGTCGAGATCATCTAGCCCCCCGAACCAGTCGTCGATCTCACCGCCCGGAAGCCGCGCATAAAGCGCGTTGATCGTGAAATCACGCCGCGCCGCGTCTTCGCGCCAGTCGTCGGTATAGGCCACCGTCGCGCGCCGCCCGTCGGTGGAAACGTCACGGCGCAGCGTCGTCACCTCCATGATGAGGTCGGGCGTCACCGCCGTCACCGTGCCGTGCGCGATCCCCGTCGGCACCACCTGCACCCCCGCTGCTTCCAGTCGCTTCGTCACCTCTTGGGGAGAAAGCGCCGTCGCAAGGTCGACATCCGTCACCGGCAGCACAAGCAGCGCATCGCGCACCGCGCCGCCGACCAGCCGTGTCGTACCGCTCCCCGCATCGAGCGCACTCAGCACAGCGCTGCCGCCCGGCGTCTCCGCCCATGCCTGCCGAGGAAGCCTCATTGCGTCAGGATCCGCGCGAGGTTCACGACCATCCCCGCCGTCGCGCCCCAGATGTCACCATCGCGCCACGGGATCACGTAGAAGGTGCGTTCACGCCCCTTCCACTCGCCCGTCCGCCGCTCGTGCTTCGAAGCATCGAGCACATAATCGAGCGGAACCTCGAACAGGCTCTCGACCTCCGCCTCGTGCGGCATGAGCGCGAGGTCCGGCGGAATAATGCCCACCACCGGCGTCACGCGGAAACCCGTACCCGTTGCATAGTCATCGATCGGGGCGATCACTTCCACGTGGGTCGGCGACAGCGCCGTCTCCTCCTCCGCCTCGCGCAGCGCCGCGCGCACCGCGTCCTCGCCCGGGTCGAGGCGCCCGCCCGGAAATGCCACCTGCCCCGCATGGCGGCGCATGTTCGCATTACGCTTGGTGAACAGCAGCGTCGGTTCGCGCCGCGCGATCACCGGCACGAGCACCGCCGCAGGCGTGAGCGCGCCCAGGAGCTCGGTGTCGAAATTGTCGATGTCGTCCCCGAACTGCGGCAGATGGCCGGGAATGCGTTCGTAGTGGCGCAGGCGCGCGCGAATCCAGTCGAGATCGGGGCTCATGCGGCGTCCATCAGCGGAAAATATGCGCCTTCGCTCCACACACCGGGCGGGTTCCCGTCTTCGGCAAGCGCAATCTCGGCGAGTTCATAATAGACGGGCCGCGCGATCCGCGCCTCCAGCCCGCCGCGCACATGAAGGTAAGGCGCTCCATACCGAAGCGAAATCGCGTGTTCCGCCCCGGCAATCACCGGATCGCCCGTATTCAGCGTGAAGCCGAGACGCCGCGCGTCCCCCTCTCCCTCGCTCCGCACCGCGACGGCGATGAACGCCGCGTCCTCAACCGCAATGTCGAGCTTCTCTGCCGGCGTCACCAGCACATGCCGCCCATCCGCCTCGCGACGCAGGATCGTGGAGAACAGCCGCACCATCTCGGGCCGCGGGATCGGCGCATCCTGATGGAACCACGTCCCGTCCCGCGCGATCCGCATTTCGCTGTCGCCGGTGCGCTCCGGGTGCCAGCTTTCGACCGGCGGCAGCTTTTGCGCGGCAAGAGCCTCGGCGATATCCGCAAGCGACGCCGGAAGGTCGAGAGTGGCACGTGTGTCGATCATGGCTTGCCACCCTTATCGCGCGCGGCGATGATTGTAACCCTGATCACCCGACGTATTAGAGTGCCGTGAACACCGAACCCAAGCCCCCCTTAGACGTCAAGCAGGCCGAAGCGCGCTTCGATGCGCTTGCCGCCAGCTTTGCCAATGCCCGCGCCGAGATCGGCCGCACCATCATCGGGCAGGAGCGCGTCATCGATCTGGCGCTCGTCGCCCTCCTCGCGGGCGGCCACGCGCTCGTCGTCGGCCTGCCCGGCCTCGCGAAGACGCGCCTCGTAAAGACGCTCGGCACGGTCCTCGGTCTCGACACACGCCGCATCCAGTTCACGCCGGACCTCGTCCCGTCGGATATCCTCGGCGCCGAGGTGCTCGAACAGTCGCGCGAAGGCGACCGCGCGTTCCGCTTCATCGAAGGCCCGGTGTTCACGCAGCTTCTGATGGCGGACGAGATCAACCGCGCCAGCCCGCGCACCCAGTCCGCGCTGCTGGAGGCCATGCAGGAACGGCAGGTGAGCGTCGCGGGCGCCGCGCAACCCCTGCCCCGCCCGTTCCACGTCCTCGCCACGCAGAACCCCATCGAGCAGGAAGGCACCTACCCGCTCCCCGAAGCCCAGCTCGATCGCTTCCTCTTGCAGATCGACATCGATTTCCCGGCGCTCGCCGACGAACGCGCCATCCTCGTCGCCACCACGGGCGCGGACGAGCCTGTTCCGCAAGCCATGCTGAAAGCCGCCGATCTCATCGAGGCGCAAACGCTGCTCACGCACATGCCCGTGCCCGAAGGCGTCGTCGATGCGATCCTCCGCGCCGTGCGCGGCCTCCGCCCCGGCCCCGAAAACCCCGGCCTTATGTGGGGGCCGGGACCGCGCGGCGGACAGGCGCTCATCACGGCGGCGCGCGCCCGCGCCTTCCTGCAAGGCCGCGCCGTACCGCTGCTGGAGGACGTCGCGGCGCTGCTCCGGCCCGCGCTCGGCCACCGCGTCCAGCTCGGCTTCGCGGCGCGCAGCGAAGGCCGCACCGTCGCCGAGCTCATTCGGACGATCGAATCCGGTCTGGAGTGAGCGGGCTCCTCGACGCCGAACGCATCGCGGCCATGCTCGGCCCGCTGCGCCTCACGCGCGCCCGCGCCCGCGCGGCGCGACAGGCGGGCGCGCACCCCCGCCGCGCTGCAGGACCGGGCTCGGAATTCTGGCAATACCGGATGCTCACCCCCGGCGAGGCGGCGGACAAGGTGGACTGGCGCCGATCGGGCCGCAGCGACGCGCTCTACGTACGCGAACGCGAGCGCGAAGACCCCGTGCGCCTGTGGCTCTGGTCGGATGCCAGCGCCTCGATGGACTATGCCTCTGATGACGCG
>JAEULI010000037.1 GCA_016793845.1 Sphingosinicella sp.
GGCGTCACCCGCGACATGAACGAAGAGGCTGGCATCGCCCGCCGGAGTGCGCCCGGTAAGCGGCAGCAGCAGGCGCCCATCGGCACAGGTCGCGGAGCCAGCGAGCGACATGCTGGACGTCTCCATCCGCACGTCGGCAGAGACAGCGCCTGATGCGGTGCGGCAGGCCTTGTCCGCAAAGGCAACGCTGAAATCCTGAAGCGAAAGCGTCGCGGCTATGCCCGGCACGAGCGGCGGCATCGGAATGGCGGCGGTGACGCCCTCGGCGGAGAAGGCGCCGCGCGCAGCCACAAGCGCGCCGACGGGCGCGGCTCCTTCCGCCTCTGGCGCGAAACGGAAACGCGCCTTGCCGGTGAGAAGCGCGAGCGGCGAGAGCGACAGGCGCAGATCGCCGAGCGAGGCGCTTCCGAACCCCGCACCCGCCGCGTGCCCGGACCAGATCGAGCCCGAAACGCTGCGCGCGTGGAAGCCCTGCGCCGGGAGCGGCGACAGCGACAGCGCGAACGCCAGCGGGAACAGGATCAGCAGGAACAGAACCAGCGCCGCGGCGAACACTGCGGCGAGCGTACGGGCCGGAAGCACCGTCATGCGCCGCTGTCCGAAAAGCCGATCTCGGCCGAGACAGTGGAATCGTCGTTGCGCTGCACGAGCACGCGGTCCGCAACGACGCCGTCCTTTTCGAGACCCGCGATCCAGCCGAACAGGAAGGTCGGCTTCACCGCCGCGATGCCGACGCGCACGCCGCCGCCATCTTCGGGCTGGGTCGAGGTGAATTCGAGTCCCGCCGCGCTTGCCGAAGCGGCGACGATGTCGCGCACCGCGCGGCCGTCCTTGCGCGTGGTGGCCCCGCCCTCCGCAGCGATGCCCGCAGCAGCCGCGCGCACCGAAAGCATCTGCGCGGCGATACGGTCGTGGCGTTCGGCCGCGCTCTCGCGGAACGCCGCGAGCGGCCGCAGGATGGCGAGCCAGAACAGCATCGCGAGCACGATGATGCCGAGGACGCCAAGCAGGCGCTGCTCGCGCGCGTCGCGGCCGTTCCACCATGTTAACGCTGTTTGCATCACAGGCGTGTCACCTCGACATCGATCCGTTGGCCATTGTCGCCGCTCCGCGAGGCGCCTTCGACAAGGTTCAGCCCATCCGCCGCCATGCGCTGTTTCACGGGATCGACGGTGGCGCCCATCGGCGCGATCAGTGTCGCGCGCATCGCGCCCGTCGGTTCGTATCGCAGCGATTCGAGCCGGATCGTGCCACTCGCCTGCAGCGCGCCGAACAGCGAAGCGGCCATACCGGTGAAACCACCGCTCGACGCGGACGCGGCGTAGCGCTGCTGAAGCTGCAAGGCCGGATCGGTGATCGCCGTGCCAGGCAACGCCTTCGCGGCCAGTGTTTGCATCTCCGCCTCCAGCGCGTTCGCCGCGAAGTGGTGGCGCAGCGCGAGCGCGAGATCGGCGCCGAGCCACGCCGCGACGATGCCTGCCGCGAGCAGCGCCATGCGCCGGATATCCGCACGGCCAAACGCACGCGGGGCGGCCTTGCGGAATTCGCCCTGCCGGAGGTTGAGCGGCGCCTCGGGATAGGCGGGAAGATCGAGGATATCGCGCAGGATCGGCCGCAGCGGACGGCCGCCGATCAGCATTTCGGCAAGCGCGGGCTCGGTCTCGAGCGCGAGATCGGTCGCCCGCACGAGCAGCATGTCGCCCGCGCGGAGCGTGCTGACGGCATCCTCGATCACGGGCAGCATCAGCGGCGCGGGCACCATCTCGTCGGGATCGAGGCCGTGGTGTGTGAGCGCGGCGAGCCAGCCCGCCATCACGCCCTTGTCGACGATACCGATGAGGCGGCGACCGGCGGTATCCGCGCCTTCTGCCGCCGCGACGTGCTGATCGGCGATCGGCGCGGCGACGAAATCGGCGGCGAGGTGGCGCGCGGCGGCGGCGGCCTGCGCGGCGGACGCTGCCGGGAGATCCACCCAGTGCAGCGACACGGCGCTGCCCGGCACGATCGCGGTGACGCGCGTGTCCGCGTCGATCTGCGCCTCTGCATCGTCGACGAGCAGCCCGGACGCGAGCGTGCGCCCGTCTTCGCCCTGCGTGCGCCAGCGCAGGGCCGTCCCCGAAGCGGGGAGCAGAACGAAAAGGCGGCGGCTCATTCCTCGACCGTCCAGCGGCGCTCGACAACGCGCGTGCGATCGCGCGAGACATCGAGCAGCGCGGTTTCGGTGAGCGCGGTGCCCGACATCTCCATATCGATCTCGAGCGCGAACCAGCGCGAGGTCAGCTTCACCTGATCAAGCTCCTCGCTCGATGGCGACAGCGCCGCGAGCACGGGGTGCTCCCAGAAATCCAGAACGTCGGTCCAGCCGCCCGCCGGACGGCCCGCCATCACCTGACGCGCCGCATCGGGCGTGAGCCGCCCCGGCAGGATCATCGTCAGAAGCGGCGCCTGGGCCGCTTCGAGCGTGTTGACGTTGATCGGTGAAAGTTCAGTTGTCGGCAAGGCGCATACCCAAGGTCTCACGACTTCATAGATTTCCGGCGTGATCCCCGCAACCGCGCGCAGTTCGCTGACTTCGGCGAGCATCGTATTTCCCGTGCGGTACGCTGGCGACAGCCGCGTATAGGCCTCGTCCTCACCGCCGAGCGGCAGCGACGACGAATCCGCGTCGATCCAGTCCGCGAGCGTGAACGCGGCGCGGCGCGCCTGGGCTTCGGAAATGCCGAGCGTCGTCATCAGCGCCGTGAACTGCGCGATGCCGCGCGGGCGGGCGCGCAGTGTCGTGGGAGAGCCGCCGTCCGCGACGCTGTTGAGGTTGAAACAGTTGCCGCCATCGGAGACGCGGGCGCGGATGGTTCCGGTCTTGTCCGGCGTCGGGAACACGAATTCGCGGCCGCTCCAGCCGGCGGGCAACTGTTCGCACGCCATGCCGACCAGCGCCGCGATACGTGCGAGCGCCATCACCTCGGCGCCGAGCACGGTGTAGCGCGCCTGCATGGCGACGCGGCTGTTGCCCGCCATGCGCACCGAACGGTTGATGGTTTCGAGCGCGGTCGCGGTGAGCGCGCCCATCACCGCCACCAGCATCAGCACGGTGAGGAGCGCCATGCCGCGTTCGCGCATACGCGGCTTCACAGCGGCACCTGCGTGAGGAAAAGCTGGCGCACGACGCCGAAGCGCGCCGTGGTTGCGTCTATGCGGACGGCGAGCGGCAGGATGCTCGGCTGCAGCGGATCCCATGCCGCTCGCCAATCGGCGGTTGCGACAGCGCCCGGCGTCGGGTCCGGCGCGGCGCGATAGGCGACATCGACAGCGCTCACGCCCTTCGCCAGCACCGCGGGTTCGCCAAACGCCGCGCCATCCACCATCGGCCGGGCGCGGCGCACGATGGCATCATTTTCCAGCCGGTATTCGACATATTGCAGCGAGGCGCGCGGCGCGGCGCCGGGGTTTTCCCAGCCGCGCCGCACGAAGGCGAACAGGCGCCCGTTGCCGTCAGCGCCTTCGAATGCCGGACGCGCCTCCCCCGCTTCGCCGCGCGGCATACGCTCGGCCGCCTGCGCGAGATCGGCGCGGAGCGCGGCGCGCAGACGCTGGAAATCCTGCACCGACGTCGACACGTCCGACAGGCGAAGCTGCGCGTCGGCGGAGTTGCCGAGCACGACGACAGCCGCCGCCGCGAGCAGCGAGAAGACGAAGAGCGCGACCAGCGTCTCGACGAGGGTGAAGCCGTTCCTCACGGCGCGGCGACGCCCCGGAAGGCGGTGAGATCGCCCACCGCACCGCCGGGGCCGCGCACGGCGACGGAAATGCGGATGAGGCGCGCGTTTTCGGTGCGCGCGACCTGCCGCGTCACGTTCCAGTTCACGCCGGCGTTCACCACCGTGCCGCTGGTCTCGCCGAGCGCGGGCGGTTCGGGCTGGGTGAGCGCATCGACGACAGCGTTCTCGGCGACGATATCGGCGAGGAGCACGTCCTCGACGCGGCCGGCCGTCAGCGCGTTGGCGGCGCCGAGGCGGATCAGCGCGAGCACGGCGAGGCCGAGCACGGCCATCGCGACCATGACCTCGATCAGCGTGAAGCCGTCCTCACGCCCCCGCATCGACCCTCACCTCGCCCGAGCCGAGCACGCGCACGACGCTGCGCTTGTCGTCGTTCATCAGCGTCAGCGCCTGCGCCTCGCTCATGCCGACGCTGTCGAAACTGACGCGGAGCTCGCCATTTTCAGGGAGCGCGGGCGTTGTGCCGCCGCGCCATGCCGCCTCGCCAAGCGGTTCGTCGATGAGCGGCTTCCACGTCTTGCCCTGCCGCTCGACGAAACGGTAACCGCGCGCATCGAGGATCGCGGAGGTCTCGCGGTTCGCCAGAATGGCATGATCGCGCGCCGCGAGCAGCCGCGCGGCAAGGCGCTCGCTCTCGCGCGCCAGCGTCGATTCCGAAGACGGCAGATTCACCACCACGACCGCCGCCATCAGGCCGACGATCGCCAGCACCACCATCATCTCGGCGAGGGTGAAGCCGCGCTCGGCGCTAGTTCTGCCAGTTGCCGAGATCGGCATCATCCCCTTCCCCGCCCGGCTTGCCGTCCGCGCCGAACGAAAAGATGTCGAAGCGCCCGTGGGTGCCGGGGAACGCATACTGATAGGGGTTGCCCCACGGGTCCGCCGGAAGCCGCTGGAGATAGCCGCCGCTGCGGTAGCGATCCGGTCGCGCCAGCGTGGCGGGAGGTGAGGTGAGCGCCTGCAGACCGTCTTCGGTGCGCGGGTAGGTCATGTTGTCGATGCGGTACATCTCCATCGCCTGACCGATGAGCGCGATGTCGGCGCGCGCCTTCTCCACCATCGCGCGGTCCTGACTCGGCAGCACGTTGATGACCACGAACGTCGTGAGCAGGCCGATGATGGCGAGCACGACCATCAGTTCCACGAGCGTGAACCCGTCTTCGCGTTTCTTCTTCTGTTCGGGCGTCTGCACGGGGAACCTCACTTGATGGCAATGGTGTCGAGCTGCAGGATCGGCAGCAGGATGGATAGCACGATTGTCGCAATCACGCCGCCCATGATCACGATGATGAGCGGTTCGAGCAGGCTGAGCGCGCTTTTCGTGAAGGCGTCGAATTCGCGCTCCATGTAGTCGGCGGCGCGGCCGAGCATCTGCGCGAGCTTGCCGCTCGATTCACCCGACGCGGTCATGTGGACGAGAAGCGGCGGGAAGATGCCGGTGCGGCGCATCGAGCCGGAGAGGCTGCCGCCCTCGCGGATCGATTCCACCATGTCCTCGGTCGCGCCGCGCAGCACGCGGTTGCGGATGGTGCGCGAGGTGACGGCGAGGCCGTCGAGCAGCGGCATCCCGTTGTCGACCATCGTGGAAAGCGTGCGCGCAAGGCGTGCGGCGTGAAGATCGCGCAGCAGACGGCCGATGAGGGGAATCCCGAGCAGCCGGCGATCGACCTTCAGGTGGAAATCCTCGCGCTGCATCATGCGCCCGAAGACCACGACGCCGATGCCAATGAGTGCCAGCACGATGAGGCCGTAGCTTGTCATGAATTCAGAAATGCCGATGACGATGCGCGTGAGCAGCGGCAATTCCTGCCCCATGTCGTTGAACTGCTCGACGACCTTGGGGATCACGTAGGTCATCATGCCGATGACGATGAGCAGCGCGACGAGCGCGAGCATCGCCGGATAGGCGAGCGCGGTGAGGATCTTGCCGCGTACCTCCGCCTGCCGCTCGTGGAGATCAGCGAGACGTTCGAGGATCTCGGTCATGCCGCCCGAACCTTCGCCCGCCGCGACCATCGCGCGGTAGAGCGGCGGGAAGCTTGCGGATTCGAGCGCCATCGCATCAGCAAGGCGGCGGCCTTCGACGACACCGCCGTGCACGCGCCAGACCACATCGGCGACGCGCTTCTGTTCCGACTGCAGGGCGATCGAACGCAGCGCCTCTTCGAGCGGCGACACCGAGATCAGTGTCGCGAGCTGGCGCGTGAACAGCGTGAGCGCCTTGGTGGAGAGCTTGCGCCGACCGAAACCGCCGGCAAGCGCGGGCGACGGTGCGGTACGCGCTTCCGCCGCGACGGCGCCGAGACGCACGGGAAGCAGCTTGCGGCGTTCGAGGAGCGCGCGCGCATCGCCCTCGCTGGCAGCGGTCAGCGTACCCGTGCGCTCGCGGCCCGCCGTGTCGAGCGCGAGATAATCAAAGGTCGGCATCGACCGCCGAGTCCCGGCGCATGATCCGCACCGCCTCTTCAACCGTGGTCTTGCCGTCGACGACGAGACGCCGCACCGCTGCCGCGAGGTTCGGCGCGCGGCCGAAAGCCTGCCGTGCAATCACTGCCTCGTCCGCGCCCGAAAGGATGAGCTGGCGGATATCCTCGTCGATGCGTACCGCCTCGTAGACGCCGATGCGGCCGCGGAAACCGGTGTTGGCGCACGACGGACAGCCGACCGCATGGCGGATGACGACACCCGCATCGAGGCCCAATGGGGCGGCATCGGCGGCGCTCGCCTGCACCGGCTGCGAACAGACGCTGCACAGCCGCCGCACCAGCCGCTGCGCGACGACGAGGCGCAGCGACGAGGCCAGCAGGAAGGTTTCGACGCCGAGATCCTTGAGGCGCGTGATCGCACCGACGGCATCGTTGGTGTGAACCGTGGAGAGCACGAGGTGGCCGGTGAGCGAGGCCTGCACGGCGATGTCCGCCGTTTCGGTATCGCGGATTTCGCCGACCATCACCACGTCCGGGTCTTGCCGGAGGATGGCGCGAAGGCCGCCCGCGAAGGTCATGCCGACCTTGGTGTTCACCTGTGTCTGCCCGACGCCGTCGATCGCGTATTCGATCGGGTCTTCGACGGTGAGGATGTTGCGCGTGCCGTCGTTCAGCAGGCGGAGACCCGAATAGAGCGTCGTCGTCTTGCCCGATCCGGTGGGACCGGTGACGAGGATGATGCCGTGCGGTTCCTTCAGCGCATCGGAAACGATGCGGAGCAGGTCGGCGGGCATCCCGAGGTCTTCGAGGCCGAGTTCGGCCTGTTCCTTGTCGAGGATACGCAGCACGACGCGCTCGCCGTGGCGCGAGGGCAATGTCGAGACGCGCACGTCGAGCGCGCGGCCGCCGAGCGAGAGCCCGATGCGTCCATCCTGCGGCAGGCGGCGCTCGGCGATGTCGAGGCGCGCCATCACCTTGATGCGGCTGACGACGAGCGGCGCCACCTTCGCGGGCAGGCGCAGCGCCTCGCGCAGCACGCCGTCGACGCGCAGGCGGACGATCAGTGAGCTCTCGTAGGGCTCGACGTGGATATCGGACGCGCCCTGCCGCACCGCTTCGGCGATGACGCCATTGATGAGGCGGATGACGGGAGCGTCGTCCTGCGTGTCGAGAAGGTCTTCGGCGGCGGGAATATCCTCAGCGAGCGCGCCGAGATCGCCGACCTCGCCGAGACGGTCCGACACCTGCTCAGCACTGAGGCCGTCGGTCGCGTAGCGTTCCTGCAGCAGACGTTCGAAATCGCGGCGCGGGACGAAACGCACGACGATCGGGCGGCCAAGAATGCGGCGCACTTCGGTGAGCGCGCGCGGATCGTCGCCTTCACGCAGGCCGACCCCGATCTCCGCGCCTTCATCCTCGAGCACGATGACGCCGAAGCGCTTCGCGAAGGCATAGGGAATCTGGATCGGGCGTTCGGAAGGCAGCGGTGCGGCGTCGCCGGCCGTCATTGGTCCTACTCCGAGGGCGGCGGCGCGGGGGCGCGCACGACCGGGGGCGCAACCGGCGGGGCAGCGCCCATGTAATCGCGCACCAGCGCGTCGAGCGAAGGTTCCTGCTTGGGATAGCGTTCCCGCTGCATTTCACGCGTGTAGTTGAAGCGGCGCGCGCTGATCGCCTGCGCATCCTGCCGGCTGCGCACGATCGTGGGGCGGATGAAGATCATCAGGTTGGTCTTCGTGCGGCTGCGCGACCGGCTCTTGAAAAGCTCTCCGACCACGGGAATATCGCCGAGCAGCGGCACCTTTTCGATCGTGCGGCGCTCGTTCTCGTCGATGAGACCGCCAAGCGCGATGATGTCGCCGTCGTCAACCGTCACGGTCGTCTCGATCTCGCGCTTGTTGATGATGAGGTCCGAGGACCCCGTCGCGACCGGCCCGGCGATCGAGGAGACCTCCTGCCGCAGGAACAGTTTGATGGCGCCACCGGCATTGATCTGCGGCTTCACCTGCAACTGAACGCCGACATCCTGCCGCTGCACGGTACGGAAGGCGTTGTCGAAGTTGGGCGACAGCGCCTCGCCCGTCGTCATCGGCACTTCCTGGCCGACGAGAATCTTCGCCTCCTGGTTGTCGAGCGTCATGATCGACGGCGTCGACAGCACGTTGGAGGCGGTATCGGATTTCACGGCGTTGATCACCGCGCCGAACAGTGCATCGTTGCCGATCTCGCCGCCGAAGCCGAACAGCGAGCCGGACACGCCGAGCAGCGACTGCACCGCCGCCTGTTCGAGGGCGTCGCCAGCCGAGGACGAGGTGCGGCCCGTCGTGGTGACGCCGTCGCTTGTCGTGGTCTGTGTTCTATCAAGTTCGCGCGCACCGATGGCTCCTGCAATCGCCAGCAGATTGGGCGCGCTGTTTGAATAATTTGTGACAGCGAACGGAACGCTGTTGCTTCCCGTGCCCGCGAGCAGGAACTGGACGCCGAGCTGCTTCGCCGCATTGTCCGAAACCTCGACGATGATCGCTTCGACGAGCACCTGTTCCTGCCGCACGTCGAGCTTGCGAATCACCTCATTGAGCGAGCGCTGCACATCGGGCGGCGCGGAGATGACGAGCGCGTTCGCGCCTTCGTAGCGCGCGATGACGGCGCGGCCCGGCCCCGGCGGGGCGCTGCCAGCGGGCGTCGTGGAAACGCTGGGCGCCGCACTACCGCCCTGCCCGTTTTCACCGGACTGCGGCGCGCTGTTCACCACGGTCACCTGCACCTGCTGCCCGGCGATCTGCTGGAGCACCGGAAGCAGCGCGCCCGCATCGGCGTTCTGCAGGAACACGACCTGGATATCCGTGCCCGCAGAGGCGCGCTTGTCGAGATCGGAG
>JAEULI010000070.1 GCA_016793845.1 Sphingosinicella sp.
GCCGCAGCGATCATCGCGCACGCGAAGCAGGAAGCCGAGCAGATCACCGCCGCCGCGCAGAAGAGCGCCGAAACGATGGTCGCGCGCCGCACGGCGATGGCCGAAGCCAAGATCGGTGCCGCCGAGCGCGCCGCCGAAGCCGAACTCCGCGCCCGTGCCGTAACGCTTGCAACCGCCGCCGCATCGCGCATCATCGCCGACACGACCGACAAGGCGACGAAAACCAAGCTCACCGACGCCGCGATCAGCGAACTGGACCGGCGCCTCCACTAGGGCTTGGATTCAGATGAGTTTTGAAAGGCCGGAGCCCAAACGCTCCGGCCTTTTTTCTTGGCATCGTTATAGCTCAACCCAACCCGTCATCCCGGCGCAGGCCGGGACCCATACCACGGTTGGATGGGTCCCGGCCTGCGCCGGGAAGACGGCAGGGGGAAGGGTCGTTCAGCCCGCCGCGTAGCTCGGACGGTCCGTGACCTCGGCGTGCCAGCGCAGCGTGTTCGTGTGATCTTCGGGGATGCGCACCTTGATCCAGCGGGCGAAATCGATCGCGATGATCGCGGTGATGTCGGCGATCGTGTAGCGGTCGCCGGCGACATAGGCGCTTTCGCCGAGGCGGTCGTTGAGCATCGTGAAGAAGCCCGGCAGCAGGATACGGCCGCGTTCGGCAAGCTCCGCGATCTGTGCCGTGTCCGGTCCGCCACCGGGCTGCGCGCGGTTTGCGAACAGCGGCTGCGTGTTTCGGTAGACGGAGGCGATGGTCGCCAGCCCGTCGAATTCGATGCGGCGCTGCCAGCATTCGATGACGCCGGCTTCTTTCGCATCGCGGCCCATCAGGTTCGGCTCGGGGTGCAGCGTTTCGAAATAGCGGCAGATGGCGATCGATTCGTCGATCACCGTGCCGTCGTCCAGCACCAGCGCCGGGATGAGACCGCGCGGATTGACGGCGAGATATTCAGGCGTGCGGTTCCCGCCCTCGGCGACGTTCACCTCCTCGATCTCGATCGGGATGCCTTTTTCGGCGAGGAAGATGGTGACGCGGCGCGGATTGGGCGCGCGGTTCATGCCGTAGAGCTTCATGGTCGATTCCCCTGTTTCGTAAACCTGATTGCACGAGGCCACGTTCTCGTCTATGCGCGCTAGCCGCAACAAGGAACAGGGTTCCCGCGCAATGACGTTCGAGGTTCGAGGACTACGACGAGGATAGACGCCGCGAAAAAGCGGCGCGGATGGCGCGTGGCCATTCTTCATCCTCCTGTCACTCGAATACTTGAAAGTTCCGCACATGATTATCGTGCCCGCCAGCGCCCGGCACGGCGCTGCCATTGAAACGCTTCTCGACGACGTTTTCGGTTCCGACCGGCACGGCCGCACCGCCTATCGCCTGCGCGACGGCGTGCGCGCGGTGGACGGACTGAGCTTTGTCGCGCTGGATGCCGACGGGGCACTCGTCGGCTCGATCCAGCTGTGGCCGATCGAACTTGCTACGGCGAACGGCGTGCATGCATTGACGCTGCTCGGGCCGGTCGCGGTGGCGAAGACCTTGCAGGGCGCGGGCATCGGCGCTGCACTCATGGAGACCGCCATCGCGGCCGCCGACGCTATGGGGCGGAGCGCGATCGTGCTGATTGGGGATCCGGAATACTATGGCCGCTTCGGCTTTACGGCGGAGGCGACTGGGGACTGGGCGGTGCCGGGTCCGGTGGAGCGGCACCGGCTGCTTGCGCGGTTGCCTGAAGGGCTGGTGCTGAACACTGCGGGCACACTTCGGCCCGCGAAGGCGCTCAGCGCCGTTCGCGCCACCATGCCAGCACAAAAAGGCTCGCGGCGAGCAGCAGCGCCAGCGGCGGCGTGATGAGGGGGTTTTCGTCGACCGCGACGAGTGATCCGCTGCGGTTCTCGACGAGGCCGAGCCAGCCGGTGCCCGCAGCCGTATCGGTCGGGGCGATGCGGCGGACTTTGGGGACGCCGTCCCGCAGCCAGTAGCTGCCGCCGCCCGAGGCTTTCACGGGGGCGGTGAGGGGGGCTTCGCGGGGGCGGACTTCGGCGAATTCGGCACTGTCGCCCGCGAGGACGTAGCGGATGCGGTCTCCGGCTGCGACGCGGTAGAGCCCGTCCGCACCGACCGTGACGCTTGCGCCGGTGATGCCTTCGCCGCGCGGTTCGAGCGGGATGCCGCGATCGTTGTCGGCGGGATCGGTGAGGATCGCGGCCTCCGGCGGCGTGAGGCCGTGTGCGGTGATATCGATGCGGCGGGCTTTTGCGGAGGCTTCGAGGCGGTTCTCGTCGAGATCAGGCTCCTGCATCAGCCAGTGCGCGATGCGACGCAGAAGCTCCGCGTGCGGCCCCGCGCCGTCGACACCGCGCGACCACCACCAGACGTTCGTGGAGGCGATGAGCCCGACACGCCCGCGCCCGACACGGTCGAGCATGACGAGCGGTTTGTCCCCGACACCTGACATCAGCACTTCGCCTGAGGTTGGCACCATGTCGCTCTGCGAGCCCCAGCGGCCCCACGCATCGCCGCCCCAGATCTTCGGCAGCTCGGCGGTGACGGGATGGCGGCGGCCCGTGGGGGTGAGGAGCGGGCGGAACGGAACGGTGATGCCCGGCCCTGCGGTGCGCGCGGGGAGAACGGGTGCAAGCTCGGTGGCGGCGAGGCCGCCTTCGGACGCGAATTCCTCACCCGTGACGACGAGCAGCCCGCCCCCGTCTTTCACGCGCGCGCCGAGATCCTGGAAATAGATCGGCGAGAGCAGCTCGGAGAGGCTGAAACGGTCGAAGATGATGAGATCGAAGTCACCGAGATGCTGCTCGAACAGCTCCTCGACGGGGAAGGGGATCAGCGACATCTCGTCGGGCGGCGTCGTGTCGAAGCTGGTCGGCAGGCGCAGGATCGTGAAGTGCACGAGATCGATGTTGGAATCGCTCTTCAGGATGTCGCGCCAGACGCGACCGCCGGGGTAAGGCACGCCAGAGACGAGCAGCACGCGCAGCCGATCCGTGACGCCGTTCAACCGAACGAGGGCGCGGTTGTTGACGAGCGTCGCCTCGCCGCCCGCAAGCCGCGCGACCGACAGCGCCATCTCGATGGTGCCGCGGCGGGTGACGGGCACGGAGAGGCGCACGGGTTCACCCGTCGGCACGTCGCGTTCAGTGGTGCGGCCACCCGCAATCTGCTGTGTGAGCGCAGCGGTGCCGCGCGGGGCGTTCGGGCCGTCGTCGATGCGGATCACGACCTCGGCGGGCTGGCCGACGACGCTGTAGCTCGGCACGCGCTCGACGATGAGGCGGCGGTCGGGCGTGTCGGGATCACCTGCGATCAGGTGATGCAGCGGCACGTTTGCGGGCAGCAGGCGCGGATCAGGCGCATCCGCAGAGATGCCGTCGCTGAGCACGACGACGCCCGCGAGGCGCCCGGCAGGGGCGTCCGACGCGGCGCGTTCGATGGCGGTGCCAAGGCGCGTCGGTTCGCCGGGCGCCTGCGGCACGGTGACGATGCGCCACTCGACGCCGGGCGATGCACGGCGCAGCGCGGCGAGTGCGGCGTCCGCTTCGCGGGTGCGGTTTCCGATGCCCATGCTCGCTGAACGGTCGACGACGGCGACGGCGACGTCCGGGCGCACAGCACGGCGCTCCTGAAGCCATACGGGGTTTGCGAGCAGCAGCAGCAGGATCGCGGCGATCAGCGCGCGCGGCCAGAACAGGCGCGGCGCGCGCCACAGCACGAGGCCGAGCCCCGCCGCGAACAGCACGCCGACGAGAACGACGCCCCACCACGGCAGCAGCGGCACGAAGCTGATCGCGCGTTCCGTCATCGCGGCTTTTCGCCCATGCGCTCAAGAAGCGCGCGCGTGTGGACCTGATCGGCCTTGTAGGTGCCGGTGAGCGCGTACATCACGAGATTGACACCGAAGCGCAGCGCCTGCTCGCGTTGCGACGGGCTGACGGCGCGGTCGCCCGACCAGAGCGAGGCCCAATCCCCGCCGCCGATGACGACGCCGGACACGCGGCCGTCTGCACCATCAGTGCCCGCTTCGGTCCATACCGCGCCGCCCGCGTAGCTGTGCAGCAGGTAGAAGCTGCGCGAGAGCACATGCTCGCTGCCGACCTGGCTGAGCGCGGGCAGGCCGAGCGGCTCCAGCAGATCGCGCGCGCCGCTGCCCGCGCCGAGCGGCTGCCCGAAATCGAAGAGCACGAGGCCGCCGGCGGCGATATAGGCGCGGAGCTTCAGCGCGGTTGCCGGAGACATGGAGCGTACCTGCCTGGCGGGCCAGTAGAGCACGGGATAGGCGCCGAGCGGATCGCGCGCGGGATCGATGGCAGCGGGCTTGGCGGGCGAGACGGAGGTGCGGCGCGTGAGCGTCTGGCCGAGCGTTTCGAGCCCGCGCGCGACGCCTGCGTCTGCGGCAGCGCTTCCGGTGCGCACATAGGCGAGCTGGAGATCGGCAGCTTCGGCGGGCCTTGGCGCGAGCATGAAGAGCATTGCGGCGGCGACCGGCATGAGTGCGCTGCGCAGGCGAAGAGCGACGAGGATGTCGATGAGCGCCAGCAGCACGGCGGCGAGGATCAGCCATGCGCCGATATCGACCGGCGGCGCGGCTTCGGCGGCGGGGCGAAGGCCCTGTGTGCCGACGGGCGCGAAGCTGAAGCGCGGGCCGAGTGCGCCCGCAAGGTTGATGACGCGGCGCGCATCGCCGCTGCGATAGAGACCGGGCGGCGAGGCCGCGCTTGCCACGGCGGCGTCAAAAGCGGCGGCAGGAATCGTGACGGGCTGCGCCGGTTCCTGCCATTCGCCGCGCGCGCCGAGCATTCGTTCG
The DNA here is from genome assembly GCA_016793845.1 of Sphingosinicella sp. Classification (GTDB taxonomy): domain Bacteria; phylum Pseudomonadota; class Alphaproteobacteria; order Sphingomonadales; family Sphingomonadaceae; genus Sphingosinicella; species Sphingosinicella xenopeptidilytica. Next base: position 4,818 of record JAEULI010000070.1, read on the forward strand.
AGCACCCACGGCTTCGCGCCCGCGATGTCGATCGAGGCCGGATTGGCGCCGAGCGGCAGCAGGCGGCGCAGCATCGCTTCAAAGAGGCCGCTGAGCGGGAGCGTGGACCACGACGGGTCGGCGGCGGTGTGGACGAGGATGAGGAGCCCCGCGCCGCGCCGCGCCGCGCTCACCATCGGCGTGCCATCAGCAAGCCATGCCCAGCGCATCGCGTCAGCGTCCGACGCGGCGAGAAGCTGGCGGGAGACGCGGGCTTCTTCAGGCACCGGCAGCCCCGCGAGCGGCCCGGCGGCTTCGAAACCGCCGATCGCCTGCGGCTGCTGCCACGAGAGCACGCCGCCAAGCGCGCGTGCGCCTGCGCGCAAGGGCACGGGTGAAAGCGCGCTGCCGTTTTCGGCGATGCGCGGCCCGGCGAAGAGGATGACGACGGCGCCTTTCTCGACGCGCTCCAGCAGCGGCTTCGCCTGCGCGGGCTCGGCGGCGACGTCGGTGAGCACGAACAATGTCGCCGGGTCTTCGGCGGCGGTGGCGAGCGTGGCGGTCTTGATCTCGGCGTGCGGTTCGAGTGCCCGGCGCACGTAGTAGCCGCCGGATTCGAGCGGCGGGGCGTTCGATGGGCCTTCGATGACGACGATGCGCGGACGCGCCGCGCTGCCGTCTGCAAGGTAGATCGCCTGTGCGCTGCCGCCGATGGTGAGACGGCTCACGTCGGCGCGCTCCGAGGCGTCGAGACGGACGCGGAAGGTCGCGACGTCGCCTTCGAACTGGAGGGGCTCGCTGGAGAGCGTCTGGCCCCGGCGGCTGCGGAAGCCGAGTGCGGCGGCCGCAAGGCCAGGCGGGGCGACAACCTGTCCGCTCCAGCCGTCGTTGGTGCGCCCGGCGATACGGATCGCGGGTTCGGCGGGCGGCAAAGCGAGGAGCTCGCCCCCGGCCAGCGCGCGGCGGAGCGCGGGGGCACCCGCATCCTCCACGCCGTCCGAAACCCAGAAGAAGGCGGCGTCCTTCGGCAGTGCTTCTGCGCGGCGGGCGCGGTCCGCCGGCCACGACAGCGGCGAGAGTGCGGCGAGTTGGGCCTTTGCCGTCGGCGCATCGACCCAGTGCGCGGTGGGTGCCGGTGCATCGAAGGCGGTGGGGAGGATCGTGAAGCGCGTCGTTGCCGGAAGCGTATCGATGCGCTCGGCGGCGGCGGTGACGAGCCGGTCCCACTGCGAGGCGGCGGACCAGCCGTTGTCGATGACGATGGCGAGGCGTGCGGGCGGCGCTGTTGCAGGTGTCGGCTTCCAGATCGGCCCGGCAAGGCCGACAAGGAGCAGCGCGACGATGCCGATCCGCAGCAAGACCAGCCACCATGGCGGCGTCGCGGCGGGTGGCGGTGGGATTTCGGCGTCGCCGAGGAGGACGATCGATGGCAGGCGGACGCGGCGCACGGCGGGCGGCAGACGGCGCAGCAGGAACCAGAGGAACGGCAGCGCAAGGCCTGCGGCGAGCAGCCACGGCACGGCGAAGCTGAATGCGCCCCCCATCAGGCGGCCTCGCGCAGCCAGCTTGCGATCCGCGCGGCGTGCGCGGCGGCATCGTCGCTTGTTACCGCCTCGACGAGCAGCCAGCCGGGCCGCTCGCAGGCGGCGGCGATGCGCGCGCGGTGCGCTGCCCATGCGGCGGCATAGGTTTCGCCGAGGGCTTCGGCGCGGCCCGCCTCGAACGGGCGGTCGCCGGGCTCGACGGCATCGAAATGCACGCGGCCCGCGAAGGGGAAGGCGATCTCGGCGTGATCGGCGACGGCGATGATGACGCCCTGCGCGCCTGCCGCCGCTGCGGCGGTGATCCAGTCGAGCGCGCCGGGGCCGAGGTA
>JAEULI010000079.1 GCA_016793845.1 Sphingosinicella sp.
TATCGGCCGGAGGCAGCGCCCTGCCTCCGGCCGTTTTTATGTCTAGAAGTTGTACCGCACCTGCGCGCCGAACCAGCGCGGCTGCGTGTAGGTGTCGTAAGCACCGCCGAGCGGCGGGGCCGAGACGTCGAACGAGAAGATCTTGCGGGCCTTGTCGAACACGTTGTTCGCGAACACCGAAAGCTCGAGCTTGTCCTCCATCGTCTTCAGCGACACGCGCGCGTTGGCGAGCCAGCCACCCGGAACCTTCGTGACCGACGCGTTGGTCAGCTGCGAATAGAAATCCGCGGTGTAGACGGCGTTGAACGTCGTGCTCAGCTCGCCGAAGCCGAGATCGAAATCCTTCGTCGCGGCGAGGTTGATCGTGTGACCCGGCGACTGCGGCGCCTTGCGATCGACGAGACGCGTGCCGATCGGAATATCCTGAACGTTCGTGTGCAGGAGAGCGAGGCCCGCATCGAAGCGGAAGCCCATGCCCGGATGCAGCGACAGTTCGAAGTCCGCGCCGTAGATTTCGGCATCGGTGTTGAACAGCGTGAAGTTGAAGCCGCGCTGATCGAACGCCTGATAGTCCGAATAGTCGTAGTAGAAGGTCGCAGCGTTGAAGCGCACACGGCGGTCGAGGAATTCGAACTTGCCGCCGATTTCATACGCCATCAGGTCTTCGCCCTTGAAGCGGAAGCCGGAGAGCGGCGCCTGCCCCACGAACCCTGCGTTGTAGTTGAACGCCTTGTAGCCGCGGTTGATGCTCGCATAGAGCAGCGTCGCGTCGTTCGGCTTCCAATCGAGCGCGAGACGGCCGGAAACGCCGGTTTCGCCGTGCTTGTCGGTGGTGACACCGTTCGCCGCGAGCGTGCCCGGTGCGATCAGCAGCGGGCAGAGCGGACCTTCGCAGACTTCGGAGTAGTAATAATCCTTCTCGTCGCGCGTCACGCGGATGCCCGCCGACAGCTTGAGCTGATCGGTGAGATCGTATTCCGCCTGCACGAAGCCCGAGTAGGACTTGGTGTCGACCCGGTAATCCGCGCGCGGATAGGTGCCGAAGCCGGAGAGATTGAAGCCCTGGAAATAGTCGCCGTTGATGTTGAGGTAATAGAGACCTGCGGTCCAGCGGAACGCGCCATCATCCTCGATCAGGCGGATTTCCTGCGTGAAGTGCTTTGCCTTCGCATCCTGTTCGAACACGCCGATGTCGACCGGCGAGAAATCGTTGTCGGCCGCGTAGCTGCTGTCGAGCTTCTGATAGCTGGTGACGGTTGCGAGCGAATAGCCGCCGCCGAGATCGTAGTTGATCTTGCCGCCGATGGTCCATGTCTCGCGCGCAAAGCGGCCCGCGTAGTTGAACGCGCCCGTATAGGGGTCGCCGTCCGCATCCGCATAACCGAAGCCGGTGGGCGATCCCTTCGGCAGTGCGACGCCGAGACCGTCAGCGTCCTGAGTCGCGCCGGTGATCATCGCACCGCCGCTCGTGACGGGACGCGTCTTGTACCAGTCCGCGAACAGGTTGATCGTCAGGGCTTCGTTCGGTTCAAGCCGCAATTGGAAGCGCCCGGCGAGCGTATCGTCGGCGAGAAGATCGGGTCCGATCGCGTTCTTCACATAGCCGTCGTGCTTGTCTTTCATGAACGACAGGCGCGCAGAGACGCCTTCCGCGATCGGTCCGCCGACGGCACCCTCGAAGCGGAGCTGATCATAGCTGCCGTAGGTGACATCCACGTACCCGTCGAGTTCATCGCCCGGCTGGGCGGTGATGATGTGGACGAGACCGCCTGTCGCGTTGCGGCCGAAGAGCGTGCCCTGCGGTCCCTTCAGAACCTCGACGCGACCGACGTCGAACAGCTGCTGCACGCTGGTGCCGCTCGAAGGCTGATAGACTTCATCGATGTAGAAGGCGTTCGCCGGTTCGATGTGGCCGGCGAAATCGTTCTGCGAAACGCCGCGGATCGAGATGAGACCGGCAACCGGCGGGCCGCCCGGCGAAACGAACTGCAGACCCGGCGTCATCGCGGCAAGATCAGTCGTGTCGCGCAGGCCAAGCTCGAGCAGGCGATCACCGCCGTGCGCCGTAACGGCGATGCCGATATCCTGCACGTTCGCAGCGCGGCGAGTTGCCGTGACGACGATTTCCTCGATCGTATCGTTGCTGCTGGTGGCGGCATCCTGCGCCGCGGCGCTGCCTGCGGAAAGCGCGATCGCAAGCGCGAGAACACCGGCGCCCGTGTTGAAGCCGCTGGTCCGTTTCATGATTCTGGTACCTCCCCCCGAAAAGCCGGTCGCGCCCCATGGCGGCCGGCATCTTGCTTCTCGGCACGCTTCATGCCCCGCTTGCGGCACCCCTGCCTATAACGGGAAACACTCATGGGGGGTGTGGCACGAAAGCCGCGAATATCCGGCACTTTCCCTGCAGCCTGTTTTCTGATTGAATGCGTACTGCAGGGGCAGTAGATTAATTGTACGATCGGTCGATCTATGCACACGCGCCTTAAAGAGCGCCTGGCCGATAGATGAGGGGAGGCGGAGGTGCCCAGCGCGAATTTCGGGGGAGATCCCTCGGCGGAACTCTTCGAGAAGATTCTGTCCTGCGAGACCGCTGACGCGGTCGGTGAAACATTGCTCGAACCGATGGTCGATGCGCTCGGTGCGCGGAGCGGCGTTTTCATGCAGATATTTTCTTCGCCCTATGGAGACCGGCATTTCGGCGCGCGCAGCTATGTGGGCAGCAAACCCACGTCGGTAGATGTGTATGTGGACGGGCTTTATGCGCTTGATCCCGTGATCCGTCCGGTGATGGACTGGCTGGACGACGAGCGCGGCCCGGCACCGAGCCTGCTGACGGGTTCGTTCGAACGCGATCTGGAGGAAGACCCGCAATATCGCGACACGTTCCTGCGCCCCTATGACATCGGCCATGTCGTTGCCGTCGCCATGCCGATGCGAACAGGGCTGGAAACACAGCTCGCCTGCGTGGGCTTTCATCGTCGCCACGGCGATATCGCGTTCCTGCCCGAGCAGCTTTCGTGGTTCCAGCGTCTGGTGCCGGCGATCCGCTCAGTGCTTTACGCGCTCGCCTGCAAGGAGGCGCTGGCACTCTCCGAAACCATCGCCATCGCGGCGCGCGAGGCCGGAACTGAAATGGGCTTCCTGATTCTCGACGAGGATCTCGTGGTGCGGAACGGCAACGCGAAGGGCATGGAGGATCTGGGTCTTACCGGCGGTGCGCAGGGCGGCTCATCCGTGCTCGGCGACATCAAGGCGCGACTTCTGGCCGCCGATCGTGCGCCGGGCGCATCATTCAGCTTCAAGGCGAGCGGCGCGCGCGCGTTCGACGTCGAGGTGCGCAAGTTCGAAACCGTCGACGGTCGCAATTTCCATCTCGTCGTGACGAGCGGCGGCGGACCGCGCCACGCGATCGGCGACGCCTGCCGCCGGTTCGGTCTCACCGAACGCGAAACGGAAATCGCGCGCCAGATCGCGTCGGGCAAGTGCAACGCCTCGCTCAGCCACGAACTGGGCATCTCGCTGCGCACCGGCGAGAACCATCTCCGCTCGATCTACCGCAAGGTGGGCGTCAGCAGCCGGACGCAGCTCGTCTCGCGCTTGCTGCACATCCAGTAGCTGCGGTAGCGTTTCGGCGATGGCCGAACTTCCGCTCCTCGATCCCGATATCGGCGCCGCACTCGTCGAAGCGGTGGGCACGCCCGTGTTCGGAACACTGATGCTCGACGCGGCGCGGAGCGTGGCGGGCGTGGACGAGATCTTCGCCTATCACGTCCGCGACGGCGAACGCCCGGTCGCGCTCTCCTCGATCAGCGAACGCGGCGACCACGACCGGCGCGCGCGCCACTATGCCGAGCGTTTCTACCATCACGATCCCGTCGTCCACGCGCGCCAGCGCACGGCAGCGGGGCGCGGCTTCGTCGCCTGCATCCGCGCGGCCGAGATCGGCCTGCGCGATTACCGCGCGATCTGCTTCGAGCAGCCGCGCTTCGCCGACAAGCTCTGCTTCGGCTGGCGCGGCGCCGGGCGCGCGATCGTGCTCAGCTTCTACCGCCGCCGCGACAGCGAAGGCACCGCCGCGCTTGCAGCACTCGCAAACGTCGGTCTCACCGCACTCGCCCGACAGGCTGTTCCCACGTCCGAATTCAGCCTCGTCGAACGGCTGGAAACGCGCATCGCGCGTGCCTTTCCGGTCCTCACTCTGCGCGAGCGGCAGGTCGCCGCGCGCACCGTCGCCGGCTGGACCGCCGAGCGCACGGCGGACGCGCTCGACATCCGGCCGAGCAGCGTCCTCACCTACCGCCAGCGCGCCTATCAGCGCCTCGGCTTCTCAGGCGCGGCGGATTTCCTGCCCTTCGTGCTCGACTAGACCGCGTTCATCGTCAGCAGGTCGTAGGTTGCGCAGAGTTCGTCGTCCTGGTTGGTGACGCGCACGGCCCAGCGCACCTCGCCCATCTCGGCCGAACGCTGCGACTTCGACCGGACAGTGAGCGACACTTTCATCGAATCGCCCGGCTTCATCGGCTTCACGAAGCGCAGGTGCTCGAGTCCGTAGTTGGCGAGCACCGGCCCCGGAGGCGCATCGACGAAGAGGCCCGCCGCGAACGACAGGATGAGGTAGCCGTGCGCCACGCGCCCGCCGAAGATCGGGCTCGCCTTCGCGGCCTCCTCGTCCATGTGCGCGTAGAAGGTGTCGCCGGTGAAGTGCGCGAAATGCTCGATGTCCTCGAGCGTGATCGTGCGGTAGCCGGTCTTCAGCGTGTAGCCCGGCTCCAGCTCGCCGAGGCGCAGGCGGAACGGGTGCACCGTGCCCTCCTGCATCGGCGCGCCGGGCAGATATTCGCCGAGCGCCTTCGAGAGCAGCCCCGGATCGCCCTGCAGCGCGGTGCGCTGCATATAGTGCTTCACGCCGCGGATGCCGCCCATCTCCTCGCCGCCGCCTGCGCGGCCGGGGCCGCCGTGGACGAGGACGGGAAGCGGCGAGCCGTGGCCCGTCGAGGTCTTCGCGGAGTCGCGATTGAGGAACGCCATGCGGCCATGGAATGCGCCCGATTCGAGCACGAGTTCGCGCGCCGTGGCGCCGTCGTGCGTGAACACGGAAATCGCGAGCGAGCCCTTGCCGTGGTTGGCGAGCGCCGCCGCATCGGCAAGATCGGCATAGGGCATCAGCGTCGCGACCGGACCGAATGCCTCGACCTCGTGGATCGCTTCCGCCTTCCACGGATCATCGGTGCGCATCAGCACGGGCGCGAAGAAGGCGCCCTTGCCGTCGTCCGCCCCGTTCGGGTCGCCGTAGACGACCGGCGCAACCGCCGAAAGCTCGGCGATCTTCGCGCGCACGTCCGCAAGCTGGCTGCGGCTGACGAGCGCCCCCATGGTGACGCCCTCGCTGCGCGGATCGCCGACGACCGTCTTCGCGAGCCGCGCGGAGAGCGCCTCCTGCACCGCGTCGATCAGGCCGGCGGGAACGAGCGCGCGGCGGATCGCGGTGCACTTCTGCCCTGCCTTCACCGTCATCTCGCGCGCGACCTCCTTCACGAACAGGTCGAACTCCGGCGTGCCCGGCGCGGCATCCGGCGCGAGGATCGAGGCGTTGAGCGAATCACGCTCCGCCGTGAAGCGCACCGCCTCGCGCGCGATCACCGGGATCTGCTGCAGCTTTGCAGCCGTGTTCGCCGAACCGGTGAACGCCACCGAATCCTGCCCCGTCAGATGATCGAACAGGTCGCCCGGCATCCCGGCGATGAACTGCAGCGCGCCTTCGGGAAGCACGCCGCTTTCGATCATGATGCGGAACGCGGCCTCGGCAACGTATGCCGTGGCGGACGCGGGCTTCACGATCGCGGGAACGCCCGCCAGCAGCGTCGGTCCCAGCTTTTCGAGCATCCCCCACACGGGGAAGTTGAACGCGTTGATGTGAAGCGCAAGCCCCTGCATCGAGGTGTAGACGTGCTGCCCGATGAAGCTGCCGTCGCGCGCCAGCACCTCGGTATCGCCGTCAAGGAGGATACGGTCGTTCGGCAGCTCGCGGCGACCCTTGGAGGCGTAGGAGAAGAGCGTGCCCGCGCCGCCTTCGATGTCGATCCAGCTGTCCGTGCGCGTCGCGCCCGTATCCCACGACAGGTCGTAGAGCTCTTCCTTGCGCTCCATGATCGCCTGGCCGAGCGCCTTCAGCATCAGCGCGCGCTCGTGGAAGGTCATCGCGCGCAGCGCCTTGCCGCCCTTTTTGCGCGCAAAGTCCGCCATGCCGCCGAAATCGAGGCCGTCGCTGCCGGTTTCGGCAACGACATCGCCGGAGAGCGCGGAATGGATGGGCGAAAGCCCGCCGGCGCTCTTTACCCAGCGGCCTTCGGCGTAGTTTTCGAGAATCTTGGTCATGCGGGAATGGCTCCGAAAATCGGCTTGGGGAAATCGGCTCAGGCGCCGGTAAACTTGGGTTTGCGCTTTTCCATGAAGGCGGCGACGCCTTCCTTGTAGTCGGCGGAGAAGCCGAGACGGCGCATCAGATCGCGCTCGTTCTCAAGCTCCTCGTCGAGCGTGTTCGCCCAGGCGCCGCGAATGGCGGTCCGCGTCGCCGCAAGGCCCTGCGTCGGCCCGGCGGCGAGACGAACGGCGAGCGCACGCGCTTCGCCTGCAAGCGCCTCGTCGTCGATGCACTTCCAGATCAGGCCCCATTCCTCGGCGCGCTCCGCCGAAAGCGGCTCGCCGGTGATGGCAAGGCCGAGCGCGCGCGCCTGCCCTATGAGGCGCGGCAAAACCCACGTGCCGCCGCTGTCGGGGATGAGGCCGATGGCGGCGAACGACTGGATGAACTTCGCGCTTCTGGCGGCGAGCACGATATCGCAGGCGAGCGCGATGTTGGCGCCCGCGCCTGCGGCAACGCCGTTCACGGCACAGATCACCGGCATGGCAATCGTGTTCAGGCGGCGGACCAGCGGATTGTAGAAACGCTCGACCGAATCGCCGAGATCGACAGCGCTTTCCCCCGGCGCAACGGCACGGTCGGAAAGATCCTGCCCCGCGCAGAAGCCGCGCCCGGCACCGGTGAGCAGCAGCGCGCGTGCGCCATCCTTCTCCGTGCGATCAAGCGCCTCGGCGACTTCGCCGTGCATCTTCACGGTGAAGCTGTTGAGACGATCGGGACGGTTCAGCGTCAGCGTCGCGACGCCCTCGCTGATATCGAACATTATCGTTTCGAAAGACACGCAAAGCCTCCCCATCCGCAATCGTTAATGATAGAATGAACGGTCGAACAATTATTGGCAAGCGCGAAATCGTCAGCTATCTGCTTCATCATGCCTGAATCAGACACGCCGAAACCGGCTGCAACCGCCTCATCCGCCGCCGACGATACGGCGCTCCGCATCGCGCGCGCAATGGCTTCGAAAGAAGGCACCACACCCGCGCTTGGGCTGGAGATCGAAGCCGCCGGGGAAGGCTTTGCCCGCGTCGCCATGCGGCTGTCGCCGGCCACGCTCAACGGCTTCGGCATGGCGCACGGCGGCATGGTCTTCCTGCTCGCCGACACGGCCTTTGCCTATGCCTGCAATTCGCGCAACGTGCAGACGGTTGCGCAGCACGCCAGCATCAGCTTCATCGATGCCGGCCGCGCGGGCGAGCGACTCGTCGCCGAGGCGCGGGAGCGCGCCGTGAAGGGCCGCACAGGGGTTTATGCCGTCAGCGTCTTCGGCGAAGACGGCCGCATCATCGCTGAATTCCAGGGGCTGAGCCGCACCATCGGCGGCCCCGTGATCGAAGAGGAACAGGAATGACCGACGCTTTCATCTGCGACGCCGCGCGCACGGCCATCGGACGCTACGGCGGATCGCTCGCGGAAGTCCGGACGGACGATCTCGCGGCTGTGCCGCTGAGGGCGCTCGCCGCGCGCAACCCCGGTATCGACTGGAGCGCGCTCGACGACGTGATCATGGGCTGCGCGAATCAGGCGGGCGAAGACAACCGCAACGTTGCGCGTATGGCGGCGCTGCTCGCCGGGCTCGGCGAGACGGCCCCCGGCACGACATTGAACCGCCTGTGCGGCTCCGGCCTCGATGCGGTGGCGATGGCTGCACGCGCGATTCGCAGCGGAGACGCCGATTTCATCGTCGCGGGCGGCGTTGAAAGCATGACACGCGCGCCGTTCGTGATGCCGAAGGCGGACAGCGCCTTTTCGCGCAGCAATGCCGTTTACGATACCACGATCGGCTGGCGCTTCGTGAACCCGGCGATGAAGGCAGGCTTCGGCGTCGATTCGATGCCGGAGACGGCGGAGAACGTTGCCGACGACTTCGGCATCTCGCGCGAGGATCAGGACCGGTTCGCGGTCGAAAGCCAGCGCCGCGCGTCCGCCGCGCAGGCGAGCGGCCGCTTCGCCGAAGAGATCGTGCCGGTCACGATCGCGCGCAAGAAGGGCGACCCCATCGTGGTCGACCGCGACGAGCATCCGCGTGAAACCACGATCGAGACACTGGCGAAGCTGCGCCCGATCGTGCGCCCCGACGGAACCGTCACTGCGGGCAATGCGAGCGGCGTCAACGACGGCGCCGCGGCGCTGCTGATCGCCAGCGAAGCGGCAGCCGCGAAACATGGCCTGAAACCCATCGCGCGCATCGTCGGCGGTGCTGTTGCGGGCGTTCCCTCGCGCATCATGGGCATCGGCCCCGCTCCCGCCACGAAGAAGCTGCTTGCGCGTACCGGCGTTTCGATCGGCGACATCGACGTCGTCGAGCTCAACGAAGCCTTCGCCGCGCAGGGCCTTGCCGTGCTGCGCCAGCTCGGGCTTCCCGACAACGCTGAGCACGTGAACCCGAACGGCGGCGCCATCGCGCTCGGCCACCCGCTCGGCATGTCGGGCGCGCGGCTCGCGATGACCGCTGCGATCGAGCTTCAGAAGCGCGGCGGCCGCTACGGTCTTGCCACGATGTGCATCGGCGTCGGCCAGGGCATCGCGCTCCTCATCGAACGCGTTTAGTTTAGGTTTGTTCTCCCTCTCCCCCAGCGTGAAGAGCAATGGGGGAGAGGGATGGGGAAAGGGGCAACCAAAAAGCCTTGGGCATCCCCACCCCAAATAATAATTGACCGGTCGGTCGATTTATTATACGACTCATGTGGAGGAAGGAGCGACCCCGTGTACACCACTGAACTTCAGAAGGTTGATCCGCAGCAGGCCCCCTCGCGGGACCCGCAGGAGCTTGTCGACGCATTCGAGGCGCGGGTCGCCGCCGATGCGTTCATCGAACCCAAGGACTGGATGCCGGAAGCGTATCGCCGCACGCTGATCCGCCAGATTTCGCAGCACGCACACAGCGAGATCGTCGGCATGTTGCCCGAAGGCAACTGGATCACGCGCGCACCGTCGCTGAAGCGCAAGGCGATCCTGCTCGCGAAGGTGCAGGACGAGGGCGGCCACGGCCTCTACCTCTATTCCGCCGCAGAGACGCTGGGCTCTTCACGCGAGGAGATGATCGACGCGCTGCACAGCGGCAAGGCGAAATACTCCACGATCTTCAACTACCCGACGCTGACATGGGCCGACATCGGCGCCATTGGCTGGCTGGTGGACGGCGCGGCGATCATGAACCAGGTGCCGCTGCAGCGCACCTCTTATGGTCCCTATGCGCGCGCCATGGTCCGCGTCTGCAAGGAAGAAAGCTTCCACCAGCGTCAGGGCTACGATGCGCTGATCGTGATGGCGAACGGCACCGACGAGCAGAAGGCGATGGTGCAGGACGCGATCGACCGCTGGTGGTGGCCCGCGATCATGATGTTCGGCCCCTCCGACGACAATTCGCCGAACTCCGCGCAGTCGATCCGCTGGCGCATCAAGCGCGAGACGAACGACGAGCTTCGCCAGAAGTTCATCGACGCCACCGTGCCGCAGGTGCTGCTGCTCGGCATGAAGGTGCCGGACGCCGACCTCAAGTGGAACGAGGAACGCGGCCACTACGATTACGGCGCGCTGGACTGGGAAGAGTTCTACGCCGTCGTGCGCGGCGAAGGCCCGACCGCGAAGGAACGCATGGAAGCCCGCCGCAAGGCGTGGGACGACGGTGCCTGGGTGCGTGAGGCCGCGGACGCCTACGAAGCCCGCCGCCGCCTCAAAGCCGCAGCCTGAAGGAAAGACGAGACATGAAGACCGATTGGCCCCTCTGGGAAGTGTTCGTGCGCGCGCGCGGCGGACTTTCGCATCGTCACGCTGGCTCGGTGCACGCGCCTGACGCGACGATCGCGCTGCGCCATGCGCGGGAT
>JAEULI010000092.1 GCA_016793845.1 Sphingosinicella sp.
GCGCAGCAGCGCCAGCACGTCGAGTTCGTGGCCGGGGTCGAGGTTGGCGGTCGGTTCATCGAGCAGCAGCCAGTCGGCACGTCCGGCGAGCACGCGCGCGAGCAGCACGCGTGCGCGCTCGCCCGTCGAGAGCGTATCGACGCGCCGTCCGGCGAACGCCGACATCCCGACCCGCGCCAGCGCTTCCGCCACGCGGCCCGCGTCCACCCCCGAAAGCGCGACGATATCGTCCGCGCGCATCGGCCAGTCCACGCGGCGCCCGGCGGGCATGTAGGCGATCCGCCGCGCCCGCTCCGATGACGTCATGACGTCAAGCGCCTTGCCGTCGACAGTGATGCTACCGGCCCCTGCCGTCAGCCCCGCGAGCGCGCGCAGCAGCGTCGTCTTGCCCGAACCGTTCGGCCCGATCAGCCCGACGACCTCACCCGGCGCCACGGCGATGTCGAGCGCGCCCGCGAGATAGGCCCGCGCGATCCCGCGTGCGACAAGCCCGCTCATGCCTGCCCCCCGCGCCGCGAGAGGATCAGCCACAGGAAGAACGGCGCCCCCAGCATCGCCGTGACGACACCGATCGGCAGCGTCTTGCCGTTCAGCGGGAAGCGCGTGACGATATCCGCCGCCACCAGCAGCGCCGCGCCCGCGATCGCGCTCGGCAGCAGCGCGGGGCCGGGGCGGTTCCGCACCAGCGGCCGCACCAGATGCGGCACGATCAGGCCGACGAAGCCGATGATCCCCGCCACCGCCACCGCGCCGCCCACTGCGACCGCGCTGCCGCCAACGATCCGCCAGCGCATGGCGCGCACGTCGTGGCCGAGCGTCGCCGCGACATCCTCGCCGAGCGCCAGCGCGTCGAGCCCGCGCGCGGCCGAAAGCACCAGCGCGCTCCCGGCGAACATGGCCGGGAGGCCGACGCCGACGTGTTCGACGCTGCGATCCGCGAAAGAGCCGAGCAGCCAGAACATCATGTCGTAGAAGGCGAACGGCGACGCGGCGAGCGCCAGCGCAAGGTTCATCATCGCGCCGCCCAGCGCCGAGATCGCGACACCCGCGAGGATCAGCGTCGTGGAAGACGCGCCGCGCCCCGCGAGCAGCAGGAGCAGCACGAGCGCGATCAGCGCCCCCGCGATGCCGCCGCCCGCCATTGCGATCGTGCCCGAGAAGCCGAGGAAATAGCCCGTCACCACCGCCCCGAGCGCAGACCCCGCCGAGGTGCCGAGAATGTCGGGCGAGGCGAGGGGGTTCCTCAGGAGCCCCTGCAGGGCCGCGCCGCTGATCCCGAGCGCTGCGCCCGCCGCGGCGGAGAGGATGAGCCGGGGCAGCCGAAGCTCCGTGAACAGCATCCGGGCGAGTTCGGGATCGTGAAGCAGCGCAGCCACGGGCACCTCGCCGACCAGCAGCGAGAGCAGCGCCACCGGCACGAACAGCGCCAGAAGCAGAAAGGAAAGCCGCGTCGCCGTCACCGGATCGTCTCCCGCAGCCGCGCGACATCGGCGGCAGCGAGCGGGCCGGGGCAGAGCCATGCGCGCCCGTCCACCTCTATATTGCGCGTTCCGGCGACGCGGACGGCGCTGTCGATCCATTCCTGCGGCAGCGAATATTGCCCGCTGCGATAGCGGCTGTGGATCAGGAGCGGCGGCGGCGCGGCAATCAGTCCCTCCAGCGACACGCGGCCCGTGGGCGTCCCCGTCTGCCGGATCCCGGCATAAGCGAGGAGCTCGGAACTGATCGACTCCGGCGCGGCGGTGAGCCCGCCCGCCGTAATCATCAGGCCGCTATGGCGCGGCGAGAGCGGCGATCCCAGCCGTGCATCCATCCAGTCGATGAGCGCCGCGCCGCGCGCCGGATGGCCGAGCGCCGCCGCAACCGTGCGGATATTCGCCCTGAGTTCGGCGAGCGTCATAGGCGGCGGAACGTCGACGACGCGTGTCCCTGTCCGCTCCGCAAGTGTGCGGGCGAAGCGATTCACTGCGCCGCCGGTGACGACGAGATCGGGCTTCAGCGCCGCGACGGAACTGAACTTGCCGTCGTTGCCGTGGAGGTCGCGCGCCTTGGAGGCGAGCGGCGTTTCGTGCCGGTCGTGGCCGAGATAGGAGACCGAAACGAGCTGCCCCGGCACGGCGAGGAGCAGCACAAGTTCGTCCGTGCAAAGCCCGAGCGAGGCGACGCGCGTTGGCGGAGACGGCGCTGCCGCCTCCGTCGGCACTTCACGGCCTGCGGCCTCCGCCGCCGTGGCGGCGAAGGCGAGCAGGAAGAGGGCGATCAGCCGCCCCATTTCACGCGGATGCCGCCGAATGCGGAGATGCCCTGCGTCCGGTATCCGTAGGCGTCTTCATAGGTCGCATCGAACAGGTTTTCGATGCGTCCCGTCAACTCGAAGTCGCCGCCCAGCTTCACGCGGCCCGAAAGCGTGGCAAGCACATAGTCCTTCAAGGTCACGATACGCGCCGGGAAGCTGTCGAAATCCGTATCCCTGCGATTGCCCACATAGTTCGCCGCGAACGTCACAGACGCCACATCGAAATCGGCGGTCGCGAGCAGGCTGCCGCTGTGGCGCGGCCGTCGCGCCTCGCGAACACGTGCGGTCCCCGCGACCTGCGTTTCCTTCGTATCCAGCCACGTATAGGTGGCGCCAAGCGTCAGCCAGTCCAGCGCCTTTGCATCGAGTGCGGCCTCGATGCCCTTGCGCTTGCTCTTGCCGGTCGCGTTGGCGACGCCCGACATGAAGGTGGAGGAATCGTAGGTACCGATGATCTCGTTCTCGAGATCGGCCTGGAACCACGTCACGTCTGCCGAGAAAGCGCCCGTGCGATAACCGGCACCCACATCCCACCCGATCGAACGCTCCGGCGTCAGGCTGGGGTTGCCGACGAAGCTGCCGGGGAAGAAGCCGAACATCTCCGTGAAGGTCGGATCGGTCACGCCCTTGCCCGCGCTCGCGTGGACGGTGAAGCCGTTTTCAAGTGTGTAGCGCCCGCTCGCCCGCCACGTCGTCGCGTCCTTGAAGGCATCGTTCTCGTCGCGGCGCACGCTCGCGCCGAGCGCGAGGCCGCCCGCGCTGAGCCCATAGTCGAGCACGAAGCTGGTGCGGTCGCGCGAGACGCGCTGGTTGGTGCCGCCGAAATACTCGGCGTCATCGGCGATGAAGCGCTGTGTGCGATATTCGATCGCGCCGGTCACGCGGTGGCGGAAGGCCTCGCTGCCGAAATCGATGCCGGTCTGGTATCCGGTCTCGAACACTTCGGCGTCGGTGCGGTTCAGGAAGGTGTCGCCGTCGCGGTTGATGTTGTCGGTCGTCACGTAGCTGCCGAACAGCTCATGCCGCCAGCGCCCGTCCAGCGTCTCCACGCGGCCGAAGCCGCGCAGCGCGGTCGAACGGATGCGCGTCGCGTCGAGCGTGTCGTCGCGCATGTAGAAGCTGTTGTACCCGTCGAATTCGCTCAGCGAATTGGTATGGCGCACGGCAAGGCCAAGCTCGCCGTTCTCGATGGGCCGCACCGAAGCTTTCGCGGAGAGCATCAGCGATTCATAGCCGTCGCGTTCCTTGATGCCGCCGCCGAAGCTGTCGATGCCCTTGGTGTCGTACCAGCTCGACTGCACGATGATACCACCGCGCTCGGAGCCGATCCCGGCGCCGCCCGCCGCGTGAACCGTGCCGAACGAGCCCGCCTCGGCGCTGCCGAAGATGCGCGTGCCGTCCGTCGGCTCCGCCGTGGTCACGGACACGACGCCGCCGATCGCCTCGGAGCCCCACAGCGCCGATTGCGGCCCGCGCAGCACCTCGGCGCGGGCGATACCGTCGGAGGGCAGGGTTTCCCAGCGGAACTCGCCGGAGGTCGCCGGATCGTTGGCAGCGATGCCGTCCACGAAAACCAGTGTGTGGTTCGCCTCGGCGCCGCGGATGCGCACCTGTGTCTGCGCCCCGGTCGGCCCGGAACGGGCGACGGAAACGCCGGGCGACAGCCGCAGCAGGTCGACGAGCTGCGGCAGCGCCACCGCCTCGATGGTCGCGCCGTCGATCACGGTCAGCGCGCCGCCCGTTTCGCTGTAGGCAATGGGTTCGCGCGCGGCGGAAACGACCAGCGTGCCGTCATCGACGATGGCAGCGGCGGAAAGAAGAAATACAGCAATCATAATGCCTCCATGAGCAATGTTTACACATCGTCTCAGCGGGCATGACTGCTCGCACGCGATCGGCTGGACCCGGCCGGGCGTGGACGACAGACATGGCAGGTTTCCTGACTCGCGGGTTGTCGCCTTGCGTGCCGCCTTCCCGGTCGGGCCGATGGGCCGTTGCAGTGGCATCGTGGCACGCAGGCTATCCGCCTACAGTTGCGGGCACAGCGCCGGTTTCAGACCGGCTTCCCTATTATCCCCGTTGCCGGGGCACCATGTCGGCGGCGGGGATAGTCGCTCACGCCCCGGCTTGCAAGTGGTGCCCGGCTCGGCTATTGGCCCCGCTTTCCTGGCGGCTGGTCGGAAACCAGTCGCTGACGACGGAGCAAAGACGTGAAGCAGAACATCCACCCCGACTATCACGCCATCACGGTGCAGATGACCGACGGGACGACCTATCAGACGCGTTCGACGTGGGGCAAGGAGGGCGACACGCTGCTCCTCGAAATCGATCCGACGACGCACCCGGCCTGGACCGGCGGCAACTCGAAGATGCTCGACACCGGCGGCCGCGTCGCGCGCTTCAACAAGCGCTTCGGCGGGCTCACGCTCGGCAAGAAGTAAGCCTCGTGCGGCGGCGGTTCCGTTAGGGACGCGCCGCCGTGAATGGCCTTATTCATCACATTGACTTGAACGCGAGCTCGCTCGCGGTTTCGAAGCGCGTCTACGGCCTGCTGCTGGATGCGCTCGGCTACACGTGCGTGCGCGACGATGGCGAGTGCGAATGGGATATCCGCGCGCCGCAGGGCTTCGCCTCGATCGGGCTCAAACAGGCGCGGCTTTCGGCTCCCGCGCACGAGCGCTATGCCCCCGGTATCCATCACCTTGCATGGTCGGTGGAGAACCGGGCGGAGGTGGACCGCATCCACGCCCTGCTCCGCGACGCTGGGGTACGAATTCTCGATGCGCCCGCGCTCTATCCTGAATATTCAGCAGATTATTACGCAGTGTTCTTCGAGGATCCGGACGGTATCAAGCTCGAGGTGCTGAACGCGCCGAGCTTCTCAAAGCGCTGAAGCCATCGCCTTCGCGGCTGCGTAGTCGGCTTTGCCGTTCGGGCCGCGCGGCACACTCGGCACCGCGAGCAGCCGCTTGGGCACCTTGTAGCCGGCAAGGTGCCTGCGAACATGCGCAAGGATAGCGGTGACCTCGGAAGGTTCAGCTTCCACCATGGCTGTCACGCACTGGCCCCATGTCTCGTCGGGCATCCCGAACACCAGCGCATCCTCCACTCCGGGGTGCGTTTTCAGCATTTCCTCGACCTCTTCAGGAAACACCTTCTCGCCGCCCGTGTTGATGCACTGGTTGCCGCGCCCCATCAGCGTGAATGTGCCGTCGGTGTCCAGCACGGCGTGGTCGCCCGCCATCGCGTACCGCTTGCCGTCGATGGTCACGAAGGTTGCGGCGGTCTTGGCCGCGTCCTTGTAGTAGCCGCGCGGCAGCAGGCCGCCGCGCGCTATGCGGCCTACGTCTCCGGGCGCCACGGAGCGCAGGTTCTCGTCCACCAGGATCGTGTCGGGGTCATGCACGAAGCGCGTCGCCTCGCCGGCGTTGTGCGCGCCCTGTACGGCCGATCCGATCCCGATGCTTTCTGAGGAGCCGAGCGCGTCGATCAGCATCATCTTCGGATTGTGTCGCAGCAGCCCGGCCTTCACCTCCGGGCTCCACATCGTGCCCGAGGAAATGATGAGGTCGAGCGAAGCGATGTCGCCGCCGCCGTTGTCGAGCGCTCTCAGGAACGGCCGGGCAAAAGCATCGCCCACGATCACCGCGCTGTTCGGCTTGTGCCGCGCGCACGCCGCGACAGCTTCGATCGGATGAAAGCTCGCACCCGGCAAGGTGATCGCCGTGCCGCCCGTCGCGATTGCATAGAGGCCCATCAGGAAGCCCGAACCATGCATCAGCGGCGGCATCACGAGTAACCGCCTCCGCCCGATCCCGGCGTGGACATTGTCGAGCAGGGCCTCCAGCGTTTCGAGCGGCGCACCGCCGATCACGGGCGCGCCGCCGCCGAGCATTGTCCAGATCACGCTCTGGTCCCACATCACGCCCTTGGGATAGCCCGTGGTGCCGCCCGTGTAGATGAACAGCATGTCGTCGCCGCGGTGCGTGAGGGCGAGCGGGGCAGCCGCTGCTTTGGCCAGTTCGTCATGCTCCTTCGCCCATGCGGGCGGCAAACCGCCCACCTGCACGAACAGCTTCACCTGCCCCAGCGAGGGCCTGATCTCGTCGACGAGGTCTGCGAAATCGGCATCGAACACCAGCACCGCGGCATCGGAATTGTCGAGGATGTAGAGCAGTTCCTCGCCCGTATAGCGGTAGTTGACGTTCACGTGGACGAGCCGCGCCTTGAAAGCGGCGAAGGTGGTTTCGAGATAGGCGGGGCTGTTCCGCATCAGATGCGCGACCTTGTCGCCCGGCACGGCGCCGGCGGCCACATAAGCGGCAGAAAGCGCGTCGGTCCGCCGGTCGAAATCGCCCCAGCGCGTTATGTGATCGCCGTGGATCAGCGCCGGAAGATCGGGATCGACGGCACCGCCGATCGCGGCGGCGATGCGACCGAAGCTCCAATCCTCGCCCATTGTCGGCTCTCCTCTCCCTTTTTCGAACTTCCCCCGCGCCGCCATCCGAGGCAAGCCGTTAAAAGTCGAAGGGAAGGGGCGCGATGAAGGCGTGGGTCTGCCACCATCTGAGCGAGGATCGCTCGGGGCTGCGTTTCGAGACTGCGTGGCCGGATGCGCCGCTGCCTGCGCCGGGCGAGGTCCGCGTCGCGCTGACGGCGGCGGCGCTCAATTTTCCGGACCTCCTGATGCTGTCGGGCGGATATCAGTTCAAGCCGGAGCTTCCTTTCGTGCCGGGCGTCGAAGGCGTTGGCATTGTGACCGATACGGGTGCGGGGGTGGATCCGGCGCTGGTGGGGCGCCGTGTCGTCGTCGGCGCGCGTTCGGGTTGTCTTGCCGAAGTGGTCACGCTCGGCGTGGAAAGCGTGCGCCTCGCACCCAATGGGTGCTCGGATGCGGAAGCGGCGTCCTACGCGGTCGGTGCGCTCACCGCATGGGTCGGGCTCGTGGAGCGCGGTCGGCTGATGCAAGGGGAAACGCTGCTGGTCACGGGCGCGGCGGGCGGCATGGGTCTCGCTGCGGTCGCGATGGGCAAGGCGCTCGGCGCGCATGTGATCGCCGCTGCGTCAGATGAACGGAAATGCGCCGCCGCAAGTGCGGCGGGTGCCTATGAAACGCTCGTTATCGATCGCACCGCACCCGACTTTTCCGCGCTGAAGGACCGCGTCGATGTCGTCTTCGACCCGGTCGGCGGCGCACTGTTCGCGCTCGCCGCGCAGACGCTACGCTGGAACGGCCGCTACCTGCTGATCGGCTTCGCAGGCGGTATTCCGGAGCCTTTCGCGCTCCTCAACGGCATTGAAATCATCGGCGTCCGCGCTGGAGAGTTCAGCCGCCGCGACCCCGCAGGTGGATCACGTGCCCGCGCGGCGATAGACGCACTGGTTGCCTCGTCTCACTACCGCCCCGTCATCGGCCTGGAGGCACCGCTGGAACGCGCCGACGAAGCCTTCGCGGCAATGGCGGCAGGCACACTCATCGGCAAGGCGGTGCTCAGGATCCGCTAAGCGTCGTTTCGACTGCCACGCCGTTCTTGATGGCAAGCGTCACCGGCGTACGCTCGGCGATGTCCGCCAGCCGCGCGCGCTGCTCGTCCGTGAGATCGCCGGAGAGCGTCAACACACGCTCGATCCGCGCGGTATCGCCGTCCTTCAAATGCCGCATCGCAACCTCGGCGCTTTCGAGCGGCCAGTCCTTGCGCTTCGCATACATGCGAAGCGTGATCGCTGTGCACGAGCCGAGCGCGGCGAGCAGCAACTGGAACGGCGCCGGTCCCGCGTCTTTGCCGCCGATCTTCTCGGGCTCGTCGGATACGAACGTGTGATGCCCGGCGCGCACGTCGACCTTGTAGTCGTCCGTGCCGATATTAGCGGTCACGCGCGCAATAGTGATTTCGGCCATGTCGCCTCCTCAACGGGAAAAGGGAGGCAGACGGTGTGCGCCTGCCTCCCTTCCACTATGCCGCAGCCATCTGGCCGAAGCGACCGCTGTTGAAGTCGTCGATGGCGGTGCGGATTTCCGCCTCGCTGTTCATGACGAACGGGCCGTAGCCGACGATCGGTTCATCGATCGGCTCGCCGGTGAGCACGAGCAGCGTGGTTTCGGCCTCCGCCGTGAACCGCGCGGAGGTTCCCGCCCGGCTCAGTTCCAGCACTTCGGCGCTTGCCGCATCCTCGCCGTTCACCAGCACCCGGCCCGACAGCACGACGACGAGTGTCGTGTGGCCTTCGGGCAGGTTGAGCGAGACGTCGGCACCATCAGCCAGGCGGACGTCCCAGACATTCACCGGAGTAAACGTCCGCGCCGGGCCGGTCTTGCCGCCAAGTGTGCCCGCAATGATCCGCGCTTTGCCGCCGTCGAGGTCGACGACTGGAATGTCCGTATCCACGATCGATTGGTAGCTGGCCGCCGCCATCTTGTCCTTTGCGGGCAGGTTTACCCACAGCTGGACCATGCGGAACGGCCCACCTGCGCGCGTGAAGCCCTTCGAATGGAACTCCTCATGGAGCACGCCTCCGGCCGCCGTCATCCACTGCACGTCGCCGGGACCGATGATGCCACCGTTGCCGGCGGAATCCCTGTGCTCCACCTCGCCGTCATAGACGATGGTGACCGTCTCGAAGCCACGGTGCGGGTGCGTGCCCACCCCGCGCGGGGTTTCGGCAGGTTCGAACACATGCGGTCCGGCATAGTCGAGCAGCAGGAACGGGCTGATCGCGCTGCCCTGCGCATGATAGGAGATCAGCGAGCGCACCGGAAAGCCGTCGCCCACCCAGTGGCGCTGTTCGTTGGTGTAGCGCGTTGTGATCGTCTTCATCTTCGTGCTCCTGTGTGCGGAGGGGCAAACCCGCCGCCTTCATGTACCCATGTGGGAACGCAGGGTGGGAGGGGGAGGGGCCGCGCCTGTAACCCGGCGTTTCCCGCAGCGGAACGGCCTTGGAGAATCGCCCCCGCATTTGATACGCCGCAATCATGTCTGATTCCGATTCCGGCGCGCCGTCGCCGCTCCGCCCGCTTCCATTCCTCATTTTCAGCTCGCGCTGGCTGCAGCTGCCGCTCTACCTCGGTCTCATCGCCGCGCAGGGCGTCTATGTGCTCCTGTTCCTGAAGGAGCTTTACCACCTCGTCATGCACAGCTGGGAGTTCACCGAGCAGCAGATCATGCTGCTGGTTCTCGGCCTCATCGATGTGGTGATGATCTCGAACCTGCTCGTGATGGTCATCGTGGGCGGCTACGAGACGTTCGTGTCGCGCCTTGGGCTCAAAGGCCACCCGGACCAGCCGGAATGGCTGAGCCACGTGAACGCGGGCGTGCTGAAGGTGAAGCTGGCGATGGCGATCATCGGCATCTCGTCGATCCATCTGCTCAGGACGTTCATCGAAGCGAGCAACATCGGCCTGCCCACCGCGCGCATCACGGCAGAGGGCGTGTTGTGGCAGACGATCATCCACACCGTCTTCATCCTCTCGGCGATCGGCATTGCATACGTTGACCGGATGACGCAACAGAAACACTAGGGCTGAACGCCAATCAGCCCATATAGCGCCATATAGTGGCTTTGACTGGGCCTCTGTCTGGTCAAGACATCTGCCTTCCGATAGCGACTTGAAGGCGTTCCCAACCAATGTTAGGAAGTCATCCTCATTTACTGTCGGGATGATGAAGATGGCGAAGGCTGCTCAGGAAAAAACCGGGGGGCCGGCGTGGCGTAGGCGAAAGGCTTTCAGGGAGCCTGAAATCCTGGAGGCTGCACGCGCGCTCGTTGAAGAGCGGGGGCTGCGCGGGACGTCGATGGCCGATATAGCGGAAAAGGCCGGTATTTCCGAGGCGACAGTCTATAAGTATTTTCCCAACCGCCGCGATCTGATGGCGCGGGTGGTTTCGGATTGGATGACCCCCAACCTTGAACGGATGGCGCGGGACACGGCGCGGATCGAAGGGACGGTCGAGCGGATCAAGCTTCTGATTCTCATCAATTTTCGGGACATGGCCGAAAATCCCGGAATGCACGAGCTGATCTATCGCGAGCTGCACTGGGAAGATTATTATGGGTCAGCGGTGCATGGTCTTAATCAGAGATATGCGCGTCTTGTCGATTCGATCCTTACGGATGGGCAGCGTATCGGTGACGTGCGGCCTGACGCTGTCATTGAATATGTCCGTGACATGTTTTTCGGGGCCATTCAGCACGTCGGTGAGCGCACGCTTCTAAATAAGCGACCCTTAAATATTGAAGCGGCAGTCGAAGCAATCGCAAGGCAGTTGTTTGCAGGCATAGGGATTGGCGGCGCGGCGTCTGCCGGCGCCTTGTCGGAGGTCACGCGAAGGCTGGAGAGTGTCGCCGCCACCTTGGCAAGCGTCGCCGAAAAGCGTTGAGCCATGCCGCCGTTTGAAACCACTTTCATCGCGGACAGCGATGCGTGCCGCGCGAACAGCGCTGCCAATCTGGCACTCATCACCCAATTCCGCGGGCTTGAAGACAAGGTGCGTCACACGTCGGAGCGTTCGGCGGAAAAATTCCACAAGCGCGGTCAGCTCCTGCCGCGCGAACGCGTTGCCCTGCTTCTCGACCGCGATTCACCCTTCCTCGAACTTTCAACGCTCGCCGGGCTTGGTTGCCATGAGGACGATGGCGAGGAGAATGTTTACGGCGGTGGCCTTGTGATCGGCATCGGCTTCGTGTCGGGCGTCCGTGTCATGGTGATCGCCTCGGACGCCGGCATCAAGGGCGGTGCCAGCCACCCCTACGGCGTCGATAAGCAGATCCGCGCGCAACAGATCGCGCTCAAAAACAAGCTGCCGCTCATCAACCTTGTGGAAAGCGCCGGCGCGAACCTGATGCTGCAGGCGGAGATGTTTGTGCGTGGCGGCGCGACGTTCGCCAATCTCGCCCGGCTTTCGGCGGCGGGAATTCCCGTCATTTCCGTGGTGCACGGATCGTCGACGGCGGGCGGCGCCTATCAGACCGGGCTTGCCGACTATGTCGTGCTTGTGCGGGGGCGGTCCCGGGTTTTCCTTGCCGGGCCGCCGCTCCTGAAGGCGGCGACGGGCGAGATCGCCGATGATGAGACGCTGGGCGGCGCGCGGTTGCACTTCGAGACGACGGGTCTTGGCGAATATCTCGCGGCAGATGACGCAGAAGCGCTTTGCACGGCGCGCGAGATTGTCGCCAAGCTCGGCTGGAACAGTCGGCTTCCTGCCGTACGGGACCGTGCCGGGCCCTCGCCACGCTACCCGGCGGAGGAAATCCTAGGCCTCGTTCCGACGGACTATCGCAAGCCGTATGACGTGCGCGAATTGATCGCACGGATCGCGGATGACAGCGACTGGTTGGATTTCAAGCCCGCATACGGCCCGCATACGGTGTGCGGTCATGCCGCGATCATGGGCCATGCTGTCGGGATCATCGGCAACAACGGGCCGATCGACGCGAACGGCGCCACCAAGGCGGCGCAGTTCATCCAACTCTGCTGCCAGTCGGGAACGCCGATCCTGTTTCTTCAGAACACCACCGGCTTCATGGTGGGTGTTGAGGCGGAGGCTGCCGGCATCGTCAAGCACGGTTCCAAGATGATCCAGGCGGTCACCAATGCTTCGGTGCCGAAGATCACGATCCAGATCGGCGGCAGTTTCGGTGCTGGGCACTACGGCATGTGCGGCCGTGCCTTTGATCCGCGTTTCATTTTTGCCTGGCCGAACAATCGCGTTGCCGTGATGGGCGGCGAGCAGGCCGCGAAGGTACTCGCCATTGTTTCGGAAGAAGGCGCGCGGGCGCGGGGGCAGGAGCCCGATATGGAGCGTATCGCGCAGGCGGGCGCCAAGGTGGTCGACGCATACGACCGCGCATCGACGGCGCTGTTCGCGACCGCGCGTTTGTGGGACGACGGGCTGATCGACCCGCGCGATACGCGCCGCGTGGTCGGATTCTGCCTCGATACCATTGCGGAGGCGGATTGCCGGACGCTGCGTCCCAACAGTTTTGGGGTGGCGCGGCTGTGACTGATGGGAGGAGGCCGCTCAGTGTCGAGCGGCGCGGCGGTATCATCACCGCGACGATCGATGATCCGGAAACCCGCAACGCGATGAGTGACGCCTTGTTGGTCGCGCTCGGAGATGTGTTCGATACCGTGGCCGGCGACCGCACGTTGAAGGCGCTGGTCATTCAGGGTGCGGGCGGGCGCTTCTGCGCGGGTGCGCAGTTGAAATCCGATGTACTTGCCGCCGGTCACGATGCGATCGCGGCGCTTTCCAAGCGTGGTGCTGAAGTCTACCGCAGGCTTGCTGCACTTCCGCTTGCCGTGGTCGCAGTTGTCGATGGTCCTGCTTTCGGCGGTGGCTTCGGTCTCGCCTGCTGTGCCGACATCGTGCTGTGCGGCCCGCGTGCGCGCTTCGCACTCTCGGAGACGACGCTCGGGCTGGTACCAGCGCAGATCGCCCCATTCGTGGTTTCCCGCATCGGGCTTCCGGCGGCGCGGCGTCTCGCACTCAGCGGGATAGTGATCGGGGCTGAAGAGGCGCTCGCTATCGGGCTTGCGGATGTCGCTGCCGCGAATGAGGCGGAACTTGCCGAGCTTACCGCGAAGGTGCTCGCCGGCATCGATCGCTGCGGTCCCTACGCGAACGCCGCTACCAAGGCTCTGTTGCTGTCGCTGCAGACGATCCCCGAGGGTTTCGTTGACCGTGCGGCGGATGTGTTTGCCGCCGCGGTGTGCGGCGAGGAAGGCCGCGAAGGTGTGCAGGCGTTCCGGGAAAAGCGCAATCCGCGCTGGGTAGAGGGCTTGTGATGCCGGAATTCTCGAAGATACTCGTGGCGAACCGGGGCGAGATCGCCTGCCGCGTGATGCGCGGCGCGCGCGAGCGCGGATACCGCACGGTTGCAGTCTACAGTGCCGCCGACAGCGATGCGCTTCATGTCGAGGAGGCCGACGAGGCCATTCTCATCGGTCCCGCACCTGCGGCGCAGTCCTACCTCGATATTGAGCGCATCCTCGATGCCGCGCGGTGCACGGGTGCTGATGCAATCCATCCCGGGTACGGTTTCCTCTCTGAGCGCGCAGCCTTCGCGGAGGCCTGCGCGCGTGCGGGCATCGTCTTTATCGGACCCGATCCCGAAGCGATCCGCGTGATGGGCGACAAGGCTGAATCAAAGCGGCGCATGATCGCGGCGGGTGTGCCGTGCATTCCCGGCTATCAGGGCGAGGGTCAGTCCGACGCCACTTTCATCGCCGAAGCTGATCTCATTGGTTATCCGGTGATGGTGAAGGCGTCTGCGGGCGGCGGCGGCCGCGGGATGCGGATCGTGACCGCGCCGGAGGGGCTTGCGGATGCGCTGCGCGCTGCGCGCGCTGAGGCGGGTGCGGCGTTTGGCGACGACAGGCTGCTGCTCGAGCGCGCCGTCATCGAACCGCGCCACGTCGAGATCCAGGTGTTCGGTGACCGGCACGGTAACATCGTTCATCTCGGCGAACGCGATTGTTCGATCCAGCGGCGCCACCAGAAGGTCGTGGAGGAAGCGCCTTCGCCTGCCGTCGATCCGGCGCTGCGTGCCCGCATGGGCGCGGCGGCGGTGCAGGCAGCGGCTTCCATCGGCTATGTCGGCGCGGGCACGGTGGAGTTCCTGCTGGCGGCGGATGGGGCTTTCTACTTCCTCGAAATGAACACCCGTCTCCAGGTCGAGCACCCGGTCACTGAGCTTGTCACTGGGCTCGATCTGGTGGGGCTTCAACTCGATGTCGCGGCGGGAAAGCCGCTGCCGTTCGGGCAGGACGACGTGGCGCTTCGCGGCCATGCCATCGAAGTACGGCTGTGCGCGGAAGATCCGGCAAGCGCCTTCCTGCCGCAGACCGGGCCGGTTCACCTGTGGAGCCCCGCCGAGGGAGAGGGTGTGCGCATTGACCATGGGATTCGTGCCGGCACCGATGTGTCGCCGCACTACGATTCCATGATCGCGAAGATCATCGCGTGGGGTGCGGATCGCGAAGAGGCGCGGCGGCGGTTGAAGCGGGCGGTGGAGGATACCGCGATCCTCGGTGTTCCCACCAACAAGGCGTTCCTTGCGGAGATCCTCGGCTCAGGAGAGTTCGCGGCGGGTGAGGCGACCACCGGGTTCGTGGCGCGCCACTATCCGTCGGGTTCGGCCGATGCCGCAACGCCGCCGGCGTGGGTACCGGTGCTTGCGGCGGCGCTGCATTCTGTGCGTGGCGGTGCGGGGTGGCGGTCGAACGGGTGGATGGCGGCAACGGTCACGCTTGGGTCGGGCCGGTTTTCCGTGCGGCGGGATGGCGAGGCTCTGCTGGTTTCGGGGGAGGCTGGGGAGACCCGGCTGGAGATCATCGCGCAAGACGAAGACAGCGTTCGCTTCGATATCGGGGGGCATCGGCGGTTGGCGCGCTATGCCTTCGAGGGGGCTACGCTGTGGATTGCGGCGGACGGGGGGGCGTGGGCGTTTGCCGATACGACCCATACGGTGCGTCGGGCGGCGGACGAGGGGGCAGGCGGATCGGTTCGGGCGCCGATGAACGGCGTCGTGACGATGATCGACGCGGTGGAAGGTGAGCGGGTGAAGCGCGGGCAGCGGATTGCGGTGCTCGAAGCGATGAAGATGGAACACCAGATCCTGGCGCCGATGGACGGCGTGGTGGAGACCATCAGCGCGCACGTGGGCAAACAGGTCGCGACGCGGGACATTCTGGCGATCGTGCGCGATGGAGCGGCGGCGTGATCCGCGTTGCCGGGGCCAGCGGCTTCTGGGGCGACAGCGCCATCGCCGTGCCCCAGCTTCTCGCCGAGAAGATCGACTATCTGACGTTCGACTATCTCGCCGAAATCACCATGTCGATCCTGGCGCGGGCGCGGGCGAAAGACCCGGACGCGGGCTACGCCGCCGACTTCGTGACGCTCATCGGCCGCCATCTCGAAACCATCGCAGCGCGCGGTATCAAGGTGCTTGCGAACGCAGGCGGCGTGAACCCCGCCGCCTGCGCCCGCGCGCTGGAAGCACGGATCGCAGAGATGGGGCTTTCGCTGAAGGTCGCTGTGGTGACGGGCGACGACCTAATGGCCGGTGCTGACGCCTTGCGCGCGGCGGGCATTACCGAGATGGCGACGGGCGCGGCGATGCCCGATGCGCTGCTAAGCCTCAACGCCTACCTCGGCGCCACGCCGATCGCGGCGGCGCTCGGCGCGGGCGCCGATATCGTGGTGACGGGCCGCTGCGTCGACAGCGCGCTGGCGCTCGGCGCGTGCATCCACGCCTTCGGCTGGAAGACGGACGATTTCGACCGGCTGAGCGCGGGCTCGCTCGCCGGGCACATCATCGAATGCGGCGCGCAGGCGACGGGCGGCATCCACACCGACTGGGAAGAGACCGGCGACTGGGCGAACATCGGCTATCCGATCGTGGAAATCGCCGAGGACGGCAGTTTCACCGTGACCAAGCCCGCCGGTACGGGCGGGCTCGTGTCCGTGGGCACT
>JAEULI010000105.1 GCA_016793845.1 Sphingosinicella sp.
GTAGTAGATCGGGCTTTCGTACCAGATGGCCGGAATGTCGAAGGCATTCGAGCTTTCGATCGCGGCGCGCTCGGCCTCGTTCCTCGCCTGTGACAGGCGCAGGGTCCTGGCCATGCGGAAGGCATTCACCAGATGCTCTTCGAAGCCAAGAAAGTCCCGGAACTGGCGTGGGCGCGGCAGCGGTGCGCACAGGGACACCGCATTCGTCGCGACGGTCGGCCCATCGCCGCGATCGATAAGACTGCGCACGGCACCCCAAGCCTCCGGCCCAGCGTCGATCAATGCGAGCATGGATTCGCAGCAGCCCGTCGGCACGGCTCCCGCCGTACGCGCTGCGGCATTCAGATCCACGATCAGCCGATCACCGTCGACCCAGGCTCCCAAGGCTTCCCGTCCTTCGCGGACGAATGTCACCAATCGCATAGACCCTCTCCAATTTCGTTAGCTGCGTGCTTTTTGTTATACGTTTGTCTATATAAATTCAGGATGTGATTGACGAAAGCATCGGCCATCCCCCACTAGGGCCGCTCAAGCTGGTAGAAGCCGAGGATGCAGTGGCGAGAAGTTCGAAAGCCTCCACGAACAAAAAACAGAGCGCCCGCGACCGGATCATCACCGCCGCCGAGGAATTGTTCGCGACCAAGGGCCTGCACGGCACTTCGCTGCGCGAGATCGCCCGCACGGCCGCGATCAACGTCAACCTCATCTCTTATTACTTCGCGGAGAAGGAAGATCTCTACGACGCCGTGGTCGATGCGCGGGCGGCGCTGCTCAACGACGCGCGCGCGATCAGCCTCGACGCGCTCGAACATCGCTACTCGCCCGAACCGGTGCCGGTGCCGGAAATCATCCGCTCGCTGATCCACCCCTTCTTCGAGCTGCGCGGAGAGGACCCGGCCGGTTGGGATTATTGGGTCCACCTGCTGGACAGGGAGACGGGCACGGACCTCTTCACCAATGCGATGGCGCGCAACCTGTCGGTGGTGCTGCGCCGCTATCTTTATTGCCTGCATCGTTCGGTTCCCAATGCGGACAGGGTGGACCTGCTGTTCGTTCTGGAGCTGACGACGCGGGCGATGGTGATGGGCTCCGAATGGGACATGCAGGCCATCGTGCCGGACCACGCCACCGAGATGTTCCTCGACGACAAGGCGGTGGAAGATCGCATCGTTCGATCGATGTCGGCTGCAGCGCTGTCGTTCAACAACAGCACGGCATGAGGCGTGCGCGAGCGGCCGTTTCGGCCAAGGCCCGGACGCACGCCCCTTTTCACCATCAACTGCCGAACTTGTAGCCGATCCGGACACCATAGGTGCGCGGCGGATAGAGCGTGCCGGTAATCGGCAGACCGATCAGCCCCGAATTGACGAGCGCATTGGCGATCACGGTCTTGTCCGTAAGGTTGCGCCCGAACACCGAAATCTCCCAGTTGTCGAGTGTGTAGCTCGCAAATACGTTGAGCAGCGTGTTCGGCTCGCGCGAGACATTCCTTTCCTTGAACGGTGTGAAGTAGACGCGGTCCTGGAACCCCATCTCGCCCCGCAGACGCAAAGAGCCAGCGCCGACATTCGCCGTGTATTGGGCGGCAAGGTTGAGCGCGACCTCCGGCGCCTGGATGATCGGATTGCCATCGAGGACGACCGGCGTGGGATTGAAGGGATCAGCGGGGTTGGCGGACTGGAAATCCTTGTAGCGCCCGTGCAGCCACGTCGGCGTCACTTCCAGTTGCAGGCCCCGTAGCGGCCGCACGATCGCCTGCGCCTCGATGCCATAGATCGTGGAAGCGGCAGCGTTCTCGATGATCACCGTTGTATTGACGACCTTCGATACCTGTAGATTCTTGTAGTCATAGTAGAAGGCGTTGGCGTTGAGTTCGACACGGCCGTCGGCGAAGCTGCCGCGGAAGCCCGCATCGTAAGACCACAAGGTTTCCGGCTTGAAACCATCGTTGGCGAGGCCGGTGTTCGGATCGATGATATCACCCAGATTATAGCCGCCGCTCTTGAAGCCTTTCGACATGGAGGCGTAGAAAAGCAGATCCTTGCGCGGGCTGAACTCCAGGCCGAACTTGGGCGTGACGGAATTCTCCGACCTGCGCGCATCGCGCGTAGCCGCCGGGATCAGTTCGGCGCCGGGCACATAAGGTCGGAACAGATCCAGCTGGAACTGATCGGAAATGTCGTGCCGTTCCCAGCTGTAGCGCAGGCCGAGCGTCGCCTTCAGCGTGTCGGTCAGCGCGTAGCTGCCCTGGCCGAAACCCGCGAGCGCCTTGGTCTTCACGTCGCCGTTCACTTCATAGCCCTGCACCATCAGGGCGGGCATTCCGATCGCCATGCGATCGAACGGAATGGCGACATTGCCGCTCAGCGACTCTTCGAAATAGAAACCGCCGACCAGGAATTCGAACCTGCCGATTTCGCCAGCGAGCTGCAATTCCTGGCTGAAGTGATCGCCCTTCTCGGCGAAGGTGAAGCGAGAGATCGCAGCGCTCGTCGCATCGAGATCGGTGAGCAGGGAGTATTCGTTGTTGCGATAGCCCGTGATCGACGTGAGCGTCAGGTCGCCGAGGCCCACTTCCAGCCGTGCCGACAGGCCCCAGAAGGTGCGGTCGTTGCGCGGATCGAAATCGTTGGCGATGTCGCGCGGATCATTCGGCACGACGCCGCCCACCAGCAAGCCCACCGGACTGATCACCGTGCTGGCGCGGCCGAGATAATGGTTGCCGTAATTGCGATCGTCCTCGGTGGAGTAATCGGCGCTCAGGTCCAGCTTCGCCGTTTCGCCCAGCGCGAACGACAGCATACCGCGCACGGCACGCCGCTTCGCATTGTCGATCTCGTTCCCCGTGGTGATGTTGCGACCATAGCCGTCATGATCCTCAGTCGAGAAAGCCACGCGGAAGCCGACGCCATCCGTGATCGGCCCGCCGATCGCGCCTTCAGTCGTGATGGTGTTGTAGTTGCCGTAGCCGAGATTCAGATACCCCTCGAAAGTGTCGGTGGGTCCGCGCGGGATGACGTTGATCGAGCCGCCCGTCGCATTGCGGCCATAGAGTGTGCCCTGCGGCCCACGCAGCACCTCGACCCGGTTCACGTCGAAGAATGTGCCGGTGGTCGCGGCCGGTCGCGAGAGATAGACGCCGTTCAGATGATAGGCGACGCGTCCTTCACCGCCCGGGTTGATCGTGTCGAAACCGATACCGCGAATGGCGATGCGCGCCTGCCCGCCATAGCTGCCGAAGGTAAGGCTCGGCACCGCCATCGCGAGGCTGGCGACATCAGTGATGGCCCTGTCGGAAAGCGAGTCGCCCGAAAGCGCGCTGATTGCCAGCGGCACATCCTGAAGGCTTTCGGAGCGCTTCTGCGCGGTGACGATAATTTCCTCACCGGCCCAGACGCTCGGCGCCTCGCCTGTCGTCTCACCCTGCGCGAACGCCGTCGCGCTGAACAATCCCGCCGTGCCCGCGAGCAAGACGCACGTGTAGCGTGAAATCATTCTTCCCTCCCCTGCCGCGCGCCCGGCCGTCCCTGACCGTTTGCGCTGTTTTTTGTTCGTATGTTTTATGAACTCGACGACTGTGTAATCATCAGTGCAGCTTCTATTCGGCCGCAACCTGCGCTTCACCGGCCTCTCCGCCCTCTTGACGGATCAGCTTCGAAAGGATGCGGCGCGCCTGCACCGCCGCGATGTCGGTTTCGAGAATTGCCGGCGACAGATCGAACAGAGGGCGCCTGCCCATCATCTCGAAGCACTGCGCGATCACCGGCTCGTCCTCCTCGGCGAAAGCCTTCATCGCGATCTCGCCCATGATCCGCGTCTTGTCGCTGTTCTCCAGTTCCCAGTTGCGGGAAATCGCGAAGAAATAATGGCAGCTGTTCGCGGTCTCCGGTACGATCAGATGCGCGCTCGGAATCAGGAGGCCGTTTTCAGGCGGCTGTCCCACGGGGGTGATGCCGATATCGAGCAGGAGCGAACTGGCCGGATCCCACCGCATGGACGCCCGCATATCCCCGCGCGCCTCCTTGTAGAAATGCGCCATGAGCGGCGTCGGCGCGGAATTGTAGAAGGTGTAATCCGAATAGACCGTGGAGCCTTCGGTCCGGAAATCGTAATGCAGCGAGGATCCCAGAGTATCCTCCGGTGACGCGCCGACCGTATCGAGATGCAGATAGGTGCCGTGCGTGAGATCGAGCAGATTGTCGATCACGAGCTGGTAATCCGCGTTGATCTTCAGATAGCCGGTCGTCCCCGCCCAGCCTTCCGCCTCGACGAAATAGAGATCCATAATCGTTTCCGGGTCCGCCGCAGCAGGCTCTCCCATCCAGACCCAGATCGCACCGTGCCGTTCCGCCACCGGATAGGCGCGGATGTGGGCGCGGGGCGGAACCGTGCCGCTGCCATGCGGATTCTTCGTGCAGGTGCCGGTGCGATCGAACTGCAGGCCGTGATAGCCGCATTCGATGACATCGCCCCGCACGCGCCCGATCGAAAGCGGCGCAAACCGATGCGGACAGCGGCCTTCAAGCGCGGCCACACTGCCGGCCTCCGTGCGGAACAGCACGATAGGCTCGTCGCAGATGCGGATGCCGATCGGCTTCTCGCCCAGATCGCCGGACCAGCCGGCGCAGTACCATGAGTTCCTCAGGAAGGAGGTCATCAACAAGTCCTTCAGTGCGCGTGGTCGCAGTTCGTGTGCGCGGGCGGTGGCGGTGGAACGCGAGGCTTGCCGAGCCCCTCCGCGCGGTAGCGGCGATCGAGCGTGGCCATGCGCCCGAACATCTCCATGACATCGCGCGGAGACGTATCCGCGTTCAGCTCGCGATAGATCGTGTCCACGGTCACCGCGATCCGCTCGGGGTCCTCAAGCGCGCCGAAGGCGCCGAGGCTGATGTCCTGCGCGGCCTCCCAGCTATCCATGCCCGCCGCGTGGCGCTTCTTCGCCTCCGCCTCGACGAAGGCGAGATAGTCGCGATTGGCCTGCACGCCGCGCTTGTCGGTCATCGGCCCATGGCCCGGCACGATCAGGTCCACGTCCATCGCGAGCATCCGGTCGCAGGCGGCGATCCAGTTGCGTACCGGCCCCGACCAGCTGATCGGCGTGCCATCGATGAACAATATGTCGCCGGTGTAGAGGATCCTGTCCTCCGGCACATGGACAAGCGTGTCGCCCCCGGTATGGGCGGGGCCGACGACGATCAGCTCGACCGTCTTGTCGCCGACCTTCAGCGTCTTGGCGCCCCCCGCAAAAGTCTCATCCGGCAGGCGCAGCTTCACGCCGGCGAAGTCGAACGCTCCGAAAATCTCCTCCAGATAAACGCCCAGCGGCCCCATCTGGCTTGTCTGACCCATGAGAGCCGCTAGCATTTCCGGCGGCGCATCTTCCTTCATCTCGTGGTCGGTCGCGGCCGAAGCGATGATCCGCGCCTCCGTCAGCAAGCGGTTGCCGAAGGTGTGGTCGCCATTGGCATGGGTATTGACCAATTGGCCGATCTCACCCGCGCCGAAGCCGGTCGCGTCCTTCATCACGGCAAGCATTTCGGCAGTGAGGCGCTCGTCGAACAGCGTGTCGACCAGCAGCGCCTGATCCCCGTCGATGATCAGCCCAGCGTTGTTGTAGCCCCAGGTGCCCGAAGGCTGCAGGTAGGCGTAATTGCCATTGCCGATCTGCTGCAGGCCTTTTTCGAAGCGCATCCTCTTCTCCTCCCCTGCAGTCGATCCGAGGAGATTCCCTCCCCGAACGACATCATTTGTGTCGCTGCTGATTGTAGTGCTCGCACAGAAAAAACAGGCGATCAAGATATTTTAGACAAATAAACAATTTTTGATATACAATTGCTTTTGCCGGTGACGACGCATCGTTCATGCCGCTGCCTCTGCGCCCCTCCGAGACGGGCACAGCAGCGCTGAGTCGCCGATCAACACAGCCCTAGCTTCAGTGAACGCCGTGATGTCGGCGCGGCCGCTCTCAGCCCCCCGCGTGCGGATCGGGGCGCGGCGACAATCCCTGCAACATGAACTCAACGCTCTGCTTCATCAGAGCCAGCAAGGCCGCGGATCGGCCGGATTGCGCGCGATGCCCGAACCAACTGAGCGCCCCGGCCAGCGTGAATGCCGCGACCTTCGCATCGCACGGCGCGATCGACCCATCGGCGATCCCATCCTCGACCAGCCGCCGCAGGCGCCGATCCACTTCCGCTTCAACGGCCCTCACACGGACAAGGCTTTCGGGCGAAAGATCGTGGTCGGCCAGCCGGACCAGACAGATGCCGAAATCGGTAATCACGACATTCGCATAGGCTTCAAGCGCGGCGACCAGCCGTTCACGGCCATTTTGCCGGGATTGCAACCCAGCTTCGCACGCCTCGCTGAACATCCCGTAGCCCACGTTCAGGCACTCGAAGAGGATGTCCTCCTTGCTGCGGAAATAATGATAGACGGTGGGCTTGGTGACACCGAGACGCTCCGCGATGCCGTCGAGCGAGGTCTTGTGATAGCCACTCTCCACGAACATGCGCGCAGCGACGCGCAGCACCGCCTCGCGCTTCATGGCCCTCTGGCGTTCTCGCTCTGCACTCGGCTTCCAGGGCGACTGCGCCATCCGATTCTCCTGCCCGGTTGTTTCCGCTGCCATCATGACGACGAAGCCGCCGCCACTCCAGCCCGGACAGCACCCACAGACTGCGGCCGGCGTACTAGCGTCGCTTAGAGGCTCCGCGCGATCAGCAGCTTCATGATTTCGCTGGTGCCTCCGTAGATACGCTGTACGCGCGCGTCCACGAACATGCGGCCGATCGGATAGTCCGCCATGAAGCCGTTGCCGCCAAACATCTGCAGGCAGCGATCGATGACGATGCCCTGCCGCTCTGTGCACCACAGCTTCGCCATCGAAGCCGTCGCCGCGTCGAGCGCGCCTTCCAGATGCAGGCGAATGCAATCATCCACGAACGCGCGCGCCGCCGCGATCTCGGTGCGGCATTCCGCAAGCACGAACTGGCTGTTCTGGAAATCGGCGACCGTCTTGCCGAACGCCTTGCGCTGGCGCACGTAATCGAGCGTCAGCGCGAGCGCGCGCTCCATCGCGGCAACCGCGCCGACCGCGATCACCAGCCGCTCCTGCGGCAGCTCGTGCATCAGCATGGCAAAGCCCCGGCCTTCGGTTCCGCCGAGAAGATTGTCCGCCGGAACAACGGCGCCGTCGTAGAACAGCTCCGACGTGTCGGACATGTGAAGGCCGATCTTGTCGAGCTTGCGTCCCCGCGCGAAGCCCGGCGCATCGGCTTCCACACCGATCAATGAAAGGCCCTTCGCACCGGCGCCGGGCTCCGTCGTGCACACCGTCAGCACCAGATCGGCAAGCTGGCCGTTGCTGATGAAGGTCTTCTGTCCGTCGATGCGGAACGTCTCTCCGTCCCGCACGGCGCGCGTCGAAATGGCCTGGAGATCGGAGCCCGCGCCCGGCTCGGTCATGGCCACCGCGCCGACGATCTCGCCGCGCGCCATCGCCGGCAGCCAGCGCGCCTTCTGCGCTTCGCTTCCGAAATCGCGGATGTACGGTGCGACGATTGCGTTGTGCAGTGCGACCGAGAAGCCGATGCCGAAGCCCGCGTATTCGAGTTCTTCGACGATCACGCAGTCATGCGCGAATGTGCCGCCACCGCCACCATATTCGGCGGGCATGGACACGCAGAGCAGCCCCGCCTCGCCGGCGATGCGCCAGGCCTCGCGATCCACGATGCCGCGCGCCAGCCAGGCTTCAAGTTCAGGCGTGAAATGCCGTCGGATCAGCCCGCGCACCGAGGCGCGGAACATCTCCAGTTCCTCGGTGATCCATGGCGCGGGGCGGCGGGTGATGTCCATGCCGTGCCCTAGAGCCGGATGCCGCCGCCGACGGTGACGAGCTCGCCCGAGATATAATCGGATTCGGGGCTGCAGAAGAGATAGACGCCGTTCGCCGCCTCTTCCGGCGTACCGGCACGCCCGATGGGGATCATCTGCTTTTCCATCGCGCTCAGAAACGCAGGCTGCACGCCGACGGCAATCTCGCGGCCTTCCACATCGATCGTCGCGCCGCCCGATGTCAGCGGCTGCGTGAGCCGTGTGTTGATGAGCCCGAAGGCGACGCAATTGACATTGACCTTGTAGCGCCCCCACTCCTTCGCCAGCGTCCGCGTCATGCCGACCAGCGCCGCCTTCGCCGAGGAATAATTCACCTGCCCGGCATTGCCGCCGATGCCCGCGATCGAGGCGATGTTGACGACCTTTCGAAAGACTTCGCGGCCCTCGTCCGCCTCCTTGCGTGACAGGATGCGAATGGACTCCGCCGCGGCGCGGAGGATGCGGAACGGCGCCTTGACATGGACGTCGTACATCGCATCGAATTGTTCGTCCGACATCTTGTGGATGACATTGTCCCACGTGTAGCCGGCATTGTTCACGATAATGTCGAGACCGCCGAAGCCCTCCGTCGCGGCGCGCACGAAACGATCCGCAAAACCATCGTCGGTGACGCTGCCAACAACGGCAATGGCATCGCTGCCCGCCGCCCGGATCGCCGCCACGGTTTCCTCGGCGGGGTCGGCATCGAGATCGTTCACCACCACGCGCGCACCCTCGCTCGCCAGCTTGAGCGCCAATGCGCGTCCGATGCCGCGCCCCGAACCCGAAACCAGCGCGACCTTACCCTTGAGCTTGCTCATCGATCATCCCCTTCCGCGAGCGCGACCACCGCGTCGCCCGCCAATTTCACTTCGCCTGTCTGATTGCGCGCCGTCAGCGCCAGCGTCGCGACGGGCACGCCGTCCTGCTCGCCGATCGACTGCAAGGTCGCCGTGCAGGTGATCGCATCACCAAGCTGTGTGATCGCCTGGAAGCGCGTGCTGAAGCTCCTGTGTCGCTCGACCGGCGCAATATGGGTCAGCAGATTGCCGAGATACGCCATCACCAGCATTCCATGCGCGAAGACATCGGGGAAACCCGCGCGCTTCGCGAAGTCGATGTCGACATGGATCGGATTGTGATCGCCCGACGCGCCGCAATAGAGCGCCAGCGTGTGCCGCGTGATCGGCGGCATGGTGAGGCTGGCGATTTCGGTTCCCGGCGGCGTGCCGCCGTCCAATGCAACGCGCTCAGCCATTTCGCACCACCAGTGTCGTTGTTGCCGTCAGGGCGAGCGTGCCGTCGGCCTTGCGCGCCTCGCGTTCGATGGTCGCGAAGACGAGCGCGCCACCCTTCTTTTCGTAGACGTCGGCGACCCGCGAGGTGAAGCGGATCGTGTCGCCCGCGAAGATCGGGGCCCGATAATCGAAACGCTGTTCGGCATGGAGCAGCTTGCCGAGATCGATGCCGAGTTGCCCGAGGAAATCGAGCGGCTCATCACGGTCCATTTCGAGGCAGAAGCCGAGCGTGGGCGGCGCGGGGATGGCGGGATAGCCCGCCCCGCGCGCCGCCTCGGCATTGGCGAAGACCGGATCGTCCTGTCCGGTCGCGCGCGCGAGGAAGCGAAGGCGACCGGCCTCGACGACGTGTTCGGAGGGTTTCAGCTCAAGGCCGATATGGCTGCGGTTCACCATGGTCAGACGCGCTCGTAGAGCGTCACGACGCAGGCGCCACCGAGCCCGAGATTGTGCTGCAGGCCGATACGCGCGCCATCAACCTGCCGCAATCCCGCCTGCCCACGAAGCTGGCCGACGATCTCGGCGCATTGGCCGAGGCCCGTTGCGCCGAGCGGATGCCCTTTGCTGAGCAAACCACCCGACGGGTTGGTGACGACAGCGCCGCCGTATGTGTTGTCGCCGTCCGTGACGAAGCGCTCCGCTTCACCTTCCCCGCAAAGGCCGAGGCCCTCGTAGGTGATGATCTCGTTCGTGGTGAAGCAGTCGTGGAGTTCCACCAGATCGACATCGGAAGGGCCGAGGCCCGCCGCTTCGTAAACGCTCTCGGCGGCCTTGCGCGTCATGTCTGCGCCCACCGCGCGGATCAGGCTGTCGCCGTCGAACGTCGTGTTGGTATCGGTGGTCATCGCCTGCGCACGGATGCGGATCGCCGTGTCGATGCCGTGGCGCCGGGCAAAGGCCTCCGAACACAGCACCGCCGCCGCGCCGCCGCACGTCGGCGGGCAGCATTGCAGGCGGGTGACGTTCAGGAAAATGGACGGCGAGGCCATCACGTCCTCGACCAAAATCGGCGTGCGGAAGATCGCCTTATCGTTGTGCTCGGCGTGCCGGCTCGCCTTCGCGCGCACCGCCGCGAAGGTTTCGGTGCGGGCGCCGTAGCGTTCCTGATACTCGTGCCCGGCCCCGCCGAAGAGCCTGAGCGCCATCGGAACCGCCGTCAGATCGCCGAACTTGCGGTCAGCGATGGCGAGGAAGTCGGCGAGCGGGCTCGGCCGGTCCTTGAACACAGTGTCGAGCGCGCCCGGCGTCATCTGTTCGAAGCCGACCGCGATCACGCACTCCGCCGCGCCGCTCGCGATTGCCTGCCGCGCGAGATACAGCGCGGTGGAGCCGGTCGAGCAATTGTTGTTCACGTTGATGATCGGAATGCCGCTCAGCCCGACGCGGTAGAGCGCCGCCTGCCCAGCGGTCGAATCGCCATAGACCCAGCCGGCATAGGCCTGCTCGACGAGGCGATAGTCGATGCCCGCATCATCCAGCGCCAATCGCGCCGCAGCGGCGCCCATCTCGTCGTAGCTCGGGCTGGTGCCCGGCTTCACGAACGGCAGCATCCCCACCCCGGCGACCACCACATTCGCGGTCATCTCATCCTCCATTTTTCTTCTACTAGGTAGTACCCTTATTGGCGAGACAATGACGAGTCAATCGGCAGGTGTTTTCTTCGGAGCTGGCGGATCGAGGACGCCGTCGTGCATGTACGGAAACCGCAGCGACGGACATAAAGGCGGGTGCGAGGCGCAGCATCGTGGTGCGCCTGCGCGATTTCTGTATGACAACCGAATACCACTGATAGAAAAATGGCACTCAAGGACGATATGACATCCGCTCCGCAAACATTGCTCCAGGCGCCAACGCCCGCGCTGGTTCTCGATGAGGCCCGCCTCACCGCCAACATCCGCCGGATGGAAGGCCATCTCGCGCCCTTCGACGTCACCTTCCGCCCGCATGTCAAAACGGCCAAATCGCCGGATGTGCTTCGCGCGGTCTTTGATGGCACCGGGCCGATCACCGTATCGACGCTCATGGAAGCGCACACGTTCGCGGAGGCGGGCTTTAACGACATTCTCTACGCGGTAGGCATCGTTCCATCGAAGCTGGATGCCGTCCGCGCGCTGGCGGATGCAGGCGTCCGCATGCAGATTATCCTAGACGACGCCGATGTCGCGCGCGCGGTCGCCGATGCGATCGCCGGAAACAGCGGCATCACCGTGCTGATCGAGGTGGACTGCGACGGCCACCGTTCCGGCGTCGTGCCGGAGGCGGATGAACTCCTCGTCATCGGGCGCACACTGGCGGAGGCGGGGCTGCTCGGCGGCGTGCTGACTCACGCGGGCGAAAGTTACAGTTGCGAGGGCGCGGATGCGATTGCCGCCCATGCGGAGATCGAGCGCGCCGGACTTGTACGCGCGGCGGAGAGGCTGCGGGCGGCGGGGCTTCCCTGCCCTATCGTGAGCATGGGCTCGACACCGACCGCGCTGTTCGTGCGGGCGTTGGACGGGATCACCGAGGTGCGCGCGGGCGTTTACGTCTTTCAGGATCTGGTGATGGCGGGGATCGGTGTCTGCCGGCCAGAGGAGATCGCGCTTTCCGTGCTGGCGACGGTGATCGGATATCAGAAGGCACAGGGCCGCCTCGTCATCGATGCAGGCTGGATGGCGATGTCGCGCGATCGCGGCACGGCGGCGCAGCGCGTCGATCAGGGCTACGGGCTCGTCTGCGATGCGGGCGGCACGATCATCGGCGATCTCATCGTCACCGGCGCCAATCAGGAGCACGGCCTTGTCGGGCACCGCGACGGCACGCCGCTCGATCTTTCGGCCTATCCGATCGGCACCCGGCTGCGCGTTCTCCCCAATCACGCCTGCGCCACCGCCGCGCAGCATCCAGCCTATCTGCTCACCGACACAGGCGGCGCGGTTACAGCGCGCTGGCCGCGCTTCTCGGGCTGGTGATCGCGGCTTGCGCAATGCTGGCAGTCATGTCAGAAAGATAACAATGATGAGATTCAGGCGATTGTACGAACATCGCCTGCAAGGGAGAGCCGTCATGATTCGATCGGTGCTGCGTGCCGCGCTCGTTCCCGCCGTCGCGCTTTGGGCGACGGCATCCGCCGCGGAAAGCTTCGTGATCGTTGGCGCGACCGTCGTGGACGGCACCGGTGCACCGGCGCGCAAGGCCGATGTGCGGGTCGAAGACGGCCGTATCACCGCTATCGGCAAGCGCGCGCGCGGCAAGGGTGTTCCCGTCGTTGAAGGCAGCGGTCTCGTGCTCGCGCCCGGCTTCATCGACACGCACAGCCACCACGACCGCAATCTCGATGCGCACCTCGATGCGCTCGCGGCGGCGGCGCAGGGCATCACCACGATCGTCGTCGGGCAGGATGGCGGTGGCCCTCTGCCCGTCGCGGGCCTGTTCGCGAAGCGCGAAGCGCAGCCCGCAGCCGTGAACGTCGCCACGTACATCGGCCACAACAGCGTCCGCGACGCCGTGATGGGCGCGGACTACAAGCGCGCAGCGACGCCCGCCGAGGTCGATCGCATGGTCGCCGTCGTCGAGGACAACATGCGCGCAGGCGCGCTCGGCCTGTCGACCGGGCTCGAATACGATCCGGGCATCTATTCGGACCCGTCGGAGGTGATGGCGCTCGCCCGTGCCACCGCGCGGCATGGCGGACGCTACATCAGCCACATGCGGAGCGAGGACACGCGCCTCGACGCCGCAGTCGACGAGCTGCTGGAGATCGGCCGCACCGTGCGCCTTCCGGTCCAGATCTCGCACTTCAAGATCGCCATCGTCGACCGCTGGGGCGACACTGCGCCCCTCCTTGCAAAGCTCGACGCCGCGCGCCGCGCAGGCATCGACGTGACGGCGGACGTCTACCCCTACACCTACTGGCAATCGAACCTCGAAGTGCTGTTGCCGAAGCGGGATTTCACCGATCTCGCCGCAGCCGAATTCGCGCTCGCGCACATGGCGCGGCCGGAGGATCTGCGTCTCACCCAATATCCCGCGAACCCGGCCTATGTCGGCAAGACCGTTGCTGAGGTTGCCGCGCTGCGCGGCGTGCCCCCGGCACGTGCCTATCTCGACCTCATCGTCGAAGCCGAAGCAAAGGGAATGCACAATGTGGTGATGGGCCGCTCGATGGCGGACGACGATGTCGCCGCGCTCATCGCCTGGCCGCACAGCAACATCTGCTCGGACGGCGGCATCGAGGACGCACACCCGCGCGGCGCAGGCGCCTTTCCGCGCGTGCTCGCATGGATGGTGCGCGAGACGGGCCGGCTGAAGCTCGAAGAGGCGATTTACAAGATGAGCGGACTTGCCGCCGATCACATGGGCATCGGTGATCGCGGCCGCATCGCCGTTGGACAGGCTGCCGATCTCGTGCTGTTCGACCCCGCGACCGTCGCCGATCGCGCAACTGTCGAGAACCCCACCGCCCTCCCCGTCGGAATCCGCACCGTATGGGTGAACGGCGTCGCCGTCGTCGAGACCGGCAAGCCGACCGGCGCCCTGCCCGGCCAGATCATCCGCCGGGCCAACTGAACCTCCAACCGGAAACCGAAAGCCATGCAGCCACCGTTTCTGCTTTTTCTGGGGACAGCTCCCGATATCGGCTGGGCCAAGACCGCCTCGGGCCTTGCCGAATGGCGCGCGGGAGACTGCGCGGGCCAGTATCGCATGGAGGGCTGTCCGGTCGATCTCGGCCTGCCAGACATGAATTTCGCCGAAGCCGCCGCAAAGGGCGTGCGCACGCTGGTGATCGGCATCGCCAACGACGGTGGCTATATTGCGCCCGAATGGGTGCCGCACATCACGGCGGCGCTCGCAGCGGGTCTCGATGTCGCAGCCGGGCTGCACCAGCGCCTCGCCGATCACCCGGAAATATCCAAAGCCGCGCAGGCACACGGACGCACGCTTCACGATCTCCGCCGTCCGCAGCAGACGTTCAGGACCGGCACGGGCAAGAAGCGCACCGGCCGCCGCCTGCTGATGGTCGGAACGGACTGCGCGGTGGGCAAGAAATACACCGCGCTCGCCATCGATCGCGAGCTTCAGCGGCGTGGCGTGCCCTCCACCTTCTGCCCCACCGGGCAGACCGGGATCATGATCACCGGGCGCGGGATCGCGATCGACTCTGTCGTCGCCGATTTCATCTCGGGCGCCGCGGAGTGGCTCTCCCCCGATGCGGCGCCGGATCACTGGCATGTGATCGAGGGACAGGGCGCGCTCCTGCACCCGGCCTATGCGGGCGTCACGCTCGGCCTCGTCCACGGCAGCCAGCCCGACGCGCTCGTCATCTGCCACGAGGCGGGGCGCCGGGAAATCCAGGGCTATGAGGGCGCCTACCCCTGCCCCTCCCTCACCGATGCACTCGCCGTGCATGTCGCCGCCGCGAAGCTCACCAACCCGAATGCGCGCGGAATCGGCATCAGCCTCAACACCTCGCTGCTCAGCGAAGACGCGGCGCGCGCTGCGATCCGGGATGCCGAAGCGGAACTCGGCCTCCCCGCCTG
>JAEULI010000115.1 GCA_016793845.1 Sphingosinicella sp.
CGGATAGTTCTGGGCCATGGCGAATGCGCCTCTTCTCGAAAGAGCGAAATAAAAGGGCCGCCCTTTGGGGGGCGGCCGGTACGCTTAAACTATAGGCACGGCTCAAGCTGCGATCAAGGGATTTAGCGGCACGAGCGCGCCGCAGAACTCCGCCGCAGCGCGTTCCCAGCTGAAACTGCAGCCATAAGCAGCACATGTAGCACGATCCTTGCCGAGCGCGCCGGTGATGGCAGCGTCAAGGTCTTCATCGAGACAGCCCGTCTCCGGTGTCACGATGTCGATCGGCCCCTGCACGGGATAGGCCGCGACGGGAACACCGGAGGCCAATGCCTCGATCAGCACCATACCGAACGTGTCAGTGCGGCTTGGGAACACGAACACGTCCGCGCCTGCATAGGCCGAAGCGAGCGCCGCACCGCGAAGCGCGCCGAGGAAGATCACATCGGGAAACTGCCGTTCGAGTGCCTTTCGCGCCGGGCCGTCGCCCACGACGACGCGCGTGCCCGGATGGTGCGTGGCGAGGAATGCCTCAATGTTCTTTTCCACCGCGACACGCCCCACATAAAGCTGGATGGGCCGGGGCAGCGCCGCATAGGCGGCGTGCGGCGCGCTATCCGCCGAGAAGTTCGCAAGGTCAACACCGCGTCCGAACGGTGCAGTGGGGCCGATGCCCTGCGCGGCGAGCTGCCGGCGCAGGCTCGGCGTCGCGGCGAGAACGCTCGCGGCGGGGCCGTGGAACCAGCGCTCGTACTGCCAGAACCATGCCGCCGGAAGCCCCGTGCGCGCCGATACATAGTCCGGGAAATGCGTGTGATAGGCCGTCGTGAACGGAAAGCCTGCGCGCAGGCACCAACGCCGCGCAGCAAGCCCGAGCGGGCCTTCGGTGGCGATATGGATGGCGTCGGCGCCGAAGGCACGCAAACGCCGCCCGACCTGGCCGGTGGTGGCAAGCGCCAGCCGGATTTCGCCGTAGCCGGGGCAGGGCAGCGACGGCCACGCATTGGGCGAAAGCACCAGCACGTCGTGCCCGGCGCGCTCCAGCTCCCCACGTACCATCTGCAGCGTGCGCACCACGCCGTTCACCTGCGGCTCCCACGCATCCGTGACGATCGCGATGCGCATGGAAACGGGCTCAGGCCGCGTTTGCTTGCTGCATGGGAAGCACGCGCCCGTTCACCTCGTCGGCCCAGTGCAGAATCTCCATCTCGCCGTTGAAGTGCTCAACGAGCGCAGTGCATCCCTCCACCCAGTCGCCGTCATTGTAGTAGACGACGTCGCCGAACATCCGCTCCTCGGCGGTGTGGATATGGCCGCAGACGACACCGTCGAGGCCGCGGTCCCCTGCCGCCTTGGCCACCGCCTCCTCGAAGCGGCTGATGAACTCCACAGCGTTCTTAACCTTGTGCTTGGCGTGCTTGGAAAGCGACCAGTAGGGCTTGCCGAGGCGCGCTCGCACCTTATTGACCAGCATGTTCAGCCGCATGAGCATCTCGTAGGCGGCGTCTCCGAGGAAGGCGAGCCAGCGCGCGTAGAGCACCACGGCGTCGAACTCGTCGCCGTGCAGCACCAGCAGGCGGCGGCCGTCGGCAGTCTCGTGGATCGCCTTCGACCGTATCTCAACGCCGCCGAAGCTGAGCCCGGTGAACTGGCGGAACACTTCATCGTGATTGCCGGGAATGTAGATGACGCGCGTGCCGCGCTTGGCGCGCTTCAGCAGGCGCCACACGATATCGTTGTGCTTCGCTGGCCAATACCAGCTCTTCTTCAGCCGCCAGCCGTCGATGATATCGCCCACGAGATAGAGCGTGTCGGAATCGACACTGTCGAGGAAATCGATGAGCAGTTCGGCGTTGCAGCCGCGCGTGCCGAGATGCACATCCGAAATCCAGATCGTGCGGTAACGGCGGCGATCGCTCTTGC
Organism: Sphingosinicella sp.; assembly: GCA_016793845.1. Taxonomy (GTDB): domain Bacteria; phylum Pseudomonadota; class Alphaproteobacteria; order Sphingomonadales; family Sphingomonadaceae; genus Sphingosinicella; species Sphingosinicella xenopeptidilytica. Next base: position 1,921 of record JAEULI010000115.1, read on the forward strand.
GGACTTCTGGCTCACTCGGCCGAAGCGACGCGACACGTTCGGCGAATTCGCCGGGCGCAAACATATTCAAGTCGACCTCCACTGGCGGACGGCTGTTTGCGCGCCAGCGTATCGCGTTATTGCGTTACGGTTTGCAGGCCGAATTATGAAGGTTTTGCGCGAGTCGCGGCAAAGATGAGGGTCGGAATCGTATCAGGAATCGATGCGGATATGCCCCGGTAGACCGGCCACGCGCGCGAGCCATCCCTGCACGCGCGGATAGCCCGTAAGATCGAATCCGCCGCCTTCCTCGCACACGTGCGTGTAGGCGTAGAGCGCAATATCGGCGAGGCTGATGCTGCTCCCGACAAACCACTGGCGATGCGTCAGATGCTCATCCATCAGTTTAAGTGCGGCCTCGCCGGCTGCGCGCTTGCCGTCGATCTGTGCACGCTGTGCGTCCGAGAGGGCATCGCGCCCGACATATGCGAGCCAGAAGCGTAGCGTCGCGATGTTGGGCTCGTGGTTGTATTGCTCCCAGAACATCCAGCGCAGCATGTCCGCCTCGTCCCAGCGGTCCGCCGGGATCAGTGCCGAGCCTTTTGCGAGATAGAAGATTGCCGCGTTCGATTCCGGCAAATATCGGTCGCCGACCTGCAGCACGGGCACCCGGCCGTTCGCGTTCACCGTGGAAAGATAGGCGGGCGTTCGCGTCTCGCCCTTGCGGATGTCGTAGAGCCTGCGCTCCAGCGGGAAGCCAAGATGTGCGGCCGTCAGCCGGATCTTGTAGCAATTGCCCGAAACCGGGTCTTCATGCAGCGTCAGCCTGTCCATGCGCGATCTCCAGTACGACCTTGCCCACGTGTTCGCCGGATTCGAGATAACGGTGCGCGTCCGCTGCTGCCTCCAGCGGGAAGACACGGTCGACGACAGCCTTCAGCCCGCCGCTCGCGAACAGCGGCCACACATCGGCGGCGAGACTGTCGGCGAGCAGCGATTTATATTCGACGCTGCGCGGGCGCAGCATCGATCCGGTGAGGATCAGCCCCTTGCGCATCACCGCGCCAAGATCGAGTTCGCCCGTGATCCCGCGCTGGAATGCGATCGAGACGTGCCGTCCGCTCTCGCCAAGGCATTTGACGTTGCGCGCGAGATAGTCCCCGCCCACCATGTCGAGCACGAGATTGACGCCGCGCCCACTCGTGATCGCGGCGACCTCGGCAACGAAATCCTGCGTCTTGTAATCGATGGCGTGATCGGCGCCGAGCGCCAGCGCCGCCGTGCATTTCTCCGCGCTACCGCAGGTGACGATCGACGTTAGCCCGAACGCCTTGCAGAGCAGGATCGCGGTGACGCCGATGCCGCTCGTGCCGCCATGGATCAGCGCGGTTTCACCCGGCGCGCCATAGCCGCGCTCGAAGAGGTTCGACCACACCGTGAAATACGTCTCTGGAAGGCTCGCCGCCTCGACGAGCGACAGGCCCTCGGGCACCGGCAGGCACTGGCCTTCGGGGACGATGCAATATTCCGCATAGCCGCCACCCGCGACGAGCGCGCATACCTGCTGGCCGATCTGCAAACGGCCTGCGCCACTGCCCACCGCGACGACTTCACCCGCGATCTCCAGCCCTGGAATCGAGGGTGCGCCGGGCGGCATCGGATAGAGGCCAAGGCGCTGCAGCACGTCTGGCCGGTTCACGCCCGCCGCGGCGACCTTCACCAGCACCTCGCCGTCCTTCGGCATGGGCACGGGGCGGCGGACGGGAATGAGCACTTCCGGGCCACCGGGGCCTTCGGGATCGATCGCGATCATGTCCTTTGGAACCCCGGCCATGATGTCACCCTCCCCCTTGTTCGCGGCGCCCCTCTAGCGCAGATTGCGCAGCCATTCCAGACACGGGTTAACCCTATGGACGACGATTTTCTGCCGAAAACGAAAGACGATCCGCTGACCCTGCTCACGCGTCAGGATCTCGGACCGCTGTCACAGGACGAACTCAGGGCACGCATCACCGCGCTCGAGGCGGAGATTGGACGGACGCGCGCCAAGCTTACCGAAGCGGGAAGCGTGAAATCCGCCGCAGACGCGCTTTTCGCCCGGAAATAACCGCCTCTCACAAGTCACGGGATGCGCGCGCAGCCTCTGCGGCACATGCTCCAGGCAACAACCGTGGGAGGGTCTCTTGAACTTCGATTTCTCGGATGATGCCCGGGCGCTCAGCGAATCCGCCCGGCGTATGCTGACGGAACACGCAGGCCCCGACGCGGCACGGCGCATCATGGATTCGGATGTTGCCTATGACGAGGCGCTGTGGAGGCAGGTGGTCGATCTCGGCCTCACCGCCGCGCGCGTGCCGGAAGCCCACGGCGGCGTCGGCCTCTCGCCCGAGGAAAGCTGCGTGCTCGCCGAGGAATTCGGCCGCAGCCTTGCGCCCGTGCCCTTCCTTTCCACATTGCTTGCCACCGAGGCGCTCCTGCTCGCGGGCACCGAAGTGCAGCAGGCGAAGTACCTGCCCGGCATTGCAGATGGCAGCACCATCGCCTGCTACGCGTGGGGTGAAGGTGTGAATTCGCCGACGGCGATCCCTGCGACACGCGCCGAGAGCGGCAGACTGACCGGCACGAAATCACCCGTCGCCGATGCGCTCACCGCGAGCCTCGCGGTCGTGACCGCCGCAGGCGAGGACGGCCCGGCGCTCTGGCTCGTCGACCTCAAAAACGTGAGCGTCGCTCCCGCCGCGACGCTCGACCTCGTCCGCAAGCACGGCACGATCGCGCTCGACGGCACGCCTGCCGAACCGCTCGGCACATCCGCCGACTACCAGCGCTTTATCGACCGCGCCGCGGTCATCCTTGCCTTCGAGGCGATCGGCACCGCCGGGGCGGCGATGGAGATGGCGGTCGGCTACGCGAAGGATCGTGTCGCCTTCGGCCAGCGCATCGGGCGATATCAGGGCGTGAAGCACAAGTGCGCCGACATGTACATCAAGCTGGAGCTTGCCCGCGCGCACGCGCTCTATGGCGCCTGGGCCTTCGCGGCGGACGCGGACGAGCTTCGCCACGCGGCCGCCGCGGCGCGCACCGCGAGCCTCGACGCCGTGCGCTTCGCCGCCGAGGAGAACGTGCAGCTTCACGGCGGTATCGGCTTTACGTGGGAATCGAACTGCCAGTTCTACTACCGCCGCGCCCGGCAGCTTTCCGCCGCGCTCGGCAGCCGTGCGTTCTGGGCAGACCGGCTGGTGCGCGCGCTCGAACAGCGCAACCGCGCCGCGGCCTGAGGGAGACGAGACATGGATTTCAACGACACGCCGCAGGAAGCTGAATACCGCGCGAAAGTCCGCGCCTGGATCGCCGAGGCGGCCAAGGAATACGAAGGTCTCCCTGAGCCGAAATCGCAGGATGAGTATGTCGCGCGGCAGAAGAGCTGGCAGAGGAAGAAATACGACGCAGACTATGCGGGGCTGACTTGGCCGAAGGCGTTCGGGGGGCAGGGGCTGGGGCCTATGAATGCGATCATCTTCTCGCAGGAGGAGGCTCGGTCGGCGGCGCCGACGGGGCTGTATTCGATCGGGCTCGGGATGTGCATCCCCACGGTGTTCACGCACGGATCGAAGGCGGTGATCGAGCGCTTCGTGCCGAAGGCGCTGGAGGGCGGCGAGATCTGGTGCCAGCTCTTTTCCGAGCCGATCGCCGGGTCGGACCTCGCGGGCATCCGCACGAAGGCGGTGCGCGACGGGGACGACTGGATCATCACCGGCCAGAAGGTGTGGACGACCTTCGCGCACCTTTCCGATTACGGTATCATCGTCACCCGCACCGATCCGTCTGCGCCCAAGCACAAGGGGCTCACCATGTTCATCGTGGACATGCACGCGCCGGGCGTGGAGGCACGCCCATTGAAACAGATGTCGGGCGGCGCGGACTTCAACGAGGTGTTCTTCGACGGCGTGCACGTGCCCGACGCATGGCGCATCGGCGCGGTGGGGGACGGCTGGAAGGCCGGGCTCACCACGCTGATGAACGAGCGCCTCGCGGTGGGCGGCAAGCCGCGCAACTCGCCGGGCTGGCGCACGCTGATGGATCTCGCGCGGGGCATCGACACCGAACAGGGCCCCGCGATCGAACGCATGGACGTGCGCGCCCGTATCGCCGACACCTACATCAACGACGAGGGCGTGAAGCTGACGCAGATGCGCGCCCTTTCCGCGCTCTCGCAGGGCAAGACGCCGGGCGCCGAGCAATCCATCTCCAAGGTCGTCGTCGCCAAGACGATGCAGGACATGGCGGCGTTCGCGCTCGAGCTTTCCGAAAGCGCAGGCTTCGCGGCGGGCGAAAAGGACAGCGAGCTTGCACGCCTGCAGGGCGCCTACATGTGGTCGGCGGGGCTCCGCATCGCGGGCGGCACCGACGAGATCCTGCGCAACATCATCGCCGAACGCGTGCTCGGCCTGCCGGGCGATCTCCGGCCCGACAAGGACACGCCGTTCAACGAGATCGTACCCTTGTAGCACGCCCACCCTTGGCAGCGGCCACTGCCGCTGCCACATGGGGTTCGATGGATATCAAGGCCGCCATTGCCGCCGCGCCTTATGGCGCAAGCGAGCGCGTCTCGCCGCTGATCCGCCGCGTGCTGGCGCGGAACCCCAGCCCGTTCACCTACCTTGGCACCGGCACCTATATCGTGGGGAACGGCAAGGTCGCCGTGATCGACCCCGGCCCGGACGAGGACGAGCACCTGGAAGCAATCCTCGCCGCCACGGCGGGCGAGACGATCAGCCACCTCTTCGTCACCCACACGCACCGCGATCACAGCCCGCTCGCCGTGCGGCTGAAGGCGCTGAGCGGCGCCGAGGTCGTGGGCTGCGCCCCGCTGGTGCTGGAGGACGACGGCCCCCGCACGGACGCCGCCTTCGACAGCACCTACACCCCCGATCGCGTGCTCGCGCACGGCGAGGTCGTGCCCGGCGGCACCTGGGCAGACGGCGGCTGGACGCTGGAGGCGGTGCACACGCCGGGCCACACCTCGAACCACCTGTGCTTCGCGCTCCACGAGGAAAAGGCGCTGTTCACCGGCGACCATGTGATGGGCTGGTCGACCAGCGTCGTCACCCCGCCCGACGGCGACATGCGCGCCTATATGGACAGCCTGAAGCTGCTGATGGACCGCGACGACGCCGTTTATTACCCCACGCACGGCGAACCGGTGAAGGAACCCCGCCGACTGGTGCGCGGCTACATCGCGCACCGCCGCCAGCGCGAGGGCCAGATCCTCCGCCTGCTGGAAGAGGGGCCCAAGGCGATCCCCGCGCTCGTCGCCGCCATGTATGCCGCCATCGATCCGCGGCTGCACCCCGCCGCCGGCCGATCCGTGCTCGCGCATCTCATCGACTTGCGTGAGCGCGGCATGGTAAGCGCCGACGGAGACGTGTGGGAGAAAGCTGCGTGAAGACCGTTCTGACGCTGCTCGCCGGGCTGCTGCTCGGTGCCCTCGCCATGTGGTTCGTTGCCCGCGACGACGACAAGCCGGTGGACGCGCAGTCCATCGCCGCCGCCAGCCTCGACGCCGTCCGTGCGCAGAACAAGCTCACCGTGTTTGCCGGGCGCTTCACGGTCGCGGTTTCGACGCGCGTGGAAAAGCTCGGCCTTTCGGCGGAAAAGACGCTGATCGTGCCCGCAACCGTCCGCTACGACATCGATTATTCGAAGCTCGGCCGCGACGACATCGTGTGGGACGAAGGCAGCCGCGTGATGACCGTGCGCCTGCCCGACATTCAACTCGACGAGCCGCAGGTCGACATGGCGAACATCCGCGAATACGGCGGCGGCACGATCCTGATGGCGCTCGGCAATGCCGAGGAGGTCATCGACACCGCCAACCGGCGCAAGATCAGGGAGGCCGTGCTCAAGGAAGCCGACACCGGTCTCTTACGAGAACTCGCGCGCAGTTCGGCGCGTACCGCCGTCGAGCGTGGCTTCGCATTGCCACTCGCGGCCGCAGGAATCGATGCCCGCGTCATCGTCCGCTTCCCGGACGAGAGCGGCTACGGACTTTAGGAGTATCGGGACAATGAACGTACGCCTCGCCGACCTGCCGAAGGGCAAGGACTTGCTGAGCGAAATCGACCGGCTGAAGCGGGAACGCAACGCCGTGATCCTCGCGCATTATTACCAGGAGGCCGCGATCCAGGACATCGCGGACTTCGTGGGTGACAGTCTCGATCTTTCGCGCAAGGCGGCCGAGACGGACGCCGACGTGATCGCCTTCTGCGGCGTGCGCTTCATGGCCGAGACGGCGAAAATCCTCTCCCCGCAGAAGACGGTGATCCTGCCCGACATGGACGCGGGCTGCAGCCTTGAGGATTCGTGTCCGCCCGAGCAGTTCAAGCGCTTCCGCGAGCAGCATCCGAACCACATCGCGCTCACCTACATCAACTGCTCGGCGGCGGTGAAAGCGCTCTCCGACATCATCGTCACCTCGTCGTCCGCCGAGAAGATCATCAGCCAGCTGCCGCGCGAGCAGAAGATCATCTTCGGGCCGGACCGGCACCTCGGCGGCTATCTCTCCCGCAAGTTCGGGCGCGAGATGCTGCTGTGGCCCGGCGCGTGCATCGTGCACGAAGCGTTCAGCGAGAAGGAACTGCTGAAGCTGAAGGCGCAGCACCCCGATGCGCCCGTCGCCGCGCACCCGGAATGCCCCGGCAATATCCTCGACCACGCCGATCTCGTCGGCTCGACGAGCGCGATCCTCAACTTCGCGCTCGAAAGCCCGGCGGACACCATCATCGTCGTCACCGAGCCGCACATCATCCACCAGATGGAAAAGGCCGCGCCGCACAAAACCTTCATCGGCGCCCCCGGTGCGGACGGGAACTGCAGCTGCAACAACTGCCCGTTCATGGCCTTGAACACGATGGAAAAGCTCTACCTCGCGCTCCGCGACCTCTCGCCCGTCATCGAGATGGACGAGGAGATCCGCGTGAAGGCACTGAAGCCGCTGGAACGGATGCTCGCGATGGCCTCCTCCACCGTCGGGCAGGGCGACATTTCGAGCGTGCGCGTTACGGGGGACTGATGTCCCATCCGCCTTGCAAAGCCTGAGAGCGTGAAACTGCTGTTAAGATGATATTGGAACCTTCCCAATATTGATCGCAGCACCATGAACAGATTTCTTAAGCGATATCTTGCCATAACTGGAGCGCTCACACTTATCGCCGTGAGCATGCCTCTTCTGGTATCGATATTCATCGTCTCCATAATCTTGGCCATCCCGGGACTGGTTCTCATGTTTGCGCCCACTGCATTTCTGTGGGGCGCCGTTTACAGTCTGTTCTATTGGTTCGCGTTTCGTTTCATCGGCACGCTCGGTGCGGCAATGTCCGCACTCATATTGACACCTGCGGTACTTTGGCTCGTTCCACAGAACTCAATAATCGCGACGGAAGCAGAGCTTGATAAATACCGCGTCCCAGCCGTGAAGGCACAGGGTCTGATCCAACCGGCCGGGGACATCCGCATTGATGAAGCATTCGGTGGTTGGGACATAAAGTGCCACAGCCGATGCCTCTCTCTTCTCTTTGAGCCAAACGTGCGCAGCGTCACCATCCATCGGACGGAAACAGGCAGTTGGGAGCAACTTCGGGGCGGCAGCCCTCTTCTGACGGCGAGAGCCAAAACATTCCGACTGCGCAAAGCCGGACAATGCGGAGACGATTGGCGGGAACCCGAAGGCACGCTTCTGGGCTACTACGGGCGAAACCATGAAGACAAACTGGCCGTCTCCACGGATTTGAAGCGTCGGCTCACGACGGATGTCTGCCTTTCGGAGGAACAACCGCTGGAGCGACATGACATGCTGCTGCGTCATGCAAGGTGGCATTCGAAAAGCCCGACAAACTCCAGTGCATGGACGTTTTCCCCGAACACTGTCCGTATCGTCCTGGAGGAGATACGGGACGGTACCGGAGAGGTTCTGTTCCGGGCCGTCAATGTCAGCAGTCTTGGCTTGTTCGCGCCCTTGGGCGTAGGTCCCAACGGCGGACTCGACAGCTTCCATTTCGGGTGGGAGCGGACGCAAATGACCACGAACGACTCTTCATCCGAAAGCGACGTGCAAGGTGCGGTCGACGATGCGCTCGCCGTACGCCGTTCCGTTGATAAGGCGCGTGTTCTTGAAGAAACGCGGCTCACGATTTCCGCTGCTCTCGACAATCCGGCCTTTCCGGAAACAGCCATTATTTTCGAAGCCGTAGGGGATTATTTGGGCCAGCTGAACAGGCTGACCGTATCCGAACAAGACGTGCAACTGGTGCAGCGCCTTATCCGCGATCCCCGCTTTTCGGATCTGCCCGGCGCCTATCACCTGCCCAACCTTTTCGGCAGTGATGACCTGAATGCACTTCGCGGTGACATTGCCCGTAAACTTGCTTCAACAGTGCCTACGAACCGACCGGGCCCAACAGACCTCGGCAATGCGCTCGGGAACTGGCCCGAGGGTGCGTTTTCAAAACGACTTCCAGAAGAAACCACCCTCTTGCAGGATGTGCGGATGCGGACCCGTGCCAATGGACTGATCGTGCGTCTTTCCGATGGCGGAACGCCCGCTGCAAGCCTGTTAACCAGCATTCTGGACGAGCATCTGACGCTTTATTCGGATTTTGATCGCAGCGAGCTTCGCGACCTCAATGGTCAGCAGCGACGTGAACGCGAACATGAACATGATGCAAACCTAAAAACAGCCGAAGCCGCGATCAATGGCCTCTGCCGGTTAGGTCCCGCCGCGTCCGATCAACTCAGCCGACTTTTGAAGATCGAGGAGAAAGCGGACATTGCACGCTCCGATCGCCGAGACTGGGACCGAATGATGGTGCGCGTAGGCAAGCCCATCGAAACCGTACAAAAACCGGAAAGTCTGGGGGGAAGCGAAAAGCGCTACCACGCAAACTTGCGCGAGTTCGTGGAACGATTCCCGGAAACGCGCTGCGGTTAGGATCATACTCGTTGTGCTGCGCATATCCGTCAGCCGATTGACCCCGCAATGAATCCGTTTCACTTGATGGGTCCGGCAACAAACGTCTTGGGGACGAACCGAAGCCATGCGTTTTTCAACCCTGTTGATGGCGGCTTTCATTCTGGCGACTGCACCCACCGCGCACGCGGCCGAAGACGATCCGAACCTGTGGCTTGAAGAGGTGGACGGCGCCCGCGCGCTGGATCAGGTGCGCGCGTGGAACGCGGCGACGGAAAAACGTCTGCAGACGGCGAGCCCGGCGTTCAGGGCGCTTCAGGCCGAAATGCAGGCGATCCTTGAGGATGACAGTCGCATTCCCGTGCCCGAGGCGATCCTCGGCGACAAGGTGACGAACCTCTGGACCGATGCGAAGAACCCGCAGGGCCTGTGGCGCATCGCGGACCTCGATGCTTTTGCCTCCGGGAAGCCGGTGTGGCGGACGCTGATCGATCTCGATGCCATGTCGAAGGCGGACGGCCGGAAATGGGTGTGGAAGGGCGCGGCGTGCCTTGCACCCACCTATGCGCGGTGCATGGTCGGCCTTTCGGACGGCGGCTCCGACGCGCTCGTCTACCGCGAGTTCGACATGGAGACGGGCGCGTTCGTGAGCGGCGGCTTCGAAACGCCCGAGGCGAAGGGCGATGTCGCGTGGGTCGATCTCGACCGGCTGATGATCGCCTCCGCGCACGGCGGCGACGTCACCGAATCCGGCTATCCCCGGCAGGTGCGCCTGTGGACGCGCGGCACGCCGATGGCGGAGGCCGCGCTGCTCGCAGAGGGCAAGGCCGCCGACATGGGCATGGACGCGAGCGCCGGCGCAGGCGCGGGCCGCATGTGGCCGCGCATCACGCGCCATCCCGATTTCTGGACCGCCGAGACCTTCCACCTGAACCCGGACGGCACGCTGATCCGATCGCCGCTGCCGGACACGGCGACGATCGAGGACATGCTCGGCAGCCGCGTCGTCGCGCTGCTGCACAAGGACTGGGCCTACGGCGGCAAGACGTACGCGGCGGGATCGCTCGTCGCCTATGACGTGGCGACGCTTGTGGTGGGGCGGCCAGCGGCGGTTGAACAGGTCTATGCGCCATCGGGCAAGCAGGCGATCGAGGCGGTGGTCGCAGGCAGCGGGCGCCTTTACGTTTCGCTGCTGGAGGATGTCGAGGGGCGGTTGATCGCGCTGACGCCGACCGGAAAAGGCTGGCGCACCGAAACTGTGCCCGTGCCGCCGAGCAGCGCAGTGACGCTCGCGGCGGCGGGCGGCAGCACCGACACGGCGTTCTACACGGTCGAGACGTTCGCCAGCCCCGAGACGCTGATGGCGGTGCAGGGCGGCGGCGCCCCCAAAGAGGTCGCCGCGCTTCGGGCGTTTTTCGATCCCGCATCGATTTCCGTCGAGCAGCGTTTCGCGAAATCGAAGGACGGCACGCGCATCCCCTATTTCGTCGTGCGGCCGACGGGCGCGAAAGGCCCGCTGCCGACGATCATGCACGCCTACGGCGGCTTCCGGAGCCCGCAGAAGCCGACCTATCTCACCAAGAACCCCTACCAGATCGGGCCCGGCGGGCTGTTCTGGCTGAAAGATGGCGGCAGCTTCGTGATCGCGAATATCCGCGGCGGCGGCGAATACGGTCCGGCGTGGCACGAGGCGGCGCTGCGCGAGAAGCGCCAGAACAGCTTCGACGATCTCTATGCCGTCGCGGAAGATCTGAAGCGTGCGGGGCTTACGTCGAAGCTCGCCGTTTCGGGGCGCTCGCAGGGCGGGATGCTCGTCGGCGTCGCGATGACGCAGCGGCCGGACCTGTTCGACGCTGTGATCATGGGCGTGCCGCTCGCGGACATGCTGCGCTACAACAAGCTGCTCGCGGGCGCATCGTGGATGGGCGAGTACGGCAATCCGGATGTAGCGGAGGACCGTGTGTTCATCGCGAAATATTCGCCCTACCAGAACCTGCGCGCAGGCGCGAAATACCCGCCCGTCATCATTTACACCTCGACGAAGGACGACCGCGTTCACCCCGGCCACGCCCGGAAGTTCGCGGCACGGCTCGCGCAGCAGGGCCACGCGTTCGACTATTATGAAAACATCGAAGGCGGCCATGCCGGCACCGCCAACGCCGCCGAGCACGCCTACCGCGCCGCGCTGATGCTGAGCTTCGCGCGCCGGGAACTGATGGGGAAATGAGCATGGGGATCGCAGGGTTCGACGTGGATGCGTTCGTGCGCGGCACGCTCGCCGAGGATCTGGGCGCGACGGGGGACATCACCTCCGCGGCGGTGATTCCGGCGGATGCGCGTTTCCACGGCGTGATGGACAGCCGCGACGCCATCGTCGTTGCGGGGCTGGACATCGCCGCCGCCTTTTTCCGGTCGCTCGATCCGGGCGTGGAGATCGAAATGCTCGTAAAGGACGGGGACGGGGTGGCGAGGGGCACCGACCTGATGCACCTCTCCGGCCTTGCGCGCGCTATGCTCACCGCAGAGCGTTCGGCGCTCAACACGGTGCAACATCTCTCCGGCATAGCGACGCTCACGCGCCGCTATGTGGATGCCATCGCGGGGACGGGGGCTATCCTGCTCGATACGCGCAAGACGATCCCGGGGCTTCGCGTTCTCGAAAAATACGCGACGCGCATGGGCGGGGCGCAGAACCACCGCATGGGGCTGTGGGACGCGGCGATGATCAAGGACAATCACGTCGCGGTGGCGGGCGGCGTCGGCGAGGCCGTGCGCCGCGCGAAGGACGCGGGCATCGCCAGCATCATCCTGGAGGTCGACCGCGTGGACCAGATCGAGCCGGGCCTTGCGGCGGGCGCGACGCACCTTCTGCTCGACAACATGAACGTGACGGATCTGCGCGCGGCCGTTGCACTGGTGGCCGGGCGCATACCCACGGAAGCCTCGGGCGGGGTCAATCTCGACACGATCCGGGGCATCGCGGAAACCGGCGTCACCTATGTTTCGGTTGGGCGGATCACGCAGTCCGCACCCGCTGCCGATATCGGGCTCGACCTTGCGAGCGCCTGAGCGGCTGCTGCTCGCGCTGTGCCTCGCGGCCTGCGGATCGGCGGACGATTCCGGCGGGACGACGGCCGCAGAATGCAACATCCCCGCGAAGCTCGATCTGCCGCGCACGGCGAGCCTGCCGGACGCGACGCCCGACGCACCGGCGGCGGCCTATGTGCTTGCGATGTCATGGTCGCCGGAGTTCTGCCGCTTCCGCAAGGATGCGGACGCCCATGAAGGCCAGTGCGCGGACAACGACTTCGATTTCATCCTGCACGGCCTGTGGGTGGACAGCGCCGCGGGCGCTTCGCCGCGCGCCTGCACGGTGGCGCCCCCCGTCGGCGAGGCGCTCGTGCGCCAGCATTATTGCATGATGCCTTCGGCGCAGCTGATGCAGCACCAGTGGGCGGCGCACGGCACCTGCGCCTTTTCGAGCGCGGAGGCCTATTTCGGTGCGGCGAAATCGCTGTGGGACGGGGTGAAGCGCCCCGACCTCCGCCAGCTTCGCGGCGAGACGCTGACGGCGGGGATGGTGCGCGCGGCGTTCGTGAAGGCCAACATCGGTCTCCCGTCCGAAGCGATCGCCGTGACGCTGAACAACCGCGGCTGGCTCACCGAAGTGCGCCTGTGCATGGACCTCGACTACAACTACGCCGCCTGCCGCGCACCGGGCGCGGCGAACGGCGCGCGCGTGCTTATCTGGCGCGGCGGGTGATCGTGCCTTCCAGCACCGCCGTTTTCGGGTGGTGCCGATCGAGATGCGCCTTGATGATGCGCAGGTTGCGCGTGTTCGAACGGAACAGCACGTCCATCGCATCGCCGAGCAGCGGCACGGAACCGAGCGCGGTGTCGAACAGCGTGTTTCCGGCCATGCGGGCGATGTGCCAGCGCGACATGCCGAGGTTGCGCGCTTCCCAGATGATGTAGGCGGACATTATCCCGGCGAGGATATCGCCGCCCACCGGCACGAGACCGAGCACAGCATCGAGGCCGATCTTGTAGTTGATGCCCGGAATCGTGATCGACCGCTCCAGAAGCTTCTCGAGCACCTCGACGCGCGCACGTACGACGTGCGGATCGCGCGAGTCGAGCCCGGCGCTGGCCATCACCTCTTCAAATGCTCGCGGATTCACGCTCACCTTCAGCCTCCAAAGCCTGTGGCTGCGCTATTTGGTGACGACGGCCCCACATGCAAGACGCGCGCCCGCATTTCCCGCAGGATCGGTGACGCCGTCGTCAGGCTTCGCGTGCACGACAACGGCCGCGCCATCGGTATCGAGCACCGGCGTTTCGCCGCTGTAAAGCGTCGCACCCTCGATGCGGGCCTCGATACGCCCGGTGCCGTCCGCCCCGACGGTGACGTTCGGCAGATCGCCCTTGTGGTGACCGTGCTTCTGACCGGTCGGGTTGAAGTGCGGCCCGGCAGACGTGAAGTCCGGCGGCGTGCAGAGGCCGATGCCGTGCACGTGGAAGGCATAGGTGCCGGAGGGCCAGCCTTCGAGCACGAGGCCGACATCGACGCCGCCCTTCGCCTCGGTGAGCACGGCACGCCCCTTCGTGGCGCCATCCTTGTCGAGAAGCTGCGCATACGCCGCGGGCGGCGGCGCAGCGGGCGCGGCGGCGGGCTGCTCGGCCTTGCTGGCGCACGCAGCGGCAAGCATGGCGGCCAAAGGCACAAGGCTCGTGGAAAGGCGCATGATCGGTCTGTCCCCTGTCGCGGTATAGCTGATCAACGCATTGTGCCGTTTAAGGTTTCGCGCGCAACCTCAATCCATGCTCTTGACGATTTCCTCGACCATCTTCTTGGCGTCGGCGAGGAGCATCATGGTGTTGTCGCGGTAAAAGAGCTCGTTGTCGACGCCCGCATAGCCGACACCGCCCATCGAGCGCTTGATGAACAGCACGGTCTTCGCCTTTTCGACATCGAGCACGGGCATACCGTAGATCGGCGAGGACTTGTCGGTCTTCGCCGCCGGGTTGGTGACGTCGTTGGCGCCGATCACGAACGCGACGTCGGCCTGGCCGAAATCCGTGTTGATGTCTTCGAGCTCGAACACCTCGTCGTAGGGCACGTTCGCCTCGGCGAGCAGCACGTTCATGTGCCCCGGCATACGGCCCGCGACCGGGTGGATCGCGTAGCGCACGTCGACGCCCTGATGCTTCAGCTTGTCGCCCATTTCGCGCAGCACGTGCTGCGCCTGCGCCACCGCCATGCCGTAGCCCGGCACGATGATGACCTTCTCGGCGTTCTGCATCAGGAACGCGGCGTCCTCGGCGGAGCCGCGCTTCCATGGCCGATCGATGGCGGCGGCAGCGCCCGCGGGGCCGGCCTCCGCACCGAAGCCGCCCGCGATCACACTGATGAAGCTGCGGTTCATCGCGCGGCACATGATGTAGCTGAGGATCGCACCCGACGAGCCGACGAGCGCGCCGGTGATGATCATTGCGGTGTTCTGCAGCGTGAACCCCATCGCCGCCGCCGCCCAGCCCGAATAGCTGTTCAGCATCGAGACGACGACGGGCATGTCCGCGCCGCCGATCGGGATGATGAGCAGGAAGCCGATCAGGAACGAAAGCCCGACGACGATCCAGAAATCCATCGCCGACTGCGAGTGCCAGAAGCCGAACGTGAAGAAGGCGATCGCGAGCAGCAGCGCGAGATTGATGATGTGCCGCGCCGGCAGCAGGATCGGCGTGCCCGACATGTTGCCGTTGAGCTTCGCAAACGCGATCACCGATCCCGAGAAGGTGATCGCACCGATGGCGATGCCAAGCACCATCTCAACCCGGCTCGCGCCGAAGATTGCGCCCGACGCATCGGTAATGCCGAACGCCTGCGGATTGAGGAACGCCGCCGCCGCCACGAGCACGGCGGCAAGGCCGACGAGGCTGTGGAACGCCGCGACGAGCTGCGGCATCGCGGTCATGGCGATGCGCCGTGCGACGATGAAACCGACGCCGCCGCCGAGGATGATCGCGGCTGCGATCTCCGGCAGCGAGGCGATCTCGTGCGTGGCGAGCGTCGTCGCCACGGCGAGCCCCATGCCGATCATGCCGTTGCGGTTGCCCGCGCGGCTGGTCTCGGGCGAGGACAAGCCCCGAAGCGCGAGGATGAACAGAACCCCGGAGACGAGGTAGGCGAGAAGTGCCCACGCGGGCACGGCGGAAGCGACGTGTTCCATCGGCGCTTAGCCCTTCTTCTCTTTTTTCTTGTACATGGCGAGCATTCGCTGCGTCACCGCGAAGCCGCCGAAAATGTTGACGCTGGCGAGCGCCACGGCAACGAGGCCGAGCCACTTGGCGACGCCCGAGCCCGCCGCAAGGCTGGCGATCAGCGCACCGACGATGATCACCGAGGAGATCGCGTTCGTTACCGCCATCAGCGGCGTGTGCAGCGCCGGCGTGACCGACCAGACCACGTAGTAGCCCACGAAGCAGGCCAGCACGAAGATCGACAGGATCGAGATGAAGTCCATGGCCTATGCTCCCCCCAGCACCGGATGGACGGCCTTGCCGCCCTGTGTCAGCCGCACGCCCTTCACGATCTCGTCGTCGTCCGGCAGCACGGGCGCCTTCGTGTCCTTGTCCCAGAAGGCGGACAGGAAGTTGAACAGGTTGCGCGCGTAGAGCAGCGAGGCGTCCGCCGCGAGGCGCGAGGGCACGTTCCTGTGTCCGACGATCTTGACGCCGTGCTTCACGACGATTTCGCCCGCCACCGCACCTTCGACGTTGCCGCCGGCTTCGACCGCGAGATCGACGAGCACGCTGCCCGGCCGCATCGTGGCGATCTGCGCGTCGCTGACGAGACGCGGCGCGGCCCGGCCGGGGATGAGCGCGGTGGTGATGACGATATCCTGCTTGGCGATGTGCGACGACACCAGCTCGGCCTGCGCCGCCTTGTATTCATCGGACATCTCGGTGGCGTAGCCGCCCGAGCCTTCGCCCTCGATGCCCTTCACGGCTTCGACGAAGATCGGCTTCGCGCCGAGCGAGAGGATCTGCTCCTTCGTCGCCGAGCGCACGTCCGTCGCCGAGACCTGCGCGCCGAGGCGCCGCGCGGTGGCGATCGCCTGGAGCCCTGCGACGCCGACGCCCATGATGAACACCTTCGCGGCCGAAACCGTGCCCGCCGCCGTCATCATCATCGGGAAGGCGCGGCTGTATTCCGCCGCCGCATCGAGCACCGCCTTGTAGCCAGCGAGGTTCGACTGCGAAGAGAGCACGTCCATGGACTGCGCGCGCGTGATGCGCGGCATCAGCTCCATGGCGAGCGCCTCGTAACCCGCCGCGGCATAGGCTTTTGCCCGATCAGGGTTCGCCGCGGGCGCGTGCATCGCGACCACGCGGGCTCCGGGCGCAGCACCGGCGAGCGTCGCCGGCTCCGGCGCCTGCACGCCGAGCACGATCCCCGCGCCGGCAAGCACGGCAGCGCGAGGGCCGACCTCCGCGCCCGCCGCCGCATAATCAGCGTCCGCGATCCCCGACGCGAGACCCGCGCCCGCTTCCACGGCGACCACAGCACCGAGGCCGATGAATTTCTTCACCGTCTCCGGGCTTGCAGCGACGCGGCGCTCAAAATCGGCGGTCTCCCCAAGGACCGCGATCCGAACCGGCTGTGTCACAAGGATGCTAGTTGTAGAGGAAGAGGAGCATGGCGAGCAGCACGAGCACGATGAAGCCCGTGCCGTACTTCATCATCGCAAGGAAACCCGCGTAGGTCTTCGCGTGATCCTTCATCGCCTTGTCGGTGTAAGTGCTGTTCTGCGCCATCTCAAACGTCCCCCATCCGGACCTGATTCCGCCCGTTCATAGCAAGCCTTGCCCCGGTGTGAAGCGAAAAACGGGTCAAAATCTTAACCAGACGGCAAGGCGCTGTGCCGTATCGAGACAGGCGGGTCATTTTTGGGAAGCAGAGATTCGGCATTTGGCGAAGCAGACCGTCCTTGTTGTCGACGACGAGTCGGGCCAGCGGCGCATCACGGAGACCGTGGCGGCGCGCGCCGGTTATGCGACCGTGGAAGCCGAGCACGGCCAAGCCGCGCTCGATCTGCTGACGGGTCCGCGCGGCCAATCCATCGATGCCGTGATCCTCGACTACAACATGCCGGGCAAGACCGGGATCGAGGTGCTGCGCGAACTGCGCCCGCAATTCCCGCAGCTTCCCGTCATCATGCTGACCGCGCATTCCAGCGTTTCCACCGCTGTCGAAGCGATGCGCGCGGGGGCAAGCGACTTCCTGCTGAAACCGGCAAGCGCGGACCGCATCACGCGCGCACTGCAAAGCGTGCTCGACCACAAGGCGCCGGGCGGCGAGCTGCGCCCGCTGACCGAGAAGCTGCCCGGCTCGCTGGGCTTCGCCGAGGTTGTCGGCAGCGAAGCGGGCTTCCGCGCCGCGCTCGCGGTGGCCGAGAAGGCCGCGCAGAAGAACGTGCCGATCCTGATTGAAGGCGAAAGCGGCGTCGGCAAGGAGGTCGTCGCGCAGGCGGTGCACGCCGCATCGCCACGCGCCGCAAAGCCGCTCGTGATCGTCAACTGCGGCGCGATCCCCGCGAATCTGGTCGAATCGGTGCTGTTCGGCCACGAAAAGGGCGCCTTCACCGGCGCCATCGAAAAACACGTCGGCCGCTTCGGCGAGGCGGACGGCGGTACGCTCTTCCTCGACGAGATCGGCGAACTGCCGCTCGACGCGCAGGTGAAGCTGCTGCGCGCGCTGCAGACCGGACAGATCGAACCTGTCGGCAGCCGGGGGCACGTGACCGTCGACGTGCGCCTGATCGCCGCGACAAACCGCGACCTCGCCGAAGAGGTGCGCGAGGGCCGCTTCCGCGAGGATCTGTTCTATCGGCTCGGCGTCGTGCCCGTCACGATTCCTCCGCTGCGCGCACGGCGCGGCGACATCGCGGCTCTGGCGCGCCATTTCGTCCGCCGCCTTGGCGCCGAGGAAGGCGTCAGCGCACGCGACCTTTCGGACGACGCGCTTGCACTCCTCGAAGGCTACGACTGGCCCGGCAACGTCCGACAGCTGCAGAACGCATTGTTCCGCGCCGCCGTACTCTGCGACGGCACGAGGCTCACGGCGCTCGACTTCCCGCAGCTCGCGGGGGTCGCCGCACCCAGACGCATGGCGCAGCCGGCGCCGACGCGTGCGGCTTCGGCCGACCTTTCGGCCGAGGTCTCGCTGTTCGGCGACGACGGCAAGCTCCGCCGTCTCGAGGATCTGGAAGCCGAGATCATCCGCAAGGCGATCCACCACTGCCGCGGACGCATGAGCGAGGTGGCGCGCCGCCTCGGCATCGGGCGCTCGACGCTCTACCGCAAGCTTGGCGAAATGGCCGTCACCGACGATTTCGGCGGCCACGACGACGATGTCAGGAATGTCGCCTGAGCCGCGGAAAACGTGGTTTCCGCGGGCCCACCCGCACATTGCCCCCTTGATGTTTTGCCAATCGTCCCTGATCTTCACATCAGGCGGCGGATGTTTCGCCGCATCGCAGGAGTGACGAATGCCGGCCTTTGCCCGCGAGCTCGAGCACACGCTTCACAACGCCCTCGCCGAAGCGAGCCGGCGGCGGCATGAATATGCCACGCTCGAACATCTGCTGTTCGCGCTGATCGGGGACAGCCATGCCTCCGCGGTGATGAAGGCGTGCGGCGTCGATCTCGACCAGCTTGGCGAAGAACTCACCGGCTATCTCGACAAGGAGCTGGAGCCACTGCGCGCCAGCGACCAGGTCGACCCCAATCCCACCGCCGGTTTCCAGCGCGTCGTGCAGCGCGCGATCCTGCACGTGCAGTCTTCGGGCCGCGATGAGGTGACGGGCGCCAACGTGCTCGTCGCGCTGTTCTCGGAGCGCGAGAGCCACGCCGTCTATTTCCTGCAGCAGCAGGACATGACGCGGCTCGATGCCGTCTCCTACCTCAGCCACGGCATCGCCAAGTCGCCCTCGCTTTCGGAACCGCGCGCGGTACGCGGCGCGGATGAGCCCGCCGAAGAGGCGAAGGACAAGGACAAGGCGAAGAAGCCCGCAGATTCGCCGCTGAAGCAGTTCTGCGTGAACCTCAACGATAAGGCGCTTTCCGGCAAGGTCGACCCCCTCATCGGGCGCGCCGCCGAGGTCGACCGCACGATCCAGATCCTCTGCCGCCGTTCCAAGAACAACCCGCTCTATGTGGGCGATCCCGGCGTCGGCAAGACCGCGATCGCGGAAGGGCTCGCACGCAAGATCGTCGAAGGCGACGTGCCCGACGTGCTCAAGGACGCAGTGATCTATGCGCTCGACATGGGCGCGCTGCTCGCTGGCACGCGCTACCGCGGCGACTTCGAGGAGCGGCTGAAGGGCGTCGTCAACGAGCTCGAGAAGATGCCCGAGGCGATCCTCTTCATCGACGAGATCCACACGGTGATCGGCGCGGGCGCGACCTCGGGCGGCGCGATGGACGCGTCCAACCTCTTGAAACCTGCGCTTTCCGGCGGCGCAATCCGTTGCATCGGATCGACGACCTACAAGGAGTTCCGCAACCACTTCGAGAAGGATCGCGCGCTGCTGCGCCGGTTCCAGAAGATCGACGTGAAAGAACCCTCGATCGAGGACACGGTGCGCATCCTCCTCGGCCTCAAGACCTATTTCGAGGAGCACCACAAGGTCCGCTACACCAACGAGGCGGTGAAGACGGCGGTGGAGCTGTCGGCGCGCTACATCAACGACCGCAAGCTCCCCGACAAGGCGATCGACGTGATCGACGAAGTCGGCGCCTCGCAGATGCTGCTGCCGCCCGCCAAGCGCAAGAAGGTGATCGGCGTGAAGGACGTGGAAGCCGTGGTCGCGACGATCGCGCGCATCCCGCCGAAGTCAGTGTCATCCGACGACAAGAAGGTTCTGGCGACGCTGGAGCAGGACCTGAAGCGCGTCGTCTTCGGGCAGGACAAGGCGATCGAGACGCTCTCGTCGGCGATCAAGCTGTCGCGCGCGGGTCTTCGCGAGCCGAACAAGCCGATCGGCAACTACCTCTTCTCCGGCCCCACCGGCGTCGGCAAGACCGAGGTCGCGCGTCAGCTCGCCGCGATCCTCGGCATCCCGTTGCAGCGCTTCGACATGTCGGAGTACATGGAGCGCCACTCGGTGAGCCGCCTCATCGGCGCGCCTCCGGGCTATGTCGGCTTCGATCAGGGCGGGCTGCTGACGGACGCCGTCGACCAGAACCCGCACTCGGTGCTGCTGCTCGACGAGATCGAGAAGGCGCACCCGGACCTGTTCAACATCCTGCTGCAGGTGATGGACGCCGGGAAGCTGACCGATCACCACGGCAAGACGGTCGATTTCCGCAACGTCATCCTGATCATGACGACGAACGCGGGCGCGTCGGACATGGCGAAGGAAGGTATCGGCTTCGGCTCCACGGTGCGCGTTGGCGAGGACGAGGAAGCCATCAAGCGCATGTTCACGCCCGAGTTCCGCAACCGCCTGGATGCGACCGTGCCGTTCGGCTATCTGCCGACGCCGGTGGTGGCGATGGTGGTCGACAAGTTCATCCTGGAACTCGAACTCCAGCTCGCGGACCGCGACGTCCACATCAAACTGTCGGACGAAGCGAAGAGCTGGCTGATCGAACGCGGCTACGACAGGCTCTACGGCGCGCGCCCGCTCGCCCGGCTCATCCAGTCAACGATCAAGCAGCCGCTCGCCGAGGAACTGCTGTTCGGCAAGCTGGTGAACGGCGGCGAGGTGGTCGTCCACATCAAGGACGACAGGCCGACCTTCGAGATCATCGCCGCGGCGCCGAAGCCGCGCGCCGCCAAAAAGGGCAAGACGGGCGAGGCGAAGGGCGGTAAGAAAACCGTCGATGCGTGATGAGCCTCAGCCGGGCGAAGACAAGCCGATCAACCGCCGGAACCTGATGATCGTTCTCGGCGGTCTCGGCGCGCTAGTGCTGCTCTCCAACATCGACGGACCGGGCTTCAGCCTCATTGCTGACGACGATGATGCAGCGATCGCGATCGATTCGAAGGCAGACGAGATCGACGCCAAGGTGGAGCGCATCGAGGCGGCCGTCGAGAAGCGCCTGGAGGGTGCCGCCGAACGCATCGAAGCCGCCGAATCGGGCGCCCGCATCGACGAGGACGAGCTTGATGCGGCGATCGATGAACTGCGCGACGGCGACCCGGAGCGCTTTTTGAAGACCATCGAAACGCTTTAGCCGGATCGTTACGGCACCGCCGATCCGCGGCCCGCAGTTCGCCTTGCAAACAGCGCGTTACGGCGTGCGGGGCGATTGCCCGCTTCATATCCCGCACGCACACTTTCGCGGATGAAAGCGCAGGGGCCATGGCACGATTACCCGCGCGCGCTCCGCGAGCTGCTGCGCCGCGAGCCGCAGAGCCTTCCGATGGTCGCCGCGAAGCTCGGCTGGTGCCGCGCGCGGCATGGCCTCGGTCCGCGCGACTTCTTCGATTTCGAGCTGAGGCACCGCCCGCCTTCGACATGGCGCGACTATCTGAGCGATGTGCCGCACATGCGGCGCATCATGCGCGCGCTGCACCCGGAGCCGCTCGTCCGGCTTGCGAACGACAAGGTGCTGAGCACCGAGCGGCTGATGGAACGGGGCGTACCCGTGGCGCCGGTCTACGTGGTCGCCGGACGTGACATCGACCGCCACCCGACGGGCGGGCGCATCGCGGTCGTCAATGATGCTGCAGCACTGAGGCGGCGGCTCGCCAACGCACCGGATCGCCTGTTCTGCAAGCCCGCGACCGGCACGTTCGGCAGTGGCGTGTTTCGGGCACACCGCACCGGCGCGGATTGGCTTGTCGGCGACACGTTGATGCCCCCCGCGACATTCGCGAACCACCTGCTCGCGCAGGACGACCGATCGGGGACGCTGGTCAGCCCCGAGCTGCGCAATCATCCCGCGCTGGCACCGATCGCGGCCGACCTCGGGCTATCCGCAACGCGCGTCTACACGGCGCTCACCACGACCGGAATCGAGATCTTCTGCACGATCCAGAAGGTGATGACGACGCCAGCGCTCGCCGACAACTTCCACGACGGCACCACAGGCCATCTGCTCTGTTTCGTCGATCCCGAAAGCGGCTGCATCACCCGCGCCTACGGCCGCGATCCGGACGATCAAATCCGGCTCAGTACCTATGAGACGCACGCCTTGACCGGCGCGCATTTCACCGACTTTCCCATTCCGTTCTGGAACGAGATACTGGAGGTCGCCGTCGCGGCGACCGAAGCTATGCCCGAATTGCCGCTGCCCGGCCTCGACATCGCGCTGACGGAGACGGGCCCGGTGGTGCTGGAATCGAACGCCTATTGCTTCGCCCTCGCGCCGCAATTGCAGTTTGGCGGGCTACGCCCGATCCTTGAAAACCTGCTGCCCCGGCTCGCCACCGATTCCAAACGGCGCAACAATGCACTCTCGGCGCTGCGCAGCCGCCGGAGCGTGCACTGAGGACTTAGGCGCGCCAGCTGCCGTCGAGCAGCTTGATGATCCCCGAAAAGTCCTTCGACGCGCCGCCGAGGTTCGCGAAGGTCTGGTAGAGCGCTTCGGCCTGTGCGCCCATCGGCGTCGCAGCGTTCGACGCGGCAGCGGCCTCCATCGCCAGCTTCAGATCCTTCAGCATCAGCGCGGATGCGAAGCCGCCTTCGTAATCGCGGTTGGACGGTGCGGCAGGCACCGGGCCGGGCACCGGACAATAGCTCGTCATCGACCAGCACTGGCCGCTCGCCTTCGAGGAGATGTCGAAAAAGACCTGGGGGTCGAGGCCGAGCTTTTCGGCGAGCGCGAAGGCTTCGCACGTGCCGATCATTGAGATGCCGAGCAGCATGTTGTTGCAGATCTTCGCGGCCTGCCCCGCGCCTGCGCCGCCCGCGTGGATCACGGCCTTGCCCATGCGCGCGAGGATCGGCTCGGCGCGTGCGAACGCTTCCACCTCACCGCCGACCATGAAGGTGAGCGTGCCGCCGGAGGCAGCCGCGACGCCGCCGGAGACCGGCGCATCGACCATCGCAAAGCCCTTCGCGGTCGCGGCCTCGACGACCTTGCGCGCGGTCACCACGTCGATCGTCGAGCAATCCATGAACAGCGCGCCCGGCTTCGCCGCGCCGAACACTTCGCCGTTGTAGACGGCCTCGACGTGCTTGCCCGCCGGAAGCATGGTGACGACGGCGTCAGCGCCCGAAACAGCCTCCGCAGCGCCGGCGGCAACGGTGCAGCCGTCGCCCTTGGCGCGGGCGAGCGCATCGGCGCTGAGGTCGAAGGCGCGCACCGCGTATCCCGCCTTCGCGAGGTTCGCCGCCATACCCGAGCCCATGTTGCCGAGCCCGATGAATGCGATTGTCTGCGCCATGTCGATCTCCCCTGCGTGTCTTTTCAGGGGCAAGGTCTAGCCATGCAGAGCGCCAAAAGAAAAGGCCCGGCACGCCGAAACGTACCGGGCCTTTTTGCAGTCCGTAGCTGCGAAAATGCTATTCGCGGTTTCCGAACAGCTGCAGCATGAACATGAACATGTTGATGAAGTCGAGGTAGAGCGACAGCGCGCCCATCACCACGGCCTTGCCAACGAAGTCGCTGCCCGCGACCTGGAAGTACATGTTCTTGATGCGCTGCGTGTCATACGCCGTCAGCCCCGCGAAGATCAGCACGCCGATCACCGAGATGGCGAACTGCAGCACCGACGAGCCGAGGAAGATGTTCACGACGCTCGCGATGATGAGACCGATGAGGCCCATCACGAGGAACGTGCCGAAGCCCGACAGATCCTTCTTCGTCGTGTAGCCGAACAGGCTGAGGCCCGCGAAGGCGCCCGCCGTGATGAAGAACATGCGCGCGATCGACGTTCCCGTGTAGGTCAGGAAGATCGTGGACATGGAAAGGCCCATCACTGCCGCGAAGGCCCAGAAAATACCCTGCGCGGCCGGAGTGGACAGCTTGTTGATGCCGAAGCTCAGCACCATCACGAAGCCGAGCGGCGCAAGAATCAGCACCCACGCGAGCAGCCCGCCCTGTGCGAAGACCTGTGCGGCCATGCCGCTGTTCGCGAACAGCAGCGCGACAATGCCGGAAAGAAGCACGCCGGAGGCCATGTAATTGTAGACCGACAGCATGTATTTGCGAAGGCCGGCGTCGAAAACGACACCTTCGGCCGTTGTCGCCGGGCGACCGTAAGCCAGGCGAGGATCCGTCTGGTTCACCATTTTTTCCACTCTCCCATTTGCCGGGTCATCCGGCTTGCCACGGCAATATCGTGTGGATCGGCCGCAGCTTCAAGGAAAACCGGACAGATTCACTATAGATTTCTGAGCGCACGTGCCGGACGCGCGCCGAGCGCGCTCCATGAACCGACAAGGCTGAGCAGCAAAATCGCCGCCGCGCCGAGCACGACGGTGAGGATCACGGGCCTCCAGACGGGCAGCCATTCCAGCTCGAAAACCTGCGTCACCACGTACCAGCCGCCCGCGGTGCCGAGCGCAAAGGCGATGGCGGAGAGGACGATTGCGAGCAGCGCATATTCGGCGAGCAGGCTGAGCAGAACCTGGCCCCGCGTGGCGCCGAGCACCTTCAGCATCACCGAATCATAGATGCGCGCGCGCCGCGCCGCCGCGATCGCACCGACGAGAACGGCGATCCCGGCCGCGATTGCCACAGATGCCGCCGCGCGCACGGCGGTCGACATCTGGCCGAGCAGCGCGCCTGCATTTTCGATCACATCGCCGACACGGATCACGGAGGCCGACGAGAACGCCCGCACGACGGCGCGCGAGACGGCGGGCACCTCGGCGGGCGATACCGTGACAGTCGCCATGTAGCTGTGCGGCGCGCTTTCGATGAGGCCGGGCGAATAGACGAGCGCGAAATTGAAGCCGAGCGAATCCCAGTTGATCTCGCGGAAGCTTGCGATGGTCGCGGGAAGATCGACGCCGAGCACCGAGACGGTGATGCTGTCCCCGACCTTGAGGCCGAGCGCTTCGCCCACCTCGGCATCCATCGAGACGAGTTGCGGCCCGCTGTAGCCCTCCGGCCACCATTTGCCCGAAACGATGCGGTTCCCGTCGGGCAGCGCCGCCGAATAAGTGAGGCCCCGATCGCCGCGCAGGATCCACGCGCCCTCGGGCACGTCCTTCATTTCCGAAACGAGCGTGCCGTTCACGGCCACGACCGGCCCGCGCAACGAGGGGACGAGGCGGATCGCGGCGCCGGGCGCTGCGTCCAGAACGGTTTTGCGGAAGGCATCAGCCTCGCCCGCAGGAATATCGACCACGAACAGGCTCGGCGCCTCGCGCGGCAAAGCCTCGTCGATCTGGCGCGAAAGATTGGTTTCAATGACGGCGAGCGTCGCGAACAGCGTGAGCCCGAGCCCGAGCGCGACGACGAGCTGCCGCGTCATCGAACCCGGCCTGTGCAGATTGCCGAGCGCCAGCCGCAGGAGCGGCTGCTTGGGGCGCGGCAAGCGCGCGGCGAGCGCCCGGATGCCGAGGGCGAGCAGAGCGAGGAGCGCCATCAGCCCGAGTGCGGCGGCAATGAACGCGGCGGCGAAGAGCGGCTCGCGCGCCTGCACGACGGCAATGGCGGCGATGACCAGCGCGGCCCCGAAGCTGAGCACCACCACATCGAGCGGTGGGCGGCGGATGCGCTCGACACCGGCACGGAACAGGCGGGCGGCGGGAACGTCGCGTGCCTTCGCCAGCGGCCAGATCGCGAACGCCGCCGCCGCAAGCAAACCATAGAGGATCGCGGTGATGAGGGGCACGGGATAGATGCCGAGTTCGGGCGGTACCGGCAGCGCATCGCCCGCGAAGGCCACGACGATCACGGGCACGAATGCGCCCGCCACCGCGCCGAGGATGACCGCGACGAGCGCGATCAGTCCCACCTCGATCATGTAGACGCGGAAGATCGTGCGCGAATCCGCGCCGACGCTTTTCAGCGCTGCGATCGAACGCGTCTTGCCGTCGAGATAGGAACCGACGCCGTTGCCGACGCCGACACCGGCCACGAGCAGCGCGGTAAGGCCCACGAGCGTCAGGAACTGGCCGAGCCGTTCGATGAAGCGCCGGGTGCCGGGCGCGCCGTTCGAGCGGTCCTGTATGCGCCATGCCGCATCCGGAAAGCGTTCGTTGAGCGACTCGGTCACCGATTCGGGGGAAGCGCTCGATGGCAATTTCAAACGATAGTGCGTGCGATAGAGGCTTCCCGGCTGGCGGAGACCTGTTTGCTCAAGCGTTTCGAGCGACATCAGCAGCGTCGGTCCGAGCGTGAAGCCTTCGCCGACTTTGTCGGGCTCCTCGGCGAGCACGCCGGTGATGCGTACGCGCGCGTCGCCGATCGTAACGCTGTCGCCGACGCGTGCGCCGAGCCGGTCGAGCGCCGCCTGATCGACGACGAGACCGCTCGCCTTCAAGGCATCGGCGAGGGGCAGGCCGCCTTCGAGGCGCACGCTACCATAGAAGGGATAGGTGCCGTCGACGGCCTTGAGTTCGCCGAGGACGCTTTCGGCGCCGTCGAGCCGGCTCGCCATCGCACGCATCCGCACCACTTCGCCCACATCGCCGAAGCCGCGGAACGCCGCCAGCTCGGCGTCGCTCGCCTGCCGCTGCGTCAGCATCACCTCGACGTCGCCGCCGAGGATCGACTGGCCCTTTTCGGAAAGCGACGTGACAATGGCGGTGGAGAGGCTGCCGACACCCGCGAGCGCGGCAACGCCAAGGAACAGGCACACCGCGAGCAGGCGCAAGCCCGCAAGGCCGCCGCGCAGATCGCGGAGGGCCAGTTTGAGGGGAAGGTTCAAGCGACGGTCTCGCGCACGATCTGCCCATCGCGCATTTCGACGATGCGGCCGCAGCGCGCCGCAAGCTCGGTGTCGTGGGTGATGAGAAC
>JAEULI010000020.1 GCA_016793845.1 Sphingosinicella sp.
AGGTTTGAGAGGTATCGCTAGCAGGCGCCCGTACGCTTGCCGCTGATCTTCGAAGTCATCCGCATGTTCCCGCGCGGGCCTTCCACGACCATGACGTTGGTCGATTCATAGCTGGTGGCGCTGTAGGTGCCGAGCATCGTCATCGTCATCTTGCCCTGCGGCCCCTTGCACTGCATCGCAGCGTTCAACCTGCCGCCCGCCATGTTGAACTTCGTGTACTCGCATTCGCCGTTATCGCCCTTGAACATCTGGCGCGGGTCTTTCGCCGCCTGTTCGGGCGTGAGGCAATAGCTGTGATTGATCGGGCGTTTCTTCATCATCGCCAGCGCCTCGGGCGGCATCCCCGGCATGTCGACGGAGGTGACAGCGCCGGTCGAGGCCCATTTGCCGGGCGAGAGGACGTTGCCCGCGAAGGCAGCCAAAGGCACCGCCGCGCTTGCTGCAAGCAGGAGCCTGAACCCGGCGCGCATGAGGAAACCCTTTGTGCGGAAAAATGACGCCCGCAATTATAGTGCGGGCGCCATCAAGGTAAAGATAACAGGCTGTTAACCGTGAAATATCATGAGCGCGGTTTCAATAGTTCGAGCGTCGCCGAAACCATCGCCTCGGTGCCGAGCGTCACCGCGGGCTCCGGCGCGATCTTGAACAGCGGCGAGTGGTGCGAAGGCACCGGCGGGCCGCCCGCCTTCGCTGCATCGAACGCCGCCTGCGGCGTGCCCCCCACGCCGAAGTAGTAGCCGGGCACCTTGAGATCGGGCTGCACGAAGAACGCGAAATCCTCGGCGCCCATGTTTTCCTGCCTGAACGGGATCATCACATCCGGCCCAAGATCGCGCGCCAGGGCCGCATTCATGCGGCGAGCGAGCGCAGTGTCGTTGATCGTCGTGGGCGTGCCCTCGCTGGTCTTCACGTCCGGCAGCCTGTCCTCCGCGACGCCGTTCGCCCGGGCCACGTTCTTCGCCACGCGTTCGATCGCGGCGATCAGCTGCGCGCGCGTCGCCTCGTCGTTTGCGCGCACGGTGAGCTGGAGGTCGGCGCGGTCGGAGATGATGTTGTGCTTGTGCCCCGCGTGGAACGCACCGACGGTGATGACGGCGGGCGACAGCGGGCCGACCTCGCGGCTGACGATCGACTGCAGCGCCACGACGATCGCGGAGGCGATGTAAACGGGGTCCTTGCCCGCGTGCGGCGCGGCACCGTGCGCACCGACGCCGTGCACCGTGATGTCGACGCTGTCGGCCGAGGAATACTGCAGGCCTTCGGACGCGCTGATCTTGCCCGACGGCAGGTTCGCGGCGACGTGGAAGGCGACCGCATAGTCCGGCTTCGGGAAGCGCGTGTAGAGCCCGTCGGCGAGCATCGCCTTCGCGCCGCCCACGCGCTCCTCGGCGGGCTGCACGACGAACAGGACCGTGCCCTTCCACTTGTCCTTCATCGCCGCGAGGCGCCGTGCCGTGCCCACCATCGATGTGATATGCGTATCGTGGCCGCAGGCGTGCATCACCGGGTAAACCTGCCCGTCGAGGCCTTTCTGCGTGACCTTCGAGGCATAGGGGAGCCCCGACTTTTCTTCGACCGGAAGCCCGTCCATATCCGCGCGCAGCAGCAGCACGGGGCCATCGCCGTTCTTCATCACGCCGACGACGCCGGTGCCGCCGACCCCAGTCGTGACGGTCGCGCCGGCTTTCTTCAGCTCCGCCGCCATGCGCTTCGCCGTCTCGGTTTCGAGATAGGACAGCTCCGGGTTCTGGTGGAAATGTGTGAACAGCGGGCCGAGGTAGGCGTCGTAATCCGCTTTGATCGCCGACTTCAGTGCCGGGTCCGCAGCGGCGGGACCGGCCATGATCGCAGCAGCCGCGGCGGCGAGCAGAAGGCGCTTCATGCGGCGCCTCCGATACGGAACACGCAGAGCTTGTTGCCGTCGGGATCGCGGAAATAGGCGCCGTAGAACGCCTGCGGCCCCTCCTCTCCACGAACGCCGGGTTCGCCTTCGTCGGCACCGCCGAGCGAACGGGCTTTCGCATAGACCGCGTCCACCTGCGGGCGACTCCCCGCGACGAGCGCGATCATCGTGCCGTTGCCGACGGTCGCGGCGTTGCCGTCGTAGGGCGGCGTCACGGCGAGCATCGGGGCGTCGTAGCCCGTGCCGTACATGGTGAAACCGTTGTCGAACGCCATCAGGCGCTTTGCGCCGAATTCCGCGAGCAACGGATCGTAGAAGCCCCGCGACTTTTCGATGTCGTTGGTGCCGACGGTTGCGTAGCCGAGCATAAGTCCCTCCCGTTTTCAAAGAATACGAGAGGCAAGGCTAGCAAGGCGCAGAGCGGACCGCCAGCCGGTCCGCCCCCAAAAAGCATCAGCAGGTGCCGCTGACCTTCCCGCTGATATTCGAGCGCACCGTCAGATCGCCGGTCTTGGTCTTGAACACGGACGTGTTCGAACCGGAATAGATCGTACCGTTGTAAGTGCCGTTGAACGCGATGCTCGCGTCTCCGTAGGGCCCGCCCGTGCACTGCGCTGTCGCGGCCACGCGGCCGACCCGAACCGCGAAATTCGAATATTTGCACGTGCCGAACGCCGCGCCGATCACGGATTTGATCTCGCTGTCTCCCGGCGCTTTCGCAGCGCAGACGGTGTGGCTGATCGGCATGGCCTTCAGCATCTTCTGCGTCTCAGCATCCGCGCCCGGCCCGGTTACGGAAACGATCGCTCCTGTCGTCGACCACAGTGACTTTCCCGCCGCCTGAGCACTCGCCGGCACCATGGCCGCGACGAGGATTCCAGCGAATTTTACAGTACGCATCATTTCCAAAGACCCCTTGTTACACAAGCTCAGCAGTTGCCGCTGATCTTCCCGCTGATCACCGACTTCACGTAAACATTGCCCTTGTTGCCGGGAAAAACCGCGTTGTTGGTGCCCGAATAGCTCGTCGTGCCGCGCGTTCCGACGAAGTCCGCATCCATCGGGCCGTAGCTGCCGTTGCACTTCATCGTTGCGCGGATGGTGCTCGTCGCGAGGCCGAACTTCGAGAACGTGCACGATCCGAAGGTGTTGCCGATCGCGGCCTGGATGTCGGCGGCCGTGGGGCTGCGCGCCATGCAGGTCGTGTTGGAGAGCTTCTGCTTCTTGATCGTCCTGATTTCGCTGGCCGTCAGACCGCCGCCGGAGACGCTGACGATCGACCCCGTCGTCACCCAGACCGCTTTGGTGGAGACCGGCGCTGTCGTCTTTGTCGTCGTTTTCGGCGCCGCCACCGCAGACGTCGCAATCCATGCAATGCAGACACCTGCAAGCAAACGTTTCATACCTGAGACCCCTTATCGTTCACCAGACGGCCGTTCCCTTCACCGACTCAGGACACACTGCGCCCATCTGGCATTTCGCCCCTACGCCCCCCATAGTTAAGCAATGACAAACATCCGGATTCGCACGTCGCTGACCGACCCGTCGGAGCAGCCGGTGTTCCAGCCCCATCGTCCCGAGCGCCCGGAGAAGTCCGAAGGCGGGCGACGGTTCGAGCTGGCGAGCGATTATCAGCCCTCCGGCGACCAGCCGCAAGCGATCGAGGAGCTGGTTTCGGGCATAACGGCCGGAGACCGCGACCAGGTGCTGCTCGGCGTCACCGGCTCCGGCAAGACCTTCACGATGGCGAAGATCGTGGAGGCGCTGCAGCGCCCCACCCTCGTCCTCGCGCACAACAAGATCCTCGCCGCGCAGCTCTACGGCGAGTTCAAATCGTTCTTCCCGAACAACGCGGTCGAATATTTCGTCAGCTACTACGACTACTACCAGCCGGAGGCCTACGTGCCCCGATCGGACACGTACATCGAGAAGGAAAGCTCGGTAAACGAGGCGATCGACCGGATGCGCCACTCGGCGACCCGCGCGCTGCTTGAGCGCGACGATGTGCTGATCGTCGCCTCGGTCTCGTGCCTCTACGGTATCGGCTCGGTCGAGACCTATTCGGCGATGACCTTCAAGCTCAACAAGGGCGAAAGCGTCGATAACCGCGAACTCATCCGCAAGCTCGTCGCCCTCCAATACAAGCGCAACGACGCGAACTTCGTGCGCGGCAGCTTCCGCGTGCGCGGCGACAGCCTGGAAATCTTCCCGAGCCATCTTGAAGACATGGCGTGGCGCATCAGCTTCTTCGGCGACGAAATCGAGGAGATCGCCGAGTTCGATCCCTTGACCGGCGAGAAAGGCGCGCGGCTCGATACGGTGAAGGTCTACGCGAACTCCCACCACGTGACGCCCGGCCCGACGCTGAAGCAGGCGACGATCGCCATCAAGGCGGAGCTTGCCGAGCGGCTGAAGGAGTTCGAGGCGGAAGGCAAATTGCTTGAAGCCCAGCGGTTGGAGCAGCGCACCAATTTCGACCTCGAAATGATCGCCGCCACCGGAAGCTGCGCGGGCATCGAGAATTATTCGCGCTTCCTCACCGGCCGCATTCCGGGGGAACCGCCGCCCACGCTCTTCGAATACCTCCCCGAAAACGCGCTGCTGTTCGTGGACGAAAGCCACCAGACGGTGCCGCAGATCGGCGCGATGTCGCGCGGCGACTTCCGGCGCAAGCTGACGCTCGCCGAATACGGCTTCCGCCTGCCCTCGTGCATCGACAACCGCCCGCTGAAGTTCGACGAGTGGGACGCGATGCGCCCGCAATCGACCTTCGTTTCGGCGACACCCGGCCCGTGGGAGATGGAACGCACGGCCGGCGTTTTCACTGAACAGGTGATCCGCCCGACCGGCCTCGTCGACCCGCCCGTGGAAATCCGCCCCGTGGAAAGCCAGGTCGACGACCTGATCGGCGAAATCCGCGAGACGACTGCGCGAGGCTATCGCACGCTCGTCACCACGCTCACCAAGCGCATGGCCGAGGATTTGACCGAGTTCCTGCACGAGGCGGGCATCAAGGTGCGCTACATGCACTCCGACGTGGAGACGCTGGAGCGCATCGAGTTGATCCGCGACCTGCGCATGGGCGTCTATGACGTGCTCGTCGGCATCAACCTGCTGCGCGAGGGGCTCGATATCCCCGAATGCGGGCTCGTCGCCATCCTCGACGCTGACAAGGAGGGTTTCCTGCGCTCCGAAACCAGCCTCGTGCAGACGATCGGCCGCGCCGCGCGCAACGTCGACGGCCGCGTCATCCTTTACGCCGACACCATCACCGGCTCGATCGAACGCGCGCTCGCCGAAACGGACCGCCGCCGCGCCAGACAAGTCGCCTACAACGAGGCGCACGGCATCACGCCGCAAACCATCCGCAAGAACATCGGCGACATCATCGCGCATGTGACGGACAAGGCCGACCGCGTGACGGTCGACATCGACGAGGAGACCCCGCACCTCGTCGGCCACAACCTCAAGGCCTACATCGCCGAACTCGAAGAGAAGATGAAAGCCGCCGCCGCAGACCTCGAATTCGAAACCGCAGCCCGTATTCGGGATGAAATTCGCAAGCTGGAAGCCTCGGAGCTTGGGCTTCCGGCGGATTTGCAGGTGGCGAGACCCAGGGGCCGGGCGATGGAGGGCAAGCCGGGCACGCGGAAAACGCGGTTCGGGAAGACGCGGCCGCGGAAGATGGGGATTTGATTTGTGGCTGAGTCTTTTCGGGTGAAATCAACGGCGTGACCCTACCCCTCCACCAGCAGCTTGAGACGCGCCAGACGCTGGCGCCATGCTGCTTTCAGGCGTTCGAACTCGGCCTCCGCTGACGCGAGTCCGTCGGCATCGAGGGCCCAGACGTGCTCGCGGCCGCGGATCGTGCCTTGCACCAGCCCGGCGCCTTCCAGCACCTTGAGATGCCATGTCACGGCCTGACGCGTGACGCCCGCGCCGCTGCTGAGGTCGCTGATGGAGGCTTCGCCGCGCTCTGCCAGCGTTTCCACGAGGCGGAGGCGCTGTGCGTCGCCGAGGGCGGCAAATTGCGCGGCGCGATCGGGTGCGCGTTCAGCCTGCGCTTTCAAGGTATGTCCTCAGCGATGCGGCCTGTTCGAGCCAGCCGTTGACGTTGTCGCGGAATACCGAGGGTCGCCGCGCCGCGTTGATCGCATCGAAGCCGGTTTCGGTGACGGTGAGCATCGTGCCTTCCGCGTGCGGCACGAGATCGAAGGCGGTCGTCGTCTTCGGTTCCTTCGTATAATCGAGGCTATGATCCACCCACCCCGGATGCCAGCGCCACACGAGGCGGCGGGGCGGTGTCATCTCGACGATATCGACCGCGAAGCGTTCGCCGAGGCACGTCATCGAGACCGTGCGCCCTTCCGCGAACGGCGCGTCCAGCTCGCTCGCGAACCATGCGCCGAATTCCGTCGCATCCGTCAGTGCGTGCCAGACGCGTTCGGGTGTCGCGGCCAGATAGACGCGCTGTTCGATCTTGTCGGTGTCGGTCATGTCCGCTTCCTTTTCATGCAATCATTTTGTTGCACGTTAACATTCATCATGCAACCGATTCATTGCGCGAAATCGTCAGCTGCCCTTGCTCGATGCGTTTCGATAGAATTGCGCGCGGGGAGGATGGATCATGACAGAGACGGTTTTCGGCGAGCGGATGCTCATCACGCGCGGGGCCATCGCCGTGACCACGCGCGACAGCAGGCCGCTGCCGGAGGTGGGCGATGGCGACGTGCTCTTCGCCGTCCACCGCATCGCGCTCACGGCGAATAACGTCACCTATGCGGCGGCTGGTGAGATGCTCGGCTACTGGCGCTTCTTTCCGGGGCCCGAGGGCAAAGGCGTCCTGCCCGTGTGGGGGTTCGGCGAGGTGGTGGAGAGCCGCGCGCCGGAGTTTGCTGTAGGCGACCGCT
>JAEULI010000082.1 GCA_016793845.1 Sphingosinicella sp.
TGCAGCATCTTCCACTGGTCGCTGGTGAGCGGCGCGCCGGGCAGCCAGCCGGTGAAGCGCGCCAGCAGGCCTGCGGCGGCATCCGGCACATCGACGAACGTGGGCGTCCGCCCCGTGGTTTCGGCGAGCCATTCGAGCAGCGCGCGCATCGTCAGCACATCGGGGCCGCCGAGCGACACCGTCTTGCCCGCGTGGAGCGCGGGTTCGGAGGCCGCGGCCGCGATGGCGCGCGCCACGTCCACCACATAGACCGGCTGGAATTTCGTGCCCGGCGCCACCACCGGAACCACCGGCAGGCGAAGCATACCGGCGAAGCGGTTCAGGAAGCCATCCTCGGGGCCAAAGATCACCGACGGGCGCAGGATCGTCGCCTTCGGGAAGGCCGCGCGCACGGCGGCCTCGCCAAGCGCCTTGCTGCGGCCGTAGCCCGACTCGCTCTCGGCGTCCGCGCCGAGCGCCGACACGTGCACCAGCGAGGTCGCGCCCGCCGCTGCAGCCGCCTTCGCGATCGCCCCGGCGCCCTTCACGTGAACGGCCTCGAAGCCGCCGTGCGAATCGGAAAGCGTGCCGATGAGGTTGACGACGGCGTCCGCACCCTCGACCGCGCGGGCGAGCGAGGCGTCGCTGCCAAGGTCCGTGCGGACGAAATCAAGCTGACCGAGCGCCGCTAGCGGGCGCACATGCAGGGCAAGGTGCGGATCGCGCGTCGCCACCCGCAGCCGCGCGCCCGTCTTCGCCAGCGCCTGCACCACATAGCGCCCCACGAAGCCCGAACCGCCGAAGATCGTAATCAGCTTCGCCACAACCCAAATCCTTCCGGCCAGTCCAAATCGTTCCCGCGCCGCATATTCCATACGCACGCCCATTGACAAGCACGGGGACGGACCGTAACCCGCATCGCCTCGCAGGGCGAGAGCATCCGACCCCGTGCCCAGGTGGCGGAATTGGTAGACGCGCTAGCTTCAGGTGCTAGTGCCGGTAACGGCGTGAAGGTTCGAGTCCTTTCCTGGGCACCAAAACCGTCCGTGGACGTCCATTTTCGTCCACCAAGCGACTGGTTTTTCTGAACTATTTTTTATGGTGTCCGCAGGCAATCGGGAAATTCACCCGATGCCACGACGATGCCATGGTATTTTTCGGGTTATCGAGTTGCCCTCTGGAAGGAGGTGCCATGCGACTCTCGGCGCTGGCGATCCGCGACGCGAAAACCCGCGAGAAAGCGTACAAGCTTGGTGACGGGCACGGTCTTTATCTGCTTGTAAAGCCGCGCGGGATCCGCCTCTGTTTGGTGTCCATACACGTCCGTTTGCGTCCTTCATGGCACGCAGACATATTTTTCTCTTACTGAAGATAGGCTGCGGTTGTCGCATTCGCGATATCTTCTGCCGTTATGCCGGGCGCTAACTCGGTCAGCCTGAACAGGCTTGCGCGGTCGGAACGCTCGAAGACGGCCATATCGGTGATGATCATGTTGACCACATTTCTGCCCGTGAGCGGCAGCGTGCATTCAGGGACAAACTTTGGATCCCCCGCCTTGCTCAGATGTTCCATCACCACGATCACCTTCCTCACTCCGGCGACGAGGTCCATTGCACCGCCCATGCCCTTGATCATCTTGCCGGGGATCATCCAGTTCGCGATGTCGCCCTTCTGGCTGACCTCCATCGCGCCCAGAACCGTGAGGTCGATATGCCCGCCCCGAATCATTGCGAAGCTCTGGGCGCTGTCGAAATATGCCGATTGCGGGAGTTCGCTGATCGTTTGCTTGCCGGCATTGATAAGATCGGCGTCTTCTTCACCTGCATAGGGGAACGGGCCAATGCCGAGCATCCCGTTCTCGGACTGCAACGTGACCGTGATGCTTTCGGGTACATGGTTTGCCACCAACGTGGGAATGCCGATACCGAGATTCACGTAGAAGCCGTCTTCCAGTTCTTTCGCGGCGCGCGCTGCCATCTCGTCTCGAGTCCAGGCCATCATGCCGTCTCCCTGGGGCGCACTGTACGGAATTCGATCTTCTTGTCGTAGGGAGCTCCCACGAGTACGCGCTGGACATAGATACCCGGAAGATGGATGCAATCGGGATCGAGGCTGCCGGTCGGCACCAACTCCTCGACCTCCACCACGCAGACTTTGCCGCAGGTTGCCGCCGGCACGTTGAAATTGCGTGCGGTCTTGCGGAACATGAGATTGCCGGTCTCGTCCGATCTCCAGGCCTTGACCAGCGCCACATCGGCGCAGATGCGGTGCTCCAGCAGATATTCCTCTCCGTCGAAGAATTTCGTTTCCTTGCCTTCGGCTACCTGCGTGCCCACCCCGGTCCGTGTGTAGAAACCCGGAATGCCGGCACCACCGGCGCGCATGCGTTCGGCAAGTGTGCCCTGTGGACAGAATTCCACTTCAACTTCGCCAGCCAGATATTGCCGCTCGAACTCCTTGTTCTCGCCGACATAACTGCTGATGATCTTCGTTATTTGCCGGGTGCGAAGGAGTTTCCCAAACCCTCATTGCCGATTCCGGCATTATTCGATACCACCGTGAGATTCTTCACGCCGCTTCCGACAACGGCGTCAATCAGGCGCTCGGGAATGCCGCATAGGCCGAAGCCACCCACGCAGATCGTCATCCCGTCGCGCAGAAGATCCGCAAGCGCGTTGATTGCGTCGGGGTAAATCCGCTGAGCGGATGTTCCTGGGCCGGTCACGCCTTCACCGACTCGAGGATCGTGACCGCCGCGTTCACCGCGCCGCCGCCCATGTTGAGGCAAAGGCCGAGCCGGGGCGCTTCGATCTGCATCGCATCGGCTTCGCCGAGCAGCTGGCGAGCGACCATCACATGCATGGACACGCCCGTGGCGCCGACCGGATGTCCCTTGGCCTTCAGCCCGCCCGACAGGTTGACGGGCAGGCGCCCGCCACGTTCGGTCTGGCCTTCGCGCAGCACGGCGCTGCCCTGACCCCGGCCGCAAAGGCCGAGCGCTTCCGTCGCTAGTAGTTCAGCGATGGTGAAACAGTCGTGCACCTCGGCGAGGCCGATGTCTTCCACGCCCACACCCGCCGCTGCGTAGGCCTGCGCGATGGCGCGCGTCGGCGCCTCGAAATGCGCGAGCCGCTTGGCGGACAGGGGAAGATAGTCGCTGACCATTTCCGCGGCGCGGAAGGCGACGGCACGGTCGAAGCGACCCAGCAGGGACGGATGCGCGATGACGATGGCGGCGGCGCCGTCGGAGATCAGCGAGCAGTCACTGAGCCTCAGCGGATCCGCGATCAACGGGTTCCTGTCGGACGTCGTCAGGCAGAAATCGAGATCGAGCGGGCGGTGCATCTGCGCAAGCGGATTGCGCATCGCGTTCGCGTGGTTCTTCACCGCGATGCGCGCCATGGCTTCGGTCGGATCCTCATAGGCGTCGTGATAGGCGCGCGCGAAGCGGGCGAAGATCTCGGGGAAGGAAACGCCGCTTTCCTCGGCCTGATAGCTCGCGCCGCCAAGCGCGCGGGTGACGCCTTCAGTGCCGAGACCCGTCATCTTTTCCGCGCCGACGACCAGCGCGAGCTTGCACCGCCCGCTGTTCACCGCGTCGAGCGCGGCGAAGATCGCCGCGCTTCCCGATGCGCAGGCGTTCTCGCAGCGGATCGCGGGCTTGAAGCGCAGGCCGGGATGCGCGTGCAGGATCATCGACGCGGCGAATGCATCGGGAACCAGACCCGAATTGAAATGCCCCAGCCAGACCGCGTCGATCTCCGCCGCGTCGACGCCAGCGTTCGCCAATGCCTCCGACGCGGCCAGCGTGATGAGGTCTTCCAATCCGAGCGCGTCGAGTTTCCCGAACGGCGTATGGCCGTAGCCGACGATACACGCGCTCATGCCGCCTCAGAACCGGACGCCGAGTTCGACACCGTAGGTCCGCGGCGGATCGTAGGTGCCGATGACCGGGAAGCCGGCGAGGGCGGAAGCGACGAGCGCATTGCCGATGGTGCGGCGGTTGGTGAGATTGCGCCCGTAGAGGCTGGCGGTCCAAGGTCCCTTCTCGATGGTGAGGAACGCGTTGAGCTTGGTGTTGGGCGCGCGCGACACACGATCGAGATTGAACGGCGTGAAGAAGACGCGGGACTGATAGGTCAGCTCGCCGCGCGGCGTGAGCGTCACATCGCCGAGTTCCATCTCGTACTGCACGCCCGCGCTGAGCGACCGCTTCGGCGCCTGCGTGAGCTGGTTGCCATCGAGAACGACGGTGCCGGTGGGATTCTCGGGCGTGATCAGCTCGGGACGCGCGGGATCGGGCGTCGAGAAGTCCTTGTATTCGCTGTGCAGCAGCGCGCCGGAGATATCGAACTGCAGACCATCGGCGGGCATGACGTTGAGGTCGGCCTCGATGCCGTAAATCTCGGAACCGGCGGCGTTCACGATGGTGACGGAGGTGCCGATCACCTTCGAGACCTGGAGATTGGAAGAGTCGTAGTAGAAGCCCGCCGCGTTGAAGCGAACCCGGCCGTCGGCGAACGTCGATTTCAGGCCGGCCTCGTAGGCCCAGATGGTTTCAGGTTCGAAGGGCGGCAGATTGTCGCCGAGATTGAAGCCGCCGCTCTTGAAGCCCTTCGAAACGGTCGCATAGACCATCACGTCGTCGACCGGCCGCCATTCCAGACCCAGCTTCGGGGTGATGGAATTGTCGCTGGTGGAAGCCTGACGGCTGACGATAGGCAGCGGGGGATTGTCGGGCGCGTAGAGCCGCGACAGATCGAATTGACCATAGTCGTCGACCGATTTCTTTTCCCAGCTGTAGCGCAGGCCAACCACAGCGGTGAGCGTGTCGGTTACGTGAATATCGACCTGACCGAATGCGGCGGCGGCCTTGGTGTGCGTATCGCCAAAGGCTTCGTAAGCCTCGAGCAGGGGCTCGGACATGCCGAACACGAGGCCGCTGAACGGAATTTCCGATCCACCGAAAATCTTCTCGTCGAAATAATAGACACCGGCGACGAAGCTGCCCCAGCCGTAGTCGCCGGAGAGCTGCACTTCCTGACTGAACTGTTTCGCGCGCTCCGTGAAATCGAACAGGGTGAGCGGGAGGCTGGTGACGTCCAGCTCCGTGCGCAGGTACATGTCGCTGTCGCGGTAGGCGCTGATCGCGCGCAGCGTCAGGTCGCCGAGTTCGGCTTCGAAATTCGCGGCGACGCCCCAGAATTCGCGGCGGTTGCGCGGCTCATAGACATCGTCGATGTCCCGGGCCTTGTCCGGAACGGTTCCGCCAAGGGCAAGGCCGACGGGCGGGATGAAATCATTGCCCGCGCCGAGGAAGTGGTTGCCGTAGTTGCGGTCGTTCTCGCGGTAATAATCTGCCGTCAGGTCAAGCGTTGCCGTTGGGCCGAGATCGAAGGACAGCGTGCCGCGTACGCCCCAGCGCCGGGAATCGTCGATATCGTGGCCGGTGTGCAGGTTCGTGCCATAGCCATCGCGATCTTCGGCCTGGACAGCGACGCGTGCCCGCACGCCTTCGGCGAGCGGGCCGCCCAACGCGCCTTCGAACGTCATGCGATCGTAGTTGCCGTAGCCGGCGCGCGCATAGCCTTCGAGATGGTCCTTCGGCTTACGGCTGATGACATTGATCGAGCCGCCGGTCGCGTTGCGGCCATAGAGCGTGCCCTGCGGGCCGCGCAGCACCTCAACGCGCTCCACATCGAAAAACGTGCCGATCTGCGCGGCCGGACGGCCGATGTAAACGCCGTCGAGATGGTAGGCGATGCGCCCCTCGGCGCCCGGATTGATCGTGTCGAAGCCGATGCCGCGAACGGCGATGCGCGCCGATCCGCCAAAGGTTCCGAAATCAACGTTCGGGATCGCCTTGGAGAGGGCCTCCACCGAGGTGATCTGCCGGTTGAGCAGCGTGTCGCCGCCGAGCGCCGTGATCGACAGCGCGGCATCCTGTACGCTTTCCTCGCGGCGCTGCGCCGTGATGACGATGGCGCCCAGACTGTCCGTGGTCGAGTCGCGGCTCACCTCTGCCTGGCTCTGCGCCTGCGCGATGCCGGCGGACATGGCGATGACGCCGGATGACAATAACGCAGTCCAATAGACACGCTTGCTCATGATCCATCTCCCCAATGGTCTGGCGGGCTTCGTGGCGCCGCCAGTCTTTTCGTTGTTCTTGGCCCCCGGCTTCAGCCGTTTTGGGGCGCATTTGTGCGGCGGCGTGCGCGGCGCGCTACGGCGTGGGCACGGCGTTGATGAGGACGACCGCGAGAATGCAGGGCTCGTCGCCCTTGACGCTCCAGCTGTGCACGGTGCCGCGCTGCACCAGCGCATCGCCCTGACGAAGGCGGACCGAGCCGGTGTCGAGCACGGCATCGATCTCACCCTGCAGGATGATGATGTAGTCGATGGTGTTGGTCTTGTGGCGCAGCGGATCGTCCGACGCGCTGTCGTGCACGTCGCCCGCGCCGATGGATTCGAAGGCGATGGCGGGATCGACCTTGCCCATCCAGACCGTATCCGGCGGGAATTCCACGATGCGGAAGATCGAGCCGCCGGGCAAAGGCTCCAGCCGCACCGGTCTGCCTGCGGCGTCATCCGCGCCGGCATTCGACGCGGGCGTGGACGTCGTTTCCCAGATGTCGGTGAGGGCGAGACCCGGCATCGAGTCCATTTCCTTCATGCGCCCGTTCTGGTCGTCGAACAGAAACGTCGAGCGCCCCTGATCGTCATGCCCCGTAACGACGCGCCGTACTTTCCAGACCATGTTCTTCTCCCCTTGGTGGCCTAGGGATAGAAAGGCACATTGAACGAGTCAATCATTAATTTGAACAAGTGATCAATCATGTTGATCGACTGTTTTTCGTGTGGTAGGTCCGTTCCGGTAGGCGCCTGAACAGATACGTCCGTGCAGACGTGAAACGCGCACGTGCCGGAAGCGCCATGGAATGAAGGGGAGGAGCCGTTGAGTTTCCTTTACAACAGCTGGTATTGCGCGGGCTGGTCGGGCGACCTGAAAACCGATCCGATCGGGATCAAGCTGCTCGATCAGGAGCTCGTCCTGTATCGCAAGCAGGACGGCGCGGTGGTCTGCCTCACCGGCATCTGCCCGCACCGCTTCGCGCCGCTTTGGCGGGGAGCGGTTGTCGGGGACGCCATACGCTGTGGGTATCACGGGCTGGAATTCGGTGCGGAGGGGCGGTGCATCCGCAATCCTCACGGCAGCGGCGCCATCGCGCCCGGCGCGCACATCCGGGCCTATCCGGTGGTCGAGAAAAGCGGCGCCATCTGGGTGTGGATGGGCGACCCTGAAAGTCTCGATGAAAGCCAGATCGTTGCGTTCGACTTCGTCGAGGACCGCACGCGCTGGTCGGGCACGACCGGTTATCTGCGGATCAATGCCAACTATCAGCTGGTGATCGACAACCTGCTGGACCTGACCCACTCAGCCTATATCCACGTCAACACGGTGGGTGTGAGCGCCGACGACTGGATCGGCGAAACGAAGATGGAATACAACTTCCACACCGACGGCCGCGTGATCAATTCGGACTACATCTTCCGAAACAGCCCGCCGACACCGCTTTTCGCGCTGTTCGCGGGCAAGGATGTCGGCGATGTGCACGTACCGATGGCGCTGCATCCGGCCTCCAGTCTTATCCTTGATCTGACGATGACGGACCTGGGGCAGCCCAAGAACGAAGGCGTTCACATGCCCAGCGCGCACCTGCTCGCCCCCGAGACCGAATCCACCTGTCATTACTTCTACGCGATCTCGCGCAGCGAGAAGCTGGGCGACGACAAGATCACGGCGGCAATGGGCGAGATCGTGCGCCGCGCGTTCGTGGATGAGGACGCCCCCATGATTCAGGACGTTCAGGGCGTGATGGGCGACCGCGACTTCTTCAGGATGCAGCCGCTGATCCTGGAGACCGACAAGGCCGCGGTGTACGCGCGGCGGACGCTGGCCAAGTTGATACGTCAGGAGCGATCGCCTACGGATGAGGGACCAGCCACCGCCGAGAAGGAACGGGTCGAGGCAAATGTCTGAACCGCCGGTTCGTTCGGCCGCAATCGGGATTGTGAGCAGCATGAAGACAACCGGCCGGCGCCGTGCGGAGCATGACGAGGAGGGCGCGCAGTCGCGCATCCTGCACGCGGCTGAAGAGCTGTTCGCCAATTCAGGGATCGACGGGACCTCGGTTCGGCAGATCGCCGAGAAGGCCGATGTGCCCGTCGGGCTGATCAACTACTATTTCGGCAGCAAGGAAGGGCTCTACCGCGCGATCTTCCAGGCGCGGGCGCCCGTCGTGGTGGAGGAACGGCGCGTCGGTTTGGCGATGGCGGCCATGGAGGACGACCCGCGCCGCCGGCTGGAAATGATCGTGAAGGCGATCCTCGTTCCCATGCTGAACCTGCGGTCGCGGGAAGGCATCAACCATTTCAGCCTTCTGCTTGCCCGCGAAACCGGAGATCCGCGTTCGACGGAACGGGGCATCCTGCAGGAGATGTTCGACCCGATCGCCCGCGAGATCATCGGTCAGCTGAAGCTCATCTGGCCCCAGCGAAGCGACGCCGAAGTGCACTGGGCCTACCAGATGATCATCGGCGTGATGATCTTCATCATGGCCGATGGGGGGCGCATCACCCGGTTGAGCGAAGGCCGCGCCGACCCCGAGAATGTCGATGACACACTTCGGATCGTGGTGCCGCTGCTGCTGAACGGTCTCGCGTCCGGATAGAAATGAGCGCCGCCCCTTGCCGCACTCCGGCAACGCGGGGCGGCTGACAGGAGAAGAGAATCATGAAGCTCGTCACTTACGATGCCGGCTCGGGGCCGCGCATCGGTGGGATCACTGCGTCCGGAATCGTCGACCTCGTGTCGGCGGCGCGCGGGCAGGGGATGGAGTTCCCCGGCACCATGCAGGACCTGATCGAAGGCGGTGCGCCGGCGCTGGCGACAGCGCGGACCATCCTGCAGGATCATGCCGGGGATTGCCTGGCGCCGGAGCGCGTGCGCCTGCATTCCCCCA
The DNA here is from genome assembly GCA_016793845.1 of Sphingosinicella sp. Taxonomy (GTDB): domain Bacteria; phylum Pseudomonadota; class Alphaproteobacteria; order Sphingomonadales; family Sphingomonadaceae; genus Sphingosinicella; species Sphingosinicella xenopeptidilytica. Next base: position 9,003 of record JAEULI010000082.1, read on the forward strand.
TCCCCCGGCCGGTGCGGTTTCGCGATGCGTGCCTGTTCCTCGAACATCTCGAAAAGGCTTACGGGATGATCGGGCGGCAATTCGATCCGCAGTTCAAGAAGCAGATCATCTACTACAACGCGGACAACGTGCATGTCTTCGGGTCCGGCGATACGGTCCTCTGGCCGCGGGATTCGCAGGAAGCCGATTACGAGCTGGAATGGGCGGTGGTGATCGGGAAGGGCGGCGCGAACATCGCGCGGGAAAACGCGGCCGAGCACATCTTCGGCTACACGATCCTGAACGACTGGTCGGCGCGCGACCTGCAGATGCCGTTCATGGCCTGCGGCCTGGGGCCGGGTGCAGGGAAGGATTTCGCCAACAGCTTCGGGCCGTGCATTGCCACTGCCGATTCCATCCCGGACCCTTATGCGCTGGCGATGACCGCCCGTGTTAACGGCGAGGTCTGGTCGCAGGGCACGACCGGCACGATGCACTGGAGCTTCGAGGACGCGATCGCGAAGCTCAGCCAGGATCGCTCCCTAGTTCCGGGCGAAATCATCGGATCTGGCACCGTGCTTAACGGCTGCGGCTTGGAGATCGGCAAGCGGCTGGCGGACGGCGATGTCGTCGAACTCGAAGTCGAGGGGATCGGCACGCTGCGAAACACCGTGCGTTTCGCCGCCGCGTAGCCGGTTTCGACCTCCCTTGTCTCTCGACTCGAGGAGCAATGCCCGTGTTCCATTATCCAGTGGAGATCGGGAGCCGCCTCGAACAGATCATCGCTGTTTACGAGAAGCCCGCGCTCAGCCTCACGCAGCTCCTGCTGGAACGTCACGCGGCGGACAAGACGGCGTTTCGCTGATCGGCGACAACACCACGACGCTGACCTATGGCCAGCTTCTCGATCGATCGGGGCGCTTCGCCGCCGGGCTCGCAGAGCGCGGCATCTAGTATCGGTCGTGGTGTCCAATATTTACATCAATGTAAGTTTATGGATTTTCTGCGCCTCTCGGAAGGGCTCTCGAGTCCTTTGCGGCTGTGTCCATTGACGACCACAACAATCCAAAGCCGTTCGCGGAAAGTTAGTTCGGACTAAGGCGGACAGGACATGAAGCGTCGACACGTGCGAATTAGCGTTTGTTGAGTGTTGAAAGCGGACGATTGCTATGCCAGCAATTCTGCATGGAAGGGTTGTTTCCCCATAAGCTGTTACCCCCACATCTTAGGTCCGATCTTATTGGGCGGTCCAAGCTGTTAGCAGTCTTCGATGGGGAGCCGGTTCGTCTGAGCGTCCTCAACGCTGGCGGCGGTTATGGGAAGACGACGCTTCTGGCGCAGGTGCGTGAAAGGCTGCTCGCGAAGGGGCAGACGGTCATATGGCTCTGTCTGGACAAGTACGACCTTCATCCCATCTCCGTATTGCTACATCTCCGTTATGCCCTGTCGAATGCCGTCGAGGGCCAGGGAAGGTCTGCCGGCACTGAGCTTCGAGGCACTGTTTCAGATGCGCTTGCGGGCTTTGTTCAGGATATGGCCCCGCTCGGGCCCATCGTTTTCATCCTGGATGACTTCCATCTGGTGGGCCGCGAAGTTCACCAGATGTTTGCGAGACTTTTCACGGCGGCGCCCAAGAACGTGCGCTTTCTGGTTGCGACACGTCAGCGAGGCCTGATCCCGTTGACGGTTCTGAAAGCGGCCGGCGCCGTGATGGAGGTCGATCAGGATGAGCTCCGGCTTACGGCCGGCGAGATCGACAGCCTTGTCGGCTCGCTTGTCTCGAAAGATGCCGTGGCGGCACTCCACGAGCGTACCGAAGGCTGGCCCGTGGCCGTTCAGCTCGCCCGCATGTGGATTGAAGGGCGGCCGGATGCCGATAGCCGCATCCTTGAATTCTCCGGTGCGGCGGGCGACGTTTCGGACTATCTGACCGAACAGATCATCGACGAAATTCCTGCGGACATCGCTGATTTCCTCGTTTCGACTTCGATCGTCGATGAGGTCAACGGGGATCTGGCGCAGGAACTGACCGGACGGAACGACAGCTGGGCATTGCTACCCGAGCTTGGACGATCCTCGGCCGTCATCACGCCGGTTGAAGCCAGCGTAGGCTGGTTTCGCTATCATACGCTTTTCCGGGATCACCTTGCCGCACGACTACAGCTGCGCGGGGAACAGGCCATACGATCGCTGCATCGAAGCGCCGCCAAATGGTATGCGGGGCAGGGGCGGCTGGTGGGGGCGGTGTCTCACATGTGCCGGGCCGGAGACGCGGAAGCGGCCTGCGACATGATCGAAAAGGCCGACGGCATATGGATCGCGGTTCGGCACGGCGCGCCGATGTTGAAGGCGCTGCTCGACAATTTGACATGCGAACAGATTGACGCCCGTCCACGCCTTCGCGCCGCCCGGGCGCTCATCTGGCTGAAATCCGGACGCTATGACGATGCAAGACTGGAAATGGCCGCGCTGCGGGCCGTGCCGCGCGACGCGCTCGGCGACCCAATCGTCTTTGCGCGCGATCTCGCCGCCGTACAGCTCAGCCTTGTCGAGCAGGGTGATGCCGGAATGCTTCGCGACGACGTCGAAGCCTTGTCGTCCGTTACGGGCGACGACCGCTGGATGGAGGCCCCGTGCGCGGAAATGCTCTGCGTGTCGATGATCCGCGAAGGCAATATCCATGCCGCAATCGAGGCCGGTGAACGCGCGGTCCGGCTCTACGAGGATTTCGAATCGATCAACGGCCGCATCTTCGCGCGCCTCCATCTGGGGCTTGCCTATCTGGCAGCCGCTCAGTTGGCTCAGGCCGGTTCGGTGTTGTCGGAGGCTCGCAAACTGGCCGGCGCAAGTTTGTCGAGCGACCGCTCAGCCGTTGCCATGATCGACGTTCTTTATGGCGCATGGCTTTACGAAAAGGGCGACGAAGACGCGGCCGCCGAACGCATCACTGCCGCGCTCGATGCGATCGAGCAGGGCGAATGCTGGCTCGAAATCTATCAACATGCCTATGCCGTACTCCTGCAGATATTCCGTGTCCGGGGAGATTTTACTTCTGGGCGCAGTGTGCTGGAGCGGGCTGCCCGGACAGCTCAGGAACGGAAACTCGCCAGGCTTGCGCGCATCGTCGGTGAGTTGCGCGTGGAAATGGCCCTTCCGGAAGACGTGACCCTGGAGGGCTTTGGGACGCACTCGACATCTTTGGGTGATGCGTCTGCCGATATGACGCTGCTCGAGCGTGAAATCAGTGCCGCTACGCGCGCGTTCGTCGCGCTGGAGGGCGGTAAGCCAGAAGCCGTGGGGGCGCTCGTTGATGGACAGATCGATGCGTGTGCCCGCTTGGGGCGGAGACGTTCGGTGATCAAACTCCTGATGCTGAAGGCGCTGGCGCTGGACAGGATGGGTCTTGAAGACGAATCTGCAGAAGCGCTCCACCGGGCAATTCACCTTGCGGCGGACGAACAGCTCTATCGGCCGTTTGTGGAAGCTGGGGAACAGGTGGGAAGTCTTGTCCAGAAGGCGATGCGCTGGTTCCGGGCCGTCAATCTGACATCGTCAGAAGTTGCCTTGATGGCGAAGATTGTGCGGTCCACATCACGCCGGGACGAAGAAGCCGTGGCTGTGCACGGTAACGCAAACCTGCTGGTCGGCCGGGAAGCCGAGGTTCTGGCGGGTCTCGGTGAAGGCCTTTCCAACAAGCATATCGCGCGCAGGCTGGGTCTCGGCGAGGACGCGATCAAATATCACGTCAAGAAGCTGTTCGCGAAACTCGGGGTCAGCGATCGCGCCATGGCGGTCGTCGTCGCACGTCAACAGGGGCTGATCTCGGGTATCGAAGGCTAGACGCGACTACCCGACAAGCCTTCCATTCTTACACTTCGCGCCTGCGTACGACCTCCCTCATTCCCTCTAAGGTGCCGGAAAATCAGCACCGGGGATGGTATGCGGGTAGGAATAGATGTCGGCGGAACGAATACCGATGCCGTGTTGATGAGCGGTCGGCAGGTGCTCGCTGCGACCAAGGCTCCGACGAGCCGCGACGTCGTCGCCGGTGTCGTCGCTGCCGTGAGAGCCATATTGAATGAGAGCGGCATCGCCGCGGACCGGATCACCGGCGTCATGATCGGCACGACGCATTTCACCAACGCGCTCGTGCAGGGACTATCGCTCGAGCGGGTCGGCGTGCTTCGTATCGCCGAGCCGGCCGGGTGCTGTCTGCCGCCGTTCGTTGGCTGGCCGAACGCGCTTCGCGGCATCATCCGGGGAGGCGTGGCCGGGCTGCGCGGCGGCTACAACGTCGATGGGCGTCCCATCGCCGCATTCGATGACGATGCGGCACACGCGGCCATCGCGGGCTTCGCCGCTGACGGTATCCGCTCTGTGGCGATCTCCTGTATCTTCTCGCCGCTTCGAGACGATATGGAGCGCCGCTGCGCCGCGCTGGTGGAGCAAATCATCCCGGACGCCAGTGTCAGCCTTTCCTCGGAAATCGGACGCATCGGCTTTCTCGAACGTGAAAACGCGACGATCCTGAATGCGGCCCTGCGGGCCTTGTCGGTCTCCGTAACGCAGGCCTTCCGCGAAGCGCTTCGGGAGCTTGGGATCGCAGCGCCTTTCTATGTGAGCCAGAACGACGGAACGCCGCTCGATATCGGGCAGGTCGAACGGTTTCCGGTGTTCACCGTCGCTTCCGGGCCGACAAACAGTATGCGCGGCGCTTCGTTCCTGACCGGGCGGGAAGATGCCATCGTCGTGGATATCGGGGGGACCACCTCGGATGTTGGTGCGATCAAGGCGGGATTCCCCCGCGAATCAGCGGTTTCGGTCGATATCGGCGGCGTGAAGACGAACTTCCGAATGCCCGATGTTCTGGCCATTGGCGTGGGAGGCGGGAGCCGCGTGCGAAGGGCCTCCGACACACCTGCGGGATGTTCGATTGGCGGCACGGTGTCGATCGGCCCCGATTCCGTCGGCTTCGAACTGTCGACACGCGCCCTCGTCTTCGGGGGCGAGGATATGACGCTTACCGATCTCGCTGTTGCGGATGGGCGACTCGATGTTGGTGACGCTGGCCGTGTGGCGCATCTCGACAGGAGCTTCGTCGTGGCCGGCCTGGAGGAGTTCAGGCTGCGCATCGAAGATGCCGTCGAACGCGTCAAGACCTCGCCGGACCCTGTGCCCGTGATCCTCGTGGGCGGCGGCGGCGTGATATTCCGGGGCGGCATCAAGGGCGCTTCGGAAATCCTGATGCCCGCGAACGCGGCGGTCGCCAACGCCATCGGCGCTGCCATCGCGCAGATCGGCGGCGAATATGAAAAGGTCTGCTCCTACGACGCCGAAGGGCGGGATGCGGCCATCGCTGCCGTCAGGTCGGAAGCGTGCAAAAGGGCGCGCGATGCGGGCGCCGGGGGCGATCTTGACGTTCTCGAGATCGAGGAGGTGCCGCTGTCCTACCTGCCGGGGCGCACCGTGCGTGTCCGCGTGAAAGTGGTGAGCCGGCGCGACGACCGGGTGGCGGAGGCTGTATGAAGCGGATCGATATCGCGGATGTCGCGGACATCGCGACGGGTGCGGCGCTGCTGGGCGCTGGCGGCGGCGGGGATCCCTACATCGGCCGGTTGATGGTCGAGGAAGCGATCCGCGCCTTCGGGCCGGTGGAGCTCATCGATGTGGATGCGGTGCCGGACGACGCGTTGATCGTGCCCACCGCCATGATGGGCGCGCCCTCCGTCATGGTCGAAAAACTCCCGAACGGCGCTGAAGCCGAAATCGCGCTTGAAGCCGTCGAAACCGCGATCGGCAAGCGCGCACATGCGATCATTGCTCCGGAAATCGGCGGGCTGAACGCGATGCTGCCGATTGTGCTCGCCGCGCGGCGCGGGCTGCCGTTGGTCGATGGCGACGGCATGGGCCGGGCGTTTCCCGAACTGCCGATGGTGACGTTCAATATCTTTGGCCAGAGCATATCGCCGCTTGCGATCAGCGACGAACTCGGCAACTGCGTGGCGGTTCGGACGGTGGACGTGGAATCTGCGGAACGGCTGGGGCGGCAGATCGTCGTTGCGATGGGCGCGGCCGCGCAAATCTGCTGCTATCCGATGACTGGTGCGGAAGCGAAGCGCTCGGCTGTGCGCGGCACAGTCGGTCTTGCATGGGAAATCGGCCGGTTGCTGCGCGTCGCGCGCGAGCAGATGGGCGATCCCTTCGAGGCGCTGCTGACCTATCTGCCCACGACCGATTACTACAAACATTGTCGATCGTTGTTCGATGGCCGCATCGTGGACCTTCGGCGAGAGATCGCGCAGGGCTTCACGGTGGGCACGGTCGAGATCGAAAATACCGCGCAGGCACGCATCAGCATTCAGTTTCGCAACGAATATCTCGTCGCGCGGCAAGATGGAAAGCCGGTCGCGATCGTCCCCGACCTCATCGCCATCCTCGACAGCGAAACCGCGACGCCGATCACGGCCGAAACGCTGAAATACGGCCAGCGCGTGCGGGTCATCGGGATCAGCGCGCCGCCGATCCTGCGCAGCGAAGCTGCGCTCCGCGTCGTGGGGCCGCAGGCTTTTGGCTTCACCGATCCGTTTCAGCCGATCGAGGAGATGGCATGATGGACGACCCGCATCGCATTGCGTCCGTGGCCGATCTCGAAGCGCTCTACGCCTCTCCGTCGGAGATCATCCTGAAGACGAAGTTCGACTTTCTGGATGATCATGCCCTCGCCATGATCCGCGAAGCGCCGATCTGCTTTCTGGCATCGGTCGGCGGCACGGGCGCGGACATCTCCCCACGTGGCGGCGAGCACGGCTTCGTGCACGTCATCGATCGCAAGAGCTTCGCCATTCCGGACTGGCCGGGCAACAACAAGCTCGAAACCATGCACAACCTGCTTGAAGATCCTCGCTGCGGCGTTGTCTTCCTCTTGCCGGGCCATGACCTTTTCCTGCGCGTGAACGGCACGGCGACGCTGACGCGCGATCCCGCCCTGCTGAACGCGCTCGTCGAGTTCAACCGGCCGCCGAAGCTGGCGATCCGGGTCCAGGTCGACGAGGCCTATTTTCACTGCGGCAAGGCGATAAAGCGCTCGCGCATCTGGGAGCCGGATAGCTGGCCCAGGCGTGATGCCATTCCGAAGATCGGCCGCATGATGGCGGATCAGGCGAAGCTGGCGGATGCCGACGAGGACGAACTCGATGCGGCGTACCGGCGCGGAATCGAGGAAGATTTGTATTGAGCGCCGCAAAGGGTGCCCGACTACCCGCCTGGGTGGTCGGATTTACTCTAACGGCCGATTTGCGTGAGCGCGGCCTGCGATATGATAGCGCCACAGGCACAGTTGAAGGCCGAACGGCGCAGCAGGGGAGTTGCGCCGAACGTGGGAGTGTATCTGGAGACGGGGGGTAAGATGATGTCTGTTCGTGGGTTCCTGTTGATCTCGGTGGCTGCTGCCAGCCTTTCCGTTCCGGCTCTCGCCCAGCAGGCTGAGAGCGGCGCGACAGAGGGAGAAATCACCGTCACCGCGCGGCGGCAGGCGGACCTTCTGATCGATGTGCCGGATTCGATCAGCGTCATCGGCGAGGAAACGCTGGTGAACACCGGGGTTTTCCGCATGGAGGATATCGTCCAGTCGGTTCCGAACGTGGTCGCCATGCAGGGCATCAAGCCGGGCTTCATCACGCTGACGGCACGCGGCATTTCCACCACGCAGGAAAATGAAGCGCCGATCGCCGTGATGGTCGACGGCGTCGTCATGCCCGCGCTCGATTTCATCAACCAGGATTTCTACGATCTCAAACAGGTCGAGGTTCTGCGCGGACCTCAAGGCTCCCTCTACGGTGCGAATGCGATCGCGGGCGCGATCAACATCACCACCAAGGCGCCGACGAACGATCTGGAAGGCAAGCTGAAGCTTGCGTACGGCAACGGTGACTACAAGGCCGTCAATGCCGTGCTGTCCGGTCCCATCGTGGAAGACCGCATCTTCTTCCGCGTTGCCGGCGGCTACCGCGACGAGGATGGCACGCTCAGGAACGCTTACGACGACAGCACGGTGGATTTCTATCGGGAACTCGCCCTTCGCGGTCAGCTTGAATTCCGGCCGACCGAAACGCTGACCATCGACGTGCGCGGCACCTATGTCGATACGCATGCGGGTGCGATCTACAATGAACTCACCCAGATGGCGGTGCCGTCGCAGATCAACGACTTCGATACGATCCGCCTCGATTACAATAGCGTGGGCGTGGATGATCGTGAACTGGGCTTCGGTTCGGTAAAAGTCGCGTGGGAAGCGCCCTGGGGCGGCACGCTGACTTCGGTCACGAGTTTTGGCAAAACCGTCGATGCCGTCGTCGGGGAAGGGGACTGGCTTCCGACCGTCGAACCGCACCTGGAGTTCCCGGAGGTCCCGCCGGAATTTTACGATCTCCTGCAGGACTGGAAGGTTACGACGCGGGCGTGGAACCAGGAGCTCCGCTACGCCGGAGAGATCGGCAACTGGCTCACCTATCAGATCGGCGGCTTCTATCAGGAACGCAAGCGGCGGGCCGAGCTTCTTTACGGAATCGCTGAAGACCGCGTGATCAACACGGTGTTTCTGGAACAGGATGGCACCAGCCGAAGCAAATTGTTTGCGCTGTTCGGGCAGGCCGACGCGAATCTCACCGACAATCTGGTGCTGACGCTGGGCCTGCGCTACGACAGCGACAAGCGCTCGTACCGCTCGGCGATCCCGGTGGAGGATGGCGGGCCCACGCCGATTTCCGATACGTTCAAGAAGCTCCAGCCGAAGGCGTCGATAGCCTATCACTGGTCCGACCAGTTCACCACATACGCCACGGTAGCGCGTGGTTTCAGGAGTGGCGGTTTCAACGACTCCGATGCGGTCGTCATGGGTACGCTCTATCCGCGCCGCTATGAATCGGAGGTTCTGGACAGCTATGAAGCCGGCTTCAAGGCCAGCCTTGCCGATGGACGCGTCTCGATTGCCGGCGCGGTCTATCATTCGGATTTCTCGAACCCGCAATTCTTCTTTCCGACGATTCAGGGGCAGATCCTGACCAATTTCGACAGCGCGAAAGTGGACGGTGCCGAGCTTGAATTCACCGGCCGCATTGCCACGGGCCTTACAGTAAGTGCGGCTTACGGCATCAGCATCGCCGAAATCCAGGCAGCGGACGAGACGGGCGCGTTCAAGGGAAACCGCCTGCCAAGGGTGAACAGCTACACGCTGAACGCGGGTATCGAATACAGCGCGCCGGTCGCCGGGGATATCGAGCTGCTGGCCCGCGCCGACTACGAACGTCGCGGACCGATGTACTGGGACGTCGCCAACACGCTGAGAACCGGCGAGAAGGACTATCTCAATCTCCGCCTCGGCCTCAAGACGGAAAGCTGGTCAATCGTCGCTTTCGGCCGCAACGTCACCAATACGCGCCAGCCCGTGGAGGTCATTCAGGACTTTCCTCCCATCGGCCTTGGTGCCAATGTCCGTCGTCCGAACCTGAAACGGCGATATGGCGTTGAGCTCTCGTACATGTTCTGAGGAGGGCGGGAGCAAATTAATGCCGACAGGGGAAGCAAGCGGGATATCGGCCGATCAACGGGTACATGGCTTTCGGATCCTGATGATCCTCATGTCCAGTCTGGTGACGCTGCCCGCTTTCGTGATGGGCGCGCAGTTCGCCGGGCAGATGCCGCTCGCCGATACCATCGCGGCCTGTTTTCTGGGCGGTGGAGTCCTTGCCGTCGTGGCGGCCTTTGCATCGGTCGCGGGTGCGCGGTCCGGTCTTTCGAGCTACGAGCTGGTGCTTCGGGCGTTCGGCACGACGGGTGGCAAGGTCGTCAACAGCGTCCTCGGTTTCGTCATGCTGGGCTGGTTCGGCGTCATCCTGATGATGTTCGGAGACGCGGCGGTGGCGGCGCTCGCGAAAACCGGGACGGACGTCCCGCATATGGGCATACTCCTCGCCGGCGCGGTTCTCATGATC
>JAEULI010000125.1 GCA_016793845.1 Sphingosinicella sp.
CGGTGGCTTCATCTATCATCAGGCGAACGGGCGGGTCGCGCTCGGCTTCGTGACGTGGCTCAACTACCGCAACCCGCACCTTTCGCCGTTCGAAGAGATGCAGCGCTGGAAGACGCATCCGGCGATCGCGAAGATGCTGCAGGGCGGCCGCCGCGTCTCCTATGGCGCGCGCGCGATCAACGACGGCGGTTATCAGGCGGTGCCGAAGCTGGTGTTCCCCGGCGGCGCGCTCGTCGGCTGCGCGGCGGGCTTCGTCAACGTGCCGCGCATCAAGGGCTCGCACACGGCGATCAAGACCGGACTCATGGCGGCGGATGCGGCGTTCGAGGCGGTGACCGCGGGCCGCGCGAACGACGAGCTTTCCGCTTACACAGCGGCATACGACGAGAGCTGGGTGAAGAAGGAACTCTTCACCGTCCGCAACACGCTGCCGCTCGTCGAGAAATTCGGCAACCTCGTCGGAACGGCGCTTGCCGGTGCGACCATGTGGCTCGAACACTTCGGCATCCGTATGCCGTTCACGATGAAGCACCACCCGGACAACGAGCAGCTCTGGCGCAAGGAGCACTGCAAGAAGCCGGACTATCCGAAGCCGGACGGCGTGCTGACCTTCGATCGTCTCTCCTCGGTGTTCCTGTCGAACACGAACCACGAGGAGGACCAGCCGGTTCACCTGCAGCTGAAAGACCCGTCGATCCCGATCGCGTACAATCTGCCGCTCTACGACGAACCCGCGCAGCGTTATTGCCCGGCGGGCGTTTATGAGGTGGTGGGGCAGGAGGAAGGCAATCCGCGCTTCCAGATCAACGCGCAGAACTGCGTCCACTGCAAGACGTGCGACATCAAGGATCCGACGCAGAACATCAACTGGGTCACGCCGGAAGGTGGCGGCGGACCCAACTATCCCAACATGTAGCGAGGTTCCCATGCGTGCAGCCGTAGCTTTCCTCCTCGTATCCGCGCTTGTGACGCCTGCGGCGCAGGCGACCGTGATGCCGGTGAAGGAGGCGGACTACGGCAGCTACGTGCAGGGTCACCTCGCGCTGGCGAACGGCGAACTCGGGCGGGCGGCGGACTATTTCGCGGGCGCGCTCACCTATGCGCCCGACGATCCACAACTGCTGCGGCAGACCTTCGACCTCGCCATCGCGGCGGGCGACGAGGCGCTTGCCGTCGGCGTCGGCGAGCGGCTGGCACGGCAGGACCGCTTCGACAGCGGCGTCACGCTGCTGCTCGTCGCGAACGCGATCAAGACGCGGAAGTGGACCGAGGCGCGCGAAGCGACGGCGCGGCTCACCGACGCGGGCTTCGGCAGCTTCATCGTGCCGATCATCGACGCCTGGATCGCCGAGGCGCGCGGCAAGACTGCCGAGGGCATCCGCAAGCTCGACGCGGAAAAGCTCGATGGCTTCGCCCGCACCTACGTGCTGGAGCACCGCGCACACCTGCTGTTCCGTGCGAAGCGCTATGCGGAAGCAGCTGAAATCTATGACGAGCTGACCAAGGACGACGGCGGCCGTAATGTCCGGATGCGCATCGCTGCCGCACGCGCATTGCAAGCGGAAAAGCAGCCCGAAGAAGCGCTGAAGCGGCTGACCGAGTCGGCGGGGCACACCGATGTCGAGACGGCGAAGGCCGCGCTTGCAGCAGGTACGCCGATCGTGGGTATTCCGGCGAACGCCAGCGAGGGCGTTGCGCTGCTCGCGCTGCGCATGGCGGCCGATCTCTCACGCGAACGGCCGATCCCGGTTGCGCTCACGCTGGCGCGCATCGCGACGATGCTTGCACCCGATCAGGCCTCGGGCTGGTTGCTGACGACCGAACTTCTCGCGGCTTCAGAACGTTACGAGGCGGCGCTCGACGCGGTTCGCAAGGTGCGCGGCAGCGATGATGAGAAGGCGATGGCACTTGGGCAGGAGGCCGCGATCCTCGCGCGGCTCGACCGCGAGCCCGAAGCGATGCAGCTTCTGGAGAACGCCGCGAACGCGCCAGGCGCCCGCGCTGAGGATCTGGCGCGCTACGGCGATGCGCTGCAATCGGCGAAGCGCTTCCTCGATGCCGCCGCTGCCTACGACAAGGCGCTCGCGCTCGGCCCGGCGGACGCGTCGATCGTCTGGCGGCTGCATTTCCTGAAAGGCTCTGCGCTCGAACAGGCCGGCAAGTGGCCCGAGGCGGAGGCGTCGCTGCGCGAGGCGATCCGACAGCAGCCAGGCGACGCCACGCTGCTCAACTATCTCGGCTACGCGCTCCTCGATCGCGGGCTTTCGAAGCCGGAGGCGCGCCTCCTGATCGAGAAGGCGCACGGGCTCGCGCCGGAGGACGGGTACATTACCGATTCGCTCGGCTGGGCGCAGTATCAGGCGGGTGAATATGCGGCCGCCGCCGCAACGCTGGAGCAGGCGGTCGCGGCCGTTGCCGACGATCCCGTCATCACCGAGCACCTCGGCGATGCCTACTGGATGATCGGCCGCCGCATCGAGGCGCGCCACCGCTGGAAGGCCGCGCTCGACGCCGGGCCGACGCCCGAGCGCAAAGGGACGCTTGAGGCCAAGTACGACTACGGTCTCGATCTCGCGCTGAGGGATACGGCGAAGAAGTGACCGGCGAAGCCGCCGCCGAAATCGGCTGGGCGAAGATCAACCTCGCGCTCCACGTGCGCCGTCGCCGCGCGGACGGTTACCACGACATCGAAACCATCTTCGCATTCGCGGATTTCGGCGATGGTCTCTCCGTGCGCGCGGCGGATGACGTCACGCTCACCATCCGCGGCCCGTTCGGCGACGGCTTGCCTGTGGACGAGAGTAACCTCGTGATGCGCGCGGCGCGTGCACTTGCGGACACCTACAGCGTCAAGATGGGCGCGGCGCTCACGCTCGACAAGCGCCTGCCGGTCGCCTCCGGCATCGGCGGCGGTTCGGCGGACGCGGCAGCGGCGCTGCGACTCCTCAACCGCTACTGGGGAATCGATGCCGCCGAGGAAGCGCTGTGCATGATCGCCACGACGCTCGGCGCGGACGTGCCCGCCTGCGTCGGCAGCCGTACACAGCGCGGTGATGGGGTAGGGGAGCAGCTTCGCACGCTGGAAGGCGACGATGTGCGCGGCAAAGTCGTGCTCCTCGTCAATCCTGGCGCACCGCTCGCGACCGGGCCCGTGTTCGTGGCTTGGGACGGCATCGACCGGGGGGCGCTCGCGTTTGGTCCGCCGCTCGCAGCCGCACTGGCGGGCCGCAACGACCTTCAGATGCCTGCCATATCGCTGTGCCCGGCGATCGGAACGGTGCTGAACGTGCTGGCAGCGCAGCCGGGCGCCTTGCTTGTCCGCATGTCGGGCTCGGGCGCGACCTGCTTTGCGCTGTTTGATACGGATGCAGATGCCGAGGCAGCCCGGGCCGCCATCGTGGCCGCGCATCCGGGCTGGTGGGCAGCGGCGGGCAGATTGCGTTGACTGTCCCGGAATGGGGCGGGCGGTACAGAATCGTCAAAGTGACGTCATTCACAAGTCATTGATTCAAAACGATTGATGTTCTGGCACTCCCCTTGCTGAAGCAAGGCTGGCAGCGCGAGGATGTCTGTATGGACAGGCCCCGCAGCTTTCGGTCTGGGTCGATTGCCTGAGCTGACCCACACCGAGAAACTGACGGCGGAACGCATTGAGTTTGCGTCCGCCGTTTTTTTTTGTGCGCCAAGCGCCTATAGCGGCTTGCTGAAACAAGGCGGAGCGACATCGACCTATGGCCTATCGTTTCGCGCCGGGCGACGCTGGCATCGAGGCCGCGCTGCGCCGGATCGCGGCCGAGCAGCTTGACGGCGCGCTTGCGGCGCTGGCGAGCGCGGACGCTGATCTTGAGCGCAGCGTCCATGGCGTCCGCACGGCAACCAAGCGGATACGCGCGCTGCTGCGGCTGCTGCGCGCGGTCTTTCCCGGCTATTCCGAGGCGAACGCGGCGCTGCGCACGCTCGCGGCAAGGCTTGCCGACGTGCGTGAGGCGCAGGTGCTGATCGCGACGTTCGACAGCGTTGCAGCCGAAAGCAGCGGCAAGACGCTTACCGCATTCCGCACGGAGCTGGAGGCGGACGAGCAGGCGGCGGCTCTGCGCGTGCGCGGTGCAGTGCTTGATGAGACGCGCGCGCGGCTTCTCGCGCTGCGGGCTGCGGCCGGGGAGTGGCGGCTCGAACGCGACGGGTTCGGTGCGCTTCGCAAGGGGCTGCGGCGGACCTGCCGCAAGGCGACAGCGCTGATGGATGAGGCGGCGGGCGGCGATATCGAGGCCTTCCACGAGTGGCGCAAGCACATCAAGGACCACGGCTTTCAGGTGCGCCTGCTCCACGATATCGATTCCGGTCTCGGCGCGCGCGGCGAGATGCTGGGGCGGCTCGGCAATCTTCTCGGCGAGCAGCACGACCTCTGCGCGCTCGAGGCGCGGCTCCACAATCGCAAGGAGAAGGCGCTCAGGCGTCTTGAAAAGGCGGCGACCGAACGGCGGCACGCGCTTGAAAAAGAAGCGTTGAAGCTTGGCGCCGTGCTTTTCGAGGAGCCATGCAAGGCGCGCCTGCGCCGCTGGGAGCGCGCGTGGGGCGGCTGGCGCGACGCCGCGTGATGGCCAGGGTCTGATGGCGCGCGAGATCGAACGCAAGTTCCTGGTGACGGGTGATGGCTGGCGCGCGGGCGTTGTGCGCAGCCGGGCGATGGCGCAGGCCTATATCGCGCGCGGCGAGCACGCATCAGTGCGCGTGCGGGTCATTGATGATGCGGGCGGCAGGCTTACCATCAAGGGCCGCGTGTCCGGCCTTTCCCGCGACGAGTTCGAATATGATGTGCCGCTCGAAGACGCGCGCGCGCTGATTGCGCTGCGCAGCGGGCGGCTGCTCGCCAAGCGGCGATATGACGTCATCGAAGATGGAAGGCTGTGGGAAGTCGATGTTTTCGAAGGCGAATTTTCCGGTCTGGTAATCGCGGAATGCGAGCTGGAGCGTGAGGATGAAGCCGTGATCCGGCCGGCGTGGCTGGGCCGCGAAGTGACTGCCGATCCGCGCTATTACAATGCGGCGCTCGCTGTGCAGGGGCTTCCGCCCTCAGGTCAGTAGGCCCTTGGATCAGTAGATCGTGAACACCGGTTTGCTGCGGCGCGCGGACGATGCTTTCGGCGCTTCAAGGGGGCAAGCGCGCGTGCCGGTGTTGATCTGGATCGTGGGCGCGCCGCCGCTGAACAGTACGAACACACTGTTTCGGTCGGCCCGCCCCGTATCGGGAGCCGCCGACCCCGCCGCCGTAGCGGCCATGCCGAGAATAAGCGCGGACTTGAGCATGTCGTCCTCCCAAGACGATCTTTGCGCCTGATACGCAGTACACGGCTTTCATCCCCCGGACAATCGCCGGGACAAGTGCTGGGCCGCGCTCACCCCTTGCATTTGCCGCCGCGCGGGGCTAAAGGCCGCCGCATTCCACAGATGCGGGAACATATCCGGTGGGCGGTCCGCTGCCTTCCTCCTGCATCGAGGTAAAACCGGAAGGAGAAACGATTATGGCGGCACCCGTCGTCACGATGGCGCAGCTTTTGGAAGCCGGCGCCCACTTTGGTCACCAGACGCACCGTTGGAACCCGAAGATGAAGCCTTACATCTTCGGCGATCGCAATGGCGTGCACATCATCGATCTGTCGCAGTCCGTGCCGCAGTTCGCGCGCGCACTTGAATTCGTCCGCGCCACGGTTGCTGCCGGCGGCAAGGTGCTGTTCGTCGGCACCAAGCGGCAGGCGCAGGAGCCGATCGCGGAGGCCGCGCGCCGTTCGCGTCAGCACTTCGTGAACCACCGCTGGCTGGGCGGTATGCTCACCAACTGGAAGACGATCTCGCAGTCGATCCGCAAGTTCAAGCAGCTCGAAGAGCAGCTTGCCGGCGACACGCACGGCCTCACCAAGAAGGAAGTGCTGAAGATGACGCGTGAGCGCGACAAGTTCGAAGCCTCGCTCGGCGGTATCCGCGACATGGGCGGCCTGCCGGACGTGATGTTCGTCATCGACACGAACAAGGAAGACCTCGCCGTCAAGGAAGCCAACGTGCTCGGCATCCCGGTGATCGCGATCCTCGACACGAACAGCGACCCGAGCGGCATCGCGTTCCCGATCCCGGGCAACGACGACGCCTCGCGTGCGATCCGCCTCTACTGCGATGCGATCGCGGACGCGGTTCTCGGCGGCAACCAAAACCGTCAGCGCGATCTGGGTGCAGACCTCGGTGCAGCGGCTGAGCCGCAGGCCGAAGTCGCCGCCTGACGCCCCACGCGCCGCTTTTCGGGCGGTGTGTCACAAAACGGAAGGGGCGGCGCCGTAACGGGCAGCCGCCCCGCCTCATTCAAAGACAGAAGGGATTAAGCACATGGCCGAGATCACGGCACAGCTTGTGAAGGATCTGCGCGAGCGCACCGGCGCCGGCATGATGGACAGCAAGAAGGCGCTCACCGAAACCGGCGGCGATTTCGAAGCTGCGGTCGACTGGCTGCGCGCCAAGGGCCTCGCCACCGCCGCCAAGAAGGCGGGCCGTACGGCCGCCGAAGGCCTCGTCGGCGTCGCCACCAGCGGCACGAAGGGCACGGCGGTCGAGGTGAACTCGGAAACCGACTTCGTTGCGAAGAACGACATCTTCCAGGGCTTCGTGCGCGAAGTGACCGACCTCGCGCTCGCGAGCGGCACCACGGACGTTGCCGCGCTCGGTGCGCAGAACACCGCCGCCGGCAAGCCGGTCTCGGAAGCGCTGACGGACAACATCGCGAAGATCGGCGAGAACCAGTCGCTGCGTCGCATCGCGCAGGTTTCGGTGCCTGCAGGCGTCGTGTCGTCCTATGTGCACAATGCCGCCGCGCCGGGCCTCGGCAAGATCGGTGTGCTCGTCGCGATCGAATCGACGGGCGATGCCGCCCAGCTCGAAGCGCTCGGCAAGCAGCTCGCCATGCACATCGCCGCCGCGAACCCGCTGGCGCTCGACGAGACGGGCGTCGACCCGGCCGTTGTCGAGCGTGAGCGTTCGATCGCGCGCGAGAAAGCCGCGCAGTCGGGCAAGCCCGCCGACATCGTCGAGAAGATGGTGGAAGGCGGCGTCCGCAAGTTCCTCGGCGAATCGACGCTGCTCGGCCAGATCTTCGTGATCGACGGCAAGAGCAAGGTGTTGGACGTGGTCGCCAAGGCCGCGAAAGACCTCGGCACGCCGGTGAAGATTGCCGAGTTCGTGCGCTTCCAGCTCGGCGAGGGCATCGAGAAGGAAGAGACCGATTTCGCGGCTGAAGTCGCAGCCGCCGTCGGTCGTTAAAATTCAGCCGAAAGCGGGGTGGCGGCGCTTGTCCGCCCCCCGCCGGCCAACTAAGGTGCGCCCCGCGTATTGGGAGGCGCGACAAAAAGTATGTCATCTAAGCCGTTCAAGCGCATTCTTCTGAAACTGTCGGGCGAGGCGCTGATGGGCGACCAGTCGTTCGGCATCGATACCTCCACCGTCAACCGCGTCGCGGATGAAGTCCGCATCGCCAAGGAAGCGGGCTTCGAGCTTTGCCTCGTCGTTGGCGGCGGCAACATCTTCCGGGGCCTCGCGGCGGCAGAGCAGGGTTTCGACCGTGCGAGCGCCGATTACATGGGGATGCTGGCGACCGTGATGAACGCGCTCGCCGTGCAGAACAGCCTCGAGCGCATGGGCGTCGACACACGCGTCCAGTCCGCGATCCCGATGTCGAGCGTCTGCGAGCCCTACATCCGCCGCCGCGCCGTGCGGCACATGGAAAAAGGCCGGATCGTCATCTTCGCGGCGGGCACCGGCAACCCGTATTTCACGACCGACACGGCCGCTGCATTGCGCGCAGCGGAAATGCAGTGCGACGCGCTCTTCAAGGGCACCAGCGTCGATGGCGTCTACAATGCCGATCCGAAGAAGGACAAAAGCGCGACGCGTTACGAGTCCCTCGGCTACGACAAGGTGCTTGCCGACAATCTCAAGGTGATGGACGCGTCCGCCGTCGCGATCTGCCGCGAAAATGCTATTCCGATCGTTGTCTTCAATATCCGGGAACACGGCAACCTTGCGCGGGTTCTTGCGGGCGAAGGCGTCTCCACGATCGTGCGCAACCAATAGACCCGAGGGGACTGAGCATGAGCTACAACAAGGCTGACATCGAACGCCGTATGACGGGCGCGCTCGACGCGCTGAAGCACGACCTCGGCGGCCTCCGTACGGGCCGCGCCTCCACGTCGCTGCTCGATCCGGTCAATGTAGAGGTTTATGGCGCGCACATGCCGCTGAACCAGGTGGCGACGGTGACGGCGCCCGAAGCGCGTATGCTCGCCGTGCAGGTGTGGGACCGCAGCAACGTGCAGCCGGTCGAAAAGGCGATCCGCGCCGCCGGGCTCGGCCTCAACCCGATCGTCGACGGCCAGACGCTGCGCCTCCCGATCCCTGACCTTACCGAGGAGCGCCGCAAGGAACTCGCCAAGCTCGCCTCGCAGTACGGCGAAAAGGCGAAGATCGCCGTGCGCAACGTCCGCCGTGACGGCATGGATGCGCTGAAGGCGTCGGAAAAGAAGGGCGAGATCGGCAAGGACGAGGAAAAGCGCCTCGAGACCGAAGTGCAGAAGCTCACCGACAAGGCAATCGCCGATGTTGACGCCGTCTGCGCCGCCAAGGAAAAGGAAATCCTCGGCCAGTGACGTCGCCTGCCGTTCCGCCAGCCGCACGCCCCGAGACAAGGGCTGCCAGCGGGCAGGAGTCCGCGGGGCCGCGCCATGTCGGCATCATCATGGACGGCAATGGTCGCTGGGCGAAGGCTCGGCGCCTGCCGCGCATCGCCGGGCACAAGTCCGGCGTCGAGGCGGTGCGCAAGGTCGTCGAGGCCGCGCCAGATCTCGGTATCGAGGTGTTGACGCTCTACGCCTTTTCCTCCGAGAACTGGAAGCGTCCGGAGGACGAGGTCGGTTACCTGATGGGCCTGCTCAAGCAATATCTCCTCAGCGAGATCGCAGAGCTGGACCGGAACGGCGTGCGCCTCAGCTTCATTGGCGATTACAGCCGTTTGTCGCCGGATATTCTCGCGCTGCTTGAAGGCGCCAAAACCCGCACGGCAGGCAATACGCGCCTGCGGCTCGTCATCGCGCTCAACTACGGCTCGCAGGACGAGATCACGCGCGCCGTGCGCAGCATCGCGCATGACGTCGCTGCCGGACGCATGGCGCCCGATGCCGTGACGCCCGCGGACATCACGGCGCGCCTCGACACCGCCGAGCTGCCGCAGCTCGATCTCGTGATCCGCACTTCGGGCGAGCAGCGCCTCTCGAACTTCCTGATGTGGCAGGCGGCTTACGCGGAGCTGGTGTTCACCGAGCAATACTGGCCGGATTTCGACGGCGAGTCGCTGCGCCGCGCCGTCGAAGCGTTCGGTGTGCGCGAACGGCGCTATGGCGGGCTCTGAGCCTGCCGTGAAGCCGGGGTCGCGCTACGGCGACCTCTTGCCGCGCATCGTTGTCGGTATCGCACTGATCGCGCTCGCGCTCGGCGCGGTATGGCTTGGCGGCATCGCCTTCGCGCTCCTCGCCGCCGTCGTCATCCTGCTCATCTACGGAGAGTGGTGCGCGATGCACCGCGTCGGCCGCTCGGTGCGGCTGGCCGGCATGTTCGCGCTCGCCGGGGCGGTACTGTTCACGCACCTCGGCTACCTCGCCTATGCGCTGGTGCTGGTTGGTGTGACCGCAGCGAGCCTGTTCTTCCTCGCCCGCATCGCGGCATGGGGCGTGCTGTACGCCGCGTTTCCGGGGATCGCGCTCGTCTGGCTTCGTGCGGAACCGCTCGGCGCGCAGCTTGTGATCTGGGCGCTCGCGATCGTCTGGGCGACCGACATCGCCGCCTATTTCTCCGGCCGCACCATCGGCGGTCCCAAGATCGCGCCGCGCATCAGCCCTTCGAAGACGTGGGCGGGTCTCGGCGGCGGCATGGTCGCGGCGGCGCTGACAGCGTGGCTGCTCTCCCGCCAGTTCGGTCTCGGCCTCGAACCCGCCTTCGCGGCGGCGCTCGGCGCTAGCCTCGCGGTCGCGGCGCAGGTAGGCGACTTCTTCGAAAGCCACCTGAAGCGCCGCGCGGGCGTCAAGGATTCCGGCAGCATCCTGCCCGGGCACGGCGGCATGATGGACAGGCTGGACGGCGTGGTGCCGGTGAGCGTGCTCGTCGCCATCGCGATCGGCCTTGCCCGATGACCGCGCGCACGATCAGCATCTTCGGCGCCACTGGCTCGGTCGGCCGCTCGACGATCGACCTCGTCGCGCGCGAACCCGAACGCTGGTCCGTCGACGTGCTCACCGCGAACCGCGACGTGCGCAGCCTTGCCGCTGAAGCGCGCCGCCTTGGCGCCCGCATGGCGGTCGTTGCGGACGACAGCGCCTACGCTGACCTCAAGGATGCGCTCGCAGGATCGGGCATCGCAGCGGCGGCAGGCGTGCAGGCGCTCAGTGACGCAGCCGACGTGCCGAGCGACATCGTGATGGCCGCCATCGTTGGCGCCGCGGGCCTGCCGCCGACGCTCCGCGCCGTCGAGCGCGGCGCGCGCGTGGCGTTCGCCAACAAGGAAACGCTCGTCTGCGCGGGCGAACTCGTGAATGCGCGGGCAAAGCGCAGCGGAGCGCATCTGCTCCCGGTCGATTCCGAGCACAATGCCATCCACCAGGTCTTCGATTTCGAGAACCCGGAGCGCGTTTCGCGCATCATCCTCACGGCGAGCGGCGGCCCGTTCCGCACGCGCAGCCTCCCTGAAATGGCGGCGGTGACACCGTCAGAGGCCGTCGCTCACCCGGTCTGGTCGATGGGTGCCAAGATTTCCGTCGATTCCGCCACGCTGATGAACAAGGGATTGGAGCTTATCGAGGCGTATCACCTGTTCCCGGTGGAGGAGAGGCAGCTGGACGTCATCGTGCACCCGCAATCGGTGGTTCACAGCTTTGTCGAGTATGTCGACGGCTCGATGCTCGCGCAGCTGGGGTCGCCCGATATGCGGATTCCCATCGCCTATGCGCTTTCGTGGCCGGACCGGATGGCGACACCCTGCGCGCGGCTCGATCTCGCGCAGGTCGCGCGGCTCGATTTCGAGGCACCCGATCCCGCACGTTTTCCCGCGCTCCGCCTCGCCCGCGAGGCGCTTGTCATCGGCGGTTCATCTCCCACAGTGTTAAACGCCGCCAACGAAGTGGCGGTCGCGGCATTTCTGGAAGGGAGAATCGGCTTCCTCGATATTGCCGCGATTGTGGAGCAAACGATGGAAGCCGTCGGCGGTCACGCCGTCGAATCGCTCGGTGACGTGCTGGCCTGCGACAGCGAGGCGCGGCGTGTCGGCGAGACGCACATAAGAGGTCGCGCACACTGATGGAAATCCTGCCGTCCCCGGGTATCCTGTTCACGATCTTGATGTTCGTGGCGATGATCAGCCCGCTCGTGTTCATCCACGAGATGGGCCACTACCTCGCCGGGCGCATGTTCAACACGGCGGTGGACAGCTTCTCGATCGGCTTCGGCCGCGAGATTTTCGGCTGGACGAACCGGCGCGGCGAGCGCTGGAAGGTCGGCTGGCTGCCGCTCGGCGGCTATGTGAAGTTCACCGGCGACGCCAACGCAGCGAGCCTGCCGCAGGAGGCTGCGCGCGTGAATCCGGCCGAAAAGCCGTTCTTGTTCGCTTTCAAGCCGCTCTGGCAGCGCGCGATCATCGTCGCGGCGGGTCCGTTCGTGAACTTCGCGGCGGCGATCCTGATCTTTGCCACGTTCATCGCCATCTATGGTCAGAGTTATACCTCGCCGGTGGTTTCCAACATCGTGACGGAGTCCGCTGCGGACAGGGCAGGGCTCGCCCCCGGTGACCGTATCCTCAAGGTGGACGGCAAGGCGATCGAGCGCTTCGAGGACATCATCGGCATCGTGATGATCAACCCCGGTACGCCCGTTTCGGTCGATTTCGAGCGCGCGGGCGCGGTTCGGAACATCGTACTGACTCCCGACCTCATCGAAGAGAAGGACCGCTTCGGCAAGACCTTCACGATTCCGCGCATCGGCCTCATCGGCGAAGAGCGCGGCGTTATCGAACGCGGCCCCGTGGAATCGCTCTGGTATGGCACCGAGGCTGTGTTCGCTACCACCGGCATGATGGTGGAAGGCCTCGTCCAGATCGTCACCGGCCGTCGTTCGGTGAAGGAGCTTGGCGGGCCGCTCAAGATCGCCGAGGTCTCGGGGCAGGCGGGCACGATGGGCATCGAGGCCTTCGTGAACCTGATGGCACTCGTCTCGATCAACCTTGGCTTCATCAACCTGCTTCCCATCCCCATGCTGGATGGGGGGCACCTCGCGATCTACGCAGCGGAGGCTGTGCGCCGGAAGCCGATTCCGCCGCAGGTGCAGGAGTGGGCTTTCATGACCGGCTTTGCACTTCTCATCTCCTTCATGCTGATCGTAACTTGGAACGACCTTGCATCTTTTGGCGTGTTCAAGCATGTCGCCGGGCTAATCGGCTGAGATGCGGCCATAAGATTTGAACGAGAGTGGGGAACCTGTGGGCCAACAGACGCTGATGCCGGCCGCCATGCATCGTAACTGGGTCTCTGCGCTGCTCCTCGGCAGTGCGCTCGGCCTGTCGCAGCCCGCGCTGGCGCAGGACGTGCAGCCTGCGGAAGCGGCCCCGGAAGCCACGCCCGCGCCTTCTGCCGCTGCCCAGCAGGACGGCGTTGTGCGTTCGATCACGATCCGCGGCGCGGAGCGTCTGGAGCCGGAGACGGTGCGTTCATATGTGGGCCTGTCGGCCGGCGACAGCTACGATCGCAACCGACTCGACCGCGCGCTGAAGGATCTCTACGCCACCGAGCTCTTCGCCGACGTGACGATCCGCGACCGACAGGGCGAGCTGATCGTCGACGTGCGCGAGAACCCCGTCGTCAACCGCATCGTGCTTGAAGGCAACAAGCGCGTGAAGGACGAGAAGTTCAAGGACGAGATCAAGCTCGCGCCGCGCCAGATCTTCACGCGCTCCAAGGCGCGCGCGGACGTTGCGCGCATTCTCGAACTCTACCGCCGTCAGGGCCGCTTCGCTGCCGCCGTTGAGCCGAAGATCGTCCAGCTCGACCAGAACCGCGTCGACGTCGTGTTCGAGATCGACGAGGGGCCGAAGTCCAAGGTCCGGCGCATCAACATCGTCGGCAACACCAAGTTCTCGGACGGTGACCTGCGCGGCGAAATGGCCACCAAGGAAGCCAAGTGGTACAAGTTCTTCACCTCGAACGATACGTACGATCCCGATCGCTCGGCCTATGACCAGCAGAAGCTGCGCCAATATTACCTGACGCAGGGCTATGCGGATTTCCGCGTGGTGTCGTCGGTCGCCGAGCTGACGCCGGACCGCAAGGACTTCATCATCACCTACGTGGTGGAGGAAGGCGAGCGCTACAAGTTCGGCGAGGTCGACCTCGAAAGCCAGATCCGCGACATCAAGGAAGACAATTTCAAGCGTATGCTTCCGATGAAGCAGGGCGACTGGTACAACGCCAAGGAGATCGAGGACACGGTGACGAGCCTGTCGGAATCGGTCGGTCTCCTCGGCTATGCGTTTGCCGACATCAACCCCCGCTTCAACCGCGACAAGGAAAAGCGCGAGATGGGGGTGACGTTCGTCATCAACGAAACCCCGCGCGTTTACGTGGAGCGGGTGGAGATCAACGGCAACACGATCACCAAGGATCACGTGATCCGCCGCGAGTTCCGTCTCGCGGAAGGCGACGCGTTCAACAGCTTCCGCGTCAAGCGCTCGCGCGACCGCATCCAGAGCCTCGGCTACTTCCAGGAAAACCTCGAAATCCAGCAGAAGCAGGGCTCGGGGCCGGACAAGGTGATCCTCGAAGCCAACCTCGAGGAGCAGGCGACCGGCGAGCTTCAGGTCTCGGCGGGCTATTCGAGCCTTGAGAACTTCCTCGTCAACCTGTCGATCCGGCAGCGCAACTTCCGCGGCATGGGCCAGGAACTGCGCGCCTCGGTCAACTGGTCGAAGTACTCGCAGTCGGCGGAAATCGGCTTCACCGAGCCATACCTGTTCGGCCGCAACCTCGCGCTCGGCGGCGATATCTTCCGCCGCGACTACAACAGCTTCCGTTTCCTCGGCAACGGCGACCGCGACACCACCTACGAGCAGTCGACGACCGGCTTCCAGATCCGCACGGGCTTCCCGATCACCGAATTCTGGTCGGCCTCGTTCCGCTACGGTCTCAGCTACGACGACGTGTCGCTCGATGAAGGCACCTTCTACACGAACGGTGTCTGCAATCCGCTGCTCGCGGGCCGCTTCCTCTGCGATGCGGTCGGCAAGCGCACGACCTCCTCGCTCGGCTATTCGATCGCCTACGATACGCGCAACAATGCCATCCGCCCGAGCGCGGGCCATCGCTTCATGATCAGCCAGGACATCGCCGGCGTCGGCGGCAGCGTGCAGTACGTCCGCTCGCGCCTCAATGCAGACAAATACTGGCGCCTGTTCGGCAGCAACTTCATCCTGAACCTCGGGCTTGAAGCGGGCTATATCTTCGGCTGGGGCGGCGACAACATCCGCCTGACGGACCGCTTCTTCCTCGGCGAACCGCGTATGCGCGGCTTCGACATCCGCGGCATCGGCCCGCGCGTGATCCGTCGCTACTATGACAGCACGAGTGCTTCGGACCCAGCGGACTACACGCTGCTGACCGACAACAGTGGGGCGCAAGACGACTCGATCGGCGGCGAGACCTATTATCAGGTGCGCGGCGAGGTGCAGATTCCGCTGAGCGCAGGCGCCGCCGAGATGGGCCTGCGGCCGTCGATATTCGTCGATGTCGGCGCGCTGTGGAACACGAATTTCAATCCGTCCACAGACCTGCAGGATATCCGGCAAATTCAGACCGGCGTCGACGCCAACGGCGATCCGACATATCAAGCCGGCTTCAAGGAGTTCTATCTGGGCGATACTTGGAAGCCGCGTGTCGCCGTCGGCTTCGGCGTCAACTGGAACTCTCCGTTCGGCCCGTTCCGTATTGACGTTGCCAAAGCGCTCGTCAAACAGGACGGCGATGATACCAAGTTGTTCCAATTCAACGTAGGGACCCAATTCTGATGAAAATGCTTACCCGCGCCGTCATTGCCGGCGCTCTCGCGTTCACGGCGCTTCCGACTGTTGCGCTCGCACAGGCAGCACCGCCGATCGTCGTCGTCGACATGGGCCGCATCGCGGCTGAGTCGGCTGCCTCGAAGAGCGCCGAACCGCAGCTGAAGGCGAAGTTCGAAAGCGTCCAGGCGCGCGCCAAGACGCTCGGCGACCAGTTCCGCGGCGAGTACGAGAGCCTGCAGAAGGCACAGCCGTCGATGGCGAAGGAAGCGTTCCAGGCGAAGGCCAAGGAGCTTCAGCAGCGCCAGGTGACCGCCGAGAACGAAGTGCGCGGCAAGGAGCAGGATTATGCCCGCTCCGTGCAGTACGTGCGCCAGCAGATTCTCGAAGCGGTGAACCCGATCATCACCGCCGTGATGCGCGAGAAGGGCGCCAGCCTCGCGCTCGACCGCGACGTGACGCTCGCCACCGCGCAGTCGCTCGACGTGACGAACGAGGTGATGACGCGTCTCAACTCGGCGCTGCCGCGCGTAAACGTGAACCCGCCGGCCGCTCCGGCGCAGAAGTAACGGCATAACCTTGTCGGAAAGCTTCGACGCGATCGAGGTGGGAGCAGTGATGGCACTGCTCCCACACCGCTATCCCATGCTGCTTGTCGACCGCGTGGTCGATTTCGTGCCGAACGAGCGCGCGCGCGGCATCAAGGCGGTGACGATCAACGAGCCGTTCTTCCAGGGCCACTTCCCGCAGCGCCCGATCATGCCCGGCGTGCTGATCGTCGAGGCGCTTGCGCAGACTGCGGGTGTTCTGGCGATGAAGTCGCTCGGCGATGAGGCGCTGGGCAAGCTTGTGCTGTTCATGGCGATCGAGAACGCTAAGTTCCGCCAGCCGGTCGAGCCGGGCGTTCTGCTGAACCTCGACGTCGAGTTTGTGCAGCGCCGCTCGCGGGTCTGCAAGTTCAACGGCGTGGCCAGCATCGTCGGCGGCAAGGTCGCGGCGGAATGCAGCTTCACCGCAATGATCGCGGACCCGCCCTCAGCGTAGGTCTTCTGGCCGGTTGATGTTCGGGATCGGCTCCGGCCACGCCATCATCGTTGCGTCCGCCGTCTCGCACCACGCCCGCATGGCGCGCGGCGATCCGCTTTCGAGATAGTCCGCGAGCCGGCCCGCTAGCGATGTGGGCCACACGCCGACGACCGGCAGGCTAGCGGCCACGGCGGGCGGGGCCCCCGCGAGCGCCAACAGCAACGTCTCGGGCAGGTCCGGCACATCGCACGCCGTCGTCAGCACGGCCTCGAAGCCCGCGTCCGCCCCGCAGGTGAGCGCGCCGCACAGGCCTCCGAGCGGGCCGAGGCCGGGGGCAGGGCGATCCGGTACGCCGCCGGTACGCCCCACGATCACTACGGTTTCGCAGAAGGGCGCGATGCTGGCGGCGGCGTGGTCGATCAGGCGTTTGCCATCCAGCAGCGCCTCGGCCTTGTCGCTGCCGAAGCGGCGGCTTTCCCCGCCTGCGAGCACGGCGCCGAGGATGCGCATCAGCGCGCGATTTCGATCGTCGCCTCGATCTCGACCGCATAGCCCGCCGGGAGCGAGGCAACGCCGACGGCCGAACGCGCGCCAAGGCCGTTGTCGCCGAACGCGGTCTTCATCAGTTCAGAAAAGCCGTTGATCACCTGCGGTTGCTGCACGAAGTCCGGCGCGCTGTTGACCATCCCGAGGATGCGCACGAAGCGCTTCACGCGCGCGAGGTCGCCGCCGAGCGCGTCCTTGATCGTCGCCAGCATACAGAGGCCGACACGCTGCGCTTCGGCTTTGCCTTCATCGAGCGTAACCTTAGCGCCCACCTTGCCACGCTTGCCGCCACCGATGCAGTCGATGTGGCCGGAGAGGAACAGCAGGTTGCCGGTCTCCACCGATGTCACATAGGTCGCCGCCGGCTTTGGCGCCGTCGGCAGGCTATGTCCCGCTGCTGCGAGCCGTTCCTCGGGCGTCGCCGCCAGCGCCGGTGCCGCGATCATCATCAGGAGAAACGGCAGCAGTCGGCGCATGGGCGGTCCTTTCAGGTCAGGCGGTTTCCTCGAACAGCTCGCGGCCGATGAGGTAGCGGCGGATTTCGCTCGTGCCCGCGCCGATCTCGTAGAGCTTGGCGTCGCGCAGCAGGCGTCCGGTCGGATACTCGTTGATATAGCCGTTGCCGCCAAGCGTCTGAATCGCTTCGAGCGCCATCCATGTCGCCTTCTCGGCCGAATAGAGGATGCAGCCCGCCGCGTCCTTGCGCGTCGTCTCGCCCCGGTCGCACGCCTGCGCAACGGCGTAGACGTATGAACGCGCCGTGGAGAACGTCACGTACATGTCGGCGATCTTGCCCTGCATCAGCTGGAAGGTGCCGATGGCCTTTCCGAACTGCTTGCGTTCGTGGACATAGGGCACGACAACGTCGAGCGCGGCGGCCATGATGCCGAGCGGACCGCCCGAGAGCACGACGCGCTCGTAGTCGAGGCCGGACATGAGCACATTCACGCCCTTGCCCTCTTCGCCGACGATGTTCTCGTAAGGCACCTCGCAATCCTCGAACACCAGTTCGCACGTGTCCGAACCGCGCATCCCGAGCTTGTCGAGCTTCTGTGCCGTGGAAAAGCCCTTGAAGCCGCGCTCGATGAGGAAGGCCGTGATGCCGCGCGGGCCCGCTTCCGGGTCGGTCTTGGCGTAGACGATCAGCGTGTCCGCCTCCGGCCCGTTGGTGATCCACATCTTGTTGCCGTTGAGCACATAGCAGTCGTTCTTGCGCTCCGCCTTCAGGCGCATCGAGACGACGTCGGACCCTGACCCGGGCTCGGACATGGCAAGGCTGCCGACATGCTCGCCGGAAATCAGCTTCGGCAGGTACTTCGCCTTCTGCTCCGCCGTGCCCCAGCGCTTCAGCTGGTTGATGCAGAGGTTGGAGTGCGCGCCATAGCTGAGGCCCACGGAGGCCGAAGCGCGGCTGATCTCTTCCATCGCCACCACGTGCGCGAGGTAGCCGAGCCCAGCGCCGCCGTCCTCCTCCGACACGGTGATGCCGTGAAGGCCGAGAGCGCCAAGCTCCGGCCAAAGGTCGCGCGGGAACTTGTTCTCGGCGTCGATCTGCGCGGCGCGCGGGGCGATCTTGTCCTGCGTGAATGCGCGCACGGTTTCGCGCAGCATATCGATGGTTTCGCCGTGGGCGAAGTTGAGAAGGGACAGGCTCATTGGTCCTCGCTTTCGATTTCAACCAGCAGCGTGCCTTCGGCGACCTGGTCGCCCTCCGCCACGCCGACCTTCGCGACCGTGCCCGAAACCGGCGCGGTCATGCGGTTTTCCATTTTCATCGCTTCCAGCACGAGCAGGCGGGCACCGGCCTCCACCTTGTCGCCCGGCTTCACGAACACCGCGAGCACGCGGCCCGGCATCGGCGCGGTGATGCGTCCGCTGCCGCCTTCTGCCGCTTCGGCATCCGGCGCCGAGGTTCCGATGACGAACACGCGGCCGCCGATCCTGAGTTCGAAGCTGCCGTCGCGCTCCACGATGGTCGCGCGCACGAGTTCGCCGCCAAGGTCGGCTTCCACGCTCTGCGGTCCCGTCCACAGCAGCGCGCCGGTGACAGGTTCATCGAGGCCGTCGATGCGGTATGCCGCGCCTTCGGGTGTCAGGCTCAGCGCCCGCTTCTCGCCGCCTTCGGGGAACAGATCGACATGGCGGCGGCTCGGCAGGTTCATGCGCCATGCGCCCGCGCGCTCGAACATTGTTTGCGCGGTGGGCGGATTGTAGCTGCCGACGCGCGTGAGCGCGGCCAGCGCCAGCACACGGTCC
Source organism: Sphingosinicella sp. (assembly GCA_016793845.1). Classification (GTDB taxonomy): domain Bacteria; phylum Pseudomonadota; class Alphaproteobacteria; order Sphingomonadales; family Sphingomonadaceae; genus Sphingosinicella; species Sphingosinicella xenopeptidilytica. The sequence continues at coordinate 18,950 of JAEULI010000125.1, forward strand.
GGAATGTCCGTCGGCGGTTTCAGGCTCTCGGCGTGGCGCGCGATGAAACCGGTGTCGACATCGCCGTCGCGGAATGACGGATGATCGACGAGCCGCGCAAGGAAGGCGCGGTTCGTCCGCACGCCTTCCACGATCGTGGCGTCGAGCGCGCCGACCAGCCGGTCGATGGCGCTCTGGCGGTCGGCCCCGTGCGCGATCACCTTGGCGATCATCGGGTCGTAGTGGATGCTGATCTCGCCGCCTTCCACGACGCCGCTGTCGATGCGCACGCCGGGGCGGCCTTCGGGGTAAACGAGCTGCCGCAGCCGTCCCGTGGAGGGCAGGAAGCCGCTCTCGGGGTCTTCGGCATAAAGCCGGGCCTCGACCGCGTGGCCCTCGATGCGGAGCTCATCTTGCGTCAGCGGCAATTTCTCGCCGCGCGCAACCCGGATCTGCCACTCGACAAGATCGGTGCCGGTGATGAACTCGGTCACCGGATGCTCCACCTGCAGCCGGGTGTTCATCTCCATGAAGTAGAACTTCGGATCGCCGGTGGTATCGACATCGTCGCAATCGAGGATGAACTCGATCGTCCCCGCACCCTCATAGCCGATCGCGGTGGCTGCCTTCACGGCTGCGGCACCGAGCGCCTTGCGCAGCGAGGCGGAAAGGCCGGGGGCGGGGGCTTCCTCGATCACCTTTTGGTGGCGCCGCTGCAGCGAGCAGTCGCGTTCGAACAGGTGGACGGCATTGCCGTGACGGTCTGCGAACACCTGCACCTCGACGTGGCGGGGGCGCAGGATCAGCTTCTCGATCATCACGCCGTCGTTGCCGAAGGACTTCTCGCCTTCGCGCTTCGCCGCAATGAGTGCGTCCGCGAACTCGGACGCGTCGTCCACGCGCCGCATCCCCTTGCCGCCGCCGCCCGCGACCGCCTTGATCAGCAGCGGGTAGCCGACCGCCTTCGATGCCGCTTCCAGCCGCGCGAGGCTCTGGTCGTCGCCCTGGTAGCCGGGCGTCACCGGTACACCGGCGGTTTTCATGAGCTTCTTGGCGGTGTCCTTCAGGCCCATCGCGTCGATGGCCTTCACCGGCGGGCCGACGAAGGTCAGCCCCGCGTCGCGCACGGCGAGCGCGAACTTCGCATTCTCGGAAAGGAAGCCGTAGCCGGGATGCACCGCATCGGCGTTGGTGCGCGCGGCGGCATCGAGGATGCGATCAACGAGCAGGTAGGACTCGGATGCCGGTGCCGGGCCGATCAGCACGGCTTGCCCCGCCTCGTGCACGTGCGGCGCGTCCGCATCGGCTTCCGAATAGACGGCTACGGTTTCGATGCCCATCCGGTGCGCGGTGCGGATGATGCGGCGGGCGATCTCGCCCCGGTTGGCAATCAGCAGCTTACGCATCGGTCTTCATCCAATATGGGCGGCGTTTCTCAAGAAAGGCGGTAAGGCCCTCGGCGGCTTCCTCGGTCGCGCGCCGCGCGGCGATGCGGCGGGCACTGTCGCTGCGAAGCGCGGGGGTGATCTCGCGCCCCGCAAAGTCGGTAACCAGCGCCTTGGCATCGATCACCGCGCCCGGCGCGGCTTCGAGGATGGCGTCCACCCACGCATCCACCTGCGCGTCGGCGGCATGGATGTCGGCGACGCCCACGTGCACCAGCCCCATCTCGCGCGCTTCGGAAAGCCCGAACATCTCGGCGGTGGTGAACCAGCGCTTGGCCTGCCGCGCCCCGATGGCGGCGATCACGAACGGCGAGATGGTCGCGGGGGTGAGGCCGAGGCGCACTTCGGAAAGCCGGAACTTCACGCCGTCGATGCCCACCACCATGTCCGCGCACGAGACGAGCCCGACACCGCCGCCGAAGATATTGCCCTTGGCGATGGCGATCACCGGCACGGGGCAGGCGGCGATACTCGCGAGCATGTCCGAAAGCCGCTGCCCGTCGGCAATGTTCTCCGCCTCGCTCCAGCCTCCGGCGGCGCGCATGTACTCAAGGTCCGCGCCCGCCGAGAAGCTCTTGCCTTCGCCCGAAAGCACCACGGCGCGAACGCCTGCCATCTGCGCGATGGCATCGAACGTGCCTTTCAGCGCCGCGATAAGCTCGGCGTTGAAGGCGTTATGCCGTTCGGGGCGATTGAGCGTGACACGCGCAACGTTGTTCTCGTCGAGCGTGAAACTGAGCGTGTCCGACGCGGGGACTTCGACTTCCGTATTGTCGTTCATCGCCGCCTCACATCCGGAACGTGCCGAAGCGCGTCTCGGGGACGGGCGCGTTCAGCGAGGCGGCGAGGCCGAGCGCCACGACCGTGCGCGTGTCGGCGGGGTCGATGATGCCGTCGTCCCACAGGCGGGCACTCGCATAGTACGGATGGCCCTGCTTCTCGTACTGCTCGCGGATCGGCGCCTTGAACGCGTCTTCCTCGGCCTTGGTCTTGAAGCCGCCGCGTTTCACGGTTGCGAGCACCGACGCTGCCTGCTCGCCGCCCATCACGGAGATGCGCGCGTTCGGCCACATCCACAGGAAGCGGGGCGAGTAGGCGCGGCCGCACATGCCGTAATTGCCCGCGCCGAAGCTGCCGCCGATCACCACGGTGAACTTCGGCACGGCGGCGCAGGCGACCGCCGTCACCATCTTCGCACCGTGGCGGGCGATGCCTTCGTTCTCGTAGCGCCTGCCGACCATGAAGCCGGAGATGTTCTGCAGGAACAGGAGCGGCACCTTGCGCTGGCAGCACAGCTCGATGAAGTGCGCGCCTTTCTGCGCGCTTTCCGAAAACAGGATGCCGTTGTTGGCGACGATGCCGACAGGGTAGCCCTCGATATGAGCGAAGCCTGTGACGAGCGTTTCGCCGTACAGCGCCTTGAATTCGTCAAGCGCGCTGTCGTCGACGATGCGCGCGATGATCTCGCGCACGTCCACTGGATGCCGCGTGTCGGCGGGAATCAGGCCGTAGATCTGCGAAGGATCGTGGCGCGGCGGCTTTGGCGCCCGCACGGCGATTTCCGGCGCGCGGGGCGCGGGGAGGGTGGCGACGATGCCCCGCGCGATCGAAAGCGCGTGCGCGTCGTCATTGGCCAGATGGTCGACCACGCCGGAAATGCGCGCGTGCACATCGCCGCCGCCAAGGTCTTCGGCCGTCACTTCCTCACCGGTCGCCGCCTTCACCAGCGGCGGCCCGCCAAGGAAGATCGTGCCCTGATTGCGCACGATGATGCTCTCGTCGGACATGGCGGGCACGTAGGCGCCGCCCGCCGTGCAGCTGCCCATCACCACCGCGATCTGGGCGATGCCCTCGGCGGACATCGTCGCTTGATTGTAGAAGATGCGCCCGAAATGGTCGCGGTCGGGGAACACCTCGTCCTGGTTGGGGAGGTTCGCGCCGCCGGAATCGACGAGGTAGACGCAGGGCAGGCGGTTCTGCCGCGCGACTTCCTGCGCGCGAAGGTGCTTCTTCACGGTCAGCGGATAGTAGGTGCCGCCTTTCACCGTGGCGTCGTTGCACACGATCACGCAGCTCCGGCCGGCGATCTGGCCGACGCCCGCGATCACGCCTGCGGCGGGCACCTCATCGTCATAGACGTCGTAACCGGCGAACAGCGACAGTTCGAGAAAGGCGGTGCCGGGATCGAGCAGCCGTTCCACCCGCTCGCGGGGCAGCAGCTTGCCGCGCGCGGTGTGCCGCTCGCGCGAATCCGCATTGCCGCCGAGCGCGATCGGCGCAGAGCGCTCGCGCAGATCGGCGACGAGCGCCTGCATCGCCTCCGCGTTTGCCTTGAATTCCGGGTCGATAGCATTCGCCTGCGTGCCGACTACGGCCATCGGTCGATCATCCCCTCAGCTTCGTTCCGAGTGGGAATAGCACGCGCGAGGGATTCGGTCTTAATTGAATGCGCTGGCGGTTTCGCATAGATGGCATCTATGATTGATGGCTACCTCCTGCGCTACTTCCTCGCGATCGTCGAGACCGGTAGCTTCACGGCGGCGGCGGCGCGCGTGAACGTCACCCAGCCGACGCTTTCCGCGGGTGTCGCCAAGCTGGAGAGGGAACTCGGCGTCTCGCTATTCGTCCGCTCCGCGCGCCGCGTGGAGTTAACCGAAGCCGGTGCGCGCTTCCTCCAGCGCGCGCGCAACATCATGCAGGAATATAATGCCGCGCTTGGCGAGATCGGAGAGCCCGCCCGCCGCCGAGCGCTGCGCCTCGGCCTGCTCCACACCGTCCCGGCAAGCATTGGCGAACGGCTGGTGCGCGACTGGCAATCCATCGACGGCGCCAATGGCCTCGAGATCGTCGAGGGCAGCGATGCCGAACTCGTCACCCGTCTCGATCAGGGCCGCGTCGACATGGCGCTCACCCTGATGCGCACGGGCACGGAGAAATATTCGCCGGTCGTGGTGGGGGAGGAGCCCTATCTGCTGATGATGCCCGAAGGCCATCTGCTTGCGGCATCGGACCCGGTGCCGTCCGATGCGTTGCACAGCACGCCGATGGTCGTCCGCCGCCGCTGCGAAGTGCTGAGCGAAGTCAGCCGTCACTTCACCGGCCACGGCGTCCGCCCGCCACTCGCCTACCGCACGGTGCAGGAGGAGCGGGCACTCGCCATGGTCGCCGCAGGTCTCGGCGTCACCGTGATGCCCGCATCCTACAGCGCGCCCGGCGTCGTCCAGCGGCGCCTCTCCGGCTTCGACCGCACGCGCACGCTCGCCGTCCTGCAAAGCCCCGTCGCCATGGCGCTGAGGAGCGACGTGGCGCGCATGACGTCACTCGTTCAGGAAGCGCTGCGCCGCCAGCCCGCCCCATCGCGCGCGATCCCGTAGACAGCCACAAGGTTCGCCTCGGTCAGCACGGCCGAGGGCGCACCCTCCGCCACGATCCGTCCACCCGCCATCAGCATACAGCGATCGCAGTGCGCCTCGGCCAGCGCCAGATTGTGGAACGACGCCAGCACGCCCGCA
>JAEULI010000172.1 GCA_016793845.1 Sphingosinicella sp.
CCACCTCGATCGTCCGCATCGAGCAGATCTATCCGTTCCCGCTCGAAGCGCTCGTGGTGCGCCTGAAGCGGATGAAAAAGCTGAAGACGGTCGTGTGGGCTCAGGAAGAGCCGAAGAACGCCGGTAGCTGGAGCTTCGTGCGCGCCTATCTCGAATGCGCGCTCAAGGAAGCCGGTGTGAAGACCGAGCCGGTCTACGCGGGCCGCGCGGCGGCCGCCGCAACCGCGACCGGGCTTGCCAAGCGGCACGCCGCCGCACAGAAAAAGCTCGTGGCGCAGGCGCTCGGCCCCGATATAGAAGGTTGAGGAGAGATCATGGCTATCGACGTCGTTATCCCCGCGCTTGGTGAATCGATCACCGAGGCCACTGTCGGCGAGTGGCTGAAGAAGCCCGGCGATGCCGTGAAGGCGGATGAGCCGATCGTCAGCCTCGAGACCGACAAGGTTGCGGTCGAGGTGCCCGCGCCGTCCGCCGGCGTGCTCTCGGAGCAGCTCGCCGCGGTCGGGGATACGGTGAATGTCGGTGCCGTGATCGCGCGCCTTGAAGCGGGCGGCGCGGCCGCTGCGCCCGCGAAGGCCGCGGCTCCGAAGGCTGCTGCGCCTGCCAAGGCCGCCGCGCCCGCCGAAGCCAAGCAGTCTCCCGCCGTCACCGTGGCGCTCGCCGAAACCGGCGTCGATGCCGCGAACGTGCAGGGCACGGGCAAGGACGGACGCCTCACCAAGGCCGATGTGCGCAGCGCTGCCACGGCCCCGGCGCCTGCCGCCGCTGCGCCTGCTGCCGGTGCGCGTCAGGAAGAACGCGTGCGCATGACGCGCCTGCGCCAGACGATCGCGCGCCGCCTCAAGGAAGCGCAGAACACTGCCGCGATGCTCACCACGTTCAACGACGTCGACATGACGGCGGTGATGGAAGCGCGCGACCGCTACAAAGACATGTTCGAGAAGAAGCACGGCGTTCGCCTCGGCTTCATGAGCTTCTTCACCAAGGCTTGCTGCCTTGCGCTGAAGGACGTGCCTTCGGTGAACGCGGCCATCGAGGGCGACGAGATCGTCTATCGCAACTACGCCGACATCGGTGTTGCGGTCAGCTCGCCGGGCGGCCTCGTCGTGCCGATCCTGCGCAATGCCGATGCGCTCTCGTTCGCCGAGACCGAGAAGGCGATCGGCGACTTCGGCCGCCGTGCGCGCGATGGCCAGCTCAAGATCGAGGAACTGCAGGGCGGCACCTTCACGATCTCGAACGGCGGCGTGTTCGGCTCGCTGCTCTCGACGCCGATCCTCAACCCGCCGCAGTCGGGCGTGCTCGGGATGCACCGCATCGAGGAGCGTCCGGTGGTGCGGGACGGCCAGATCGTCGTGCGCCCGATGATGTACCTCGCGCTCAGCTACGATCACCGGCTGATCGACGGTCGCGAGGCGGTGACCTTCCTCGTCCGCGTCAAGGAAGCGCTGGAAGACCCGACCCGGCTGGTGCTGGACCTTTAAAGGCTCGCGTCCACGTCGATATCGAAGCCCGGCGGCACGCCCTCCGGGCTTTGGTCCCAGCTGCCGCGCAGCCGCGCGAGCGGGCGCATCAGCCATGGCATGTTGCGCCACATGAAACCGGGACGGTGCGTCCAGTAGCGCGAGCGTTCGAGCCACGGGCTGTGGAAGTTCATGGCGATCGAGACACGCTCGCTGTCGCCTTCCTGGGGCTCGACGCGATGCGAAACCCACGAGGGCCACATCAGCATCTCACCGTCCGAAGGGGCGTAGCGGAAGCTGCGCCGCGACCCGGACCGCAAGGTCTGCACGCCGCTCCAGAGATCTTCGAAGACGATCGCGCCGCCTTTGTCGGTGGCCGACGGCGCGCCCGATACATAGTAGCAGGCGGACCAGTTCCAGTTGAGCATCACGTGATCGTGCGCCTGGTTGTAGGCGCCGGGCGGATTGACGTTGGCCCAGCCGTCCATGCGCCATTGCTGCGGCGCCGGTTGCTGCTCACCCTGACGCCACTGCGCGGTCGCGTCCGTGGCGCGCGCGGCTGCCCAGCGCGTCAACATCTGCGTCGCGCGGTCCTGCCAGCCGGGCAGGTCGCGCTTCGAGTGCCAGCCGCCGATGTTGGTGCGCTTCATGCCTTTGGACGCGCGCCGGCGTTTTTCGATCGCGGCAAGGATCTCCGCCTGCCAGTATTCCGCCTCTTCCCAGCGGAAAATCAACAGCGGCGCCGCGAACAGGTTGACCTGGCTCGCGACATTCGAGGCCGCACTGCGATTGATGAACTCGATACGTGTCACGCCGGCTGAACACCCCCCTTGCGACTCGATGAAATTCGTTTCGCAGGCATTATCATTTCATGTCCGCTTCTAAATCGCCACCCACTGCGGTAAGAGCGGCACGAATCCGTGACTCCCACATAGAACAGGCAAGGTTGACGATGGCTGAAGAGTTCGACGTGATCGTGATCGGTGCAGGTCCCGGCGGCTATGTCGCTGCCATTCGGGCCGCACAGAACGGGCTCAAGGTGGCCTGTGTCGAAAGCCGCGAAACGCTGGGCGGCACCTGCCTCAACGTCGGCTGCATCCCTTCGAAGGCGCTGCTCCACGCCTCCGAACTCTATGCGCACGCGGCGGACGGCAGCCTTGCGAAGTTCGGTGTCGAAACCGCGGGCGTGAAGCTGAACCTGAACGCCATGCTGGACGAGAAGCTCGCAGCGGTGAAGGGGCTGACCGACGGCATCGCCTTCCTGTTCAAGAAGAACAAGGTGACCTGGCTGAAGGGCCTTGCGCGGTTCACGGGCAAGAACAGCATCGACGTGGGCGGAACGGCCTATACGGCGAAGTCGATCGTGATCGCCACGGGCTCCTCGGTGACGCCGCTGCCGGGTGTCGAGATCGACCAGAAGGTCGTCGTCGATTCCACCGGCGCGCTGTCGTTGCCGAAGGTGCCGAAGCATCTCGTCGTCATCGGCGGCGGCGTGATCGGCCTTGAACTCGGCTCGGTGTGGATGCGCCTTGGCGCCAAAGTCACGGTCGTCGAATATCTCGACCAAATCCTCCCCGGCATGGACGGCGACGTGCGCAAGGATATGGCGCGTCTTCTGAAGAAGCAGGGCATGGAATTCCGCACTTCAACGAAGGTCACCGGCGTCAAGGTCGCCAAGGGCGTGGCCGCGGTGACGGTGGAGCCGGCGGCAGGCGGCACGGCAGAAACGCTGGAAGCGGATGCGGTGCTCGTTTCCATCGGCCGTCGTCCGAACACCGAAGGTCTTGATCTCGAAAAGGCGGGCGTGGCGCTGAATGCGCGCGGCCAGATCGAGGTCGGCCACAAGTTCGAAACGGCGGTGGACGGCATATACGCGATCGGCGACGTGACGCCGGGGCCGATGCTTGCGCACAAGGCGGAAGATGAGGGCGTCGCGGTGGCGGATTTCCTCGCGGGCCGTGTCGGTTATGTGAACCACGACGTGATCCCGGCGGTCGTTTACACGATGCCGGAGGCGGCGAGCGTCGGGAAGACCGAGGACGAACTGAAAGCGGCGGGCGTCGCGGTCAAGGTCGGCAAGTTCCCGTTCGCGGGCAACAGCCGCGCCAAGACCAACCGCGATACCGACGGCTTCGTGAAGGTGATCGCCGACGCGGCCACCGACCGCGTGCTCGGCGTTCACATCGTCGGCAGCCTTGCTGGTACGATGATCGCGCAGGCCGCGCAGGCGATGGAGTTCGGCGCCTCAAGCGAAGACATCGCGCTCACCTGCCACGCGCACCCGACGCATTCCGAAGCGCTGAAGGAAGCGGCGATGGCCGTGGAAGGCAAAGCCATCCACGTCTGAACCGCGCCTGATTCGGTTGGGTTGACGGCGACTCGCTTCAGCGCAGCGAAAGCGACGGCTGCTTGCGGTCGCTTGGCCGCGTTTCGGCGGCGGTACGCCATGCATCCTTGCGGCGTTCGGCGAGGCAGATCGAATGTTCGACACTGCCCTGCCGTTCATTGCGGCAGCTTTGCCTGACGTTTTCATCGATGCGGGTGTGTACGCCCGGGTCGGCGAGATGCGCCGTCTGGTCTTTAGCGGCGGCCTTGGCCGGGAAACCGGTGAGCAGGAAAGCTGCGACCACCGGCACCAGCATCACCGCGCCAACGGTTATGCGTAGAGACTGGCTCACGTCCTCTGTCCTCGTCCATTCTTCCCCAGCCCCTCGCGGCACGATCACCGCATCGGCGGCCTCATACGCCAGACCAGCTCCGTAATATTGTACGGATTCGACAAACATCTTCCTAACGTCGACGAAAATGTCACACTGTGGCGCGGGGCATACAGAAGAGCCGCTGCGGCTGCAGGCTTCCGATCAGTGAAACAGCCACTTCAACCACGTGGGCGACGGCGTTTTCGCCACCGCCGACACAGGACGCAATCCGGTGCAAGCGATACAGCGCGCCTGCATCGAGGGGCCGGAGGCGATCGCGCTGGTTTCCGCGAGCATCGACAGGCTCCTGAACTGCTGCACGCGCGCAAGCCGCGTGAGTGCATCGGGCGGCGCGGTTTCGCCCTTGTCGCTGCTGAACAGGCTGTTCAGCACTTGCAGCGGGATCGGCGGGGCGACCTCGACGTCCACGGTGCGGACTTTGCCCGGCTGGAGCCCGGCGCGCTTCGCAGCGGCATCGACCGCGGCATCGAGACCGCCGAAATGGTCGACGAGCTTCAGTTGTCGCGCCGTACCGCCGTCCCACACGCGGCCCTGGCCGATCGCGTTGACGCGCTCGACGGGAAGCTTCCGCGCCGCGCCGACGATCCGCATGAAGCGGGCGTACATATCCTCCACCGAGGCCTGCAGCAGCGCGCCGACTTCGGGTGTGATGCCATCGAGCACGTCGGGCGCGCCGGAGAAGGGTGTGCTTTTCACGCCGTCGGCGTTGATGCCGAGTTCGGCGAGCGTGCGCTGGAAGGTCGGGATGATCGCGAACACGCCGATCGAGCCGGTGATCGTGGAGGGCTGCGCGTAGATTTCGTCAGCCGCAGTCGCGATCCAGTAGCCGCCGCTTGCAGCAACCGGGCCGAACGAAGCGACGACGGGCAGGCCCTGCGACTTCGCAGTCATCAGCGCCTCGCGAATCTGCTCCGAGGCCGTGACCGAGCCACCGGGGGAATCGATGCGCACGACGAGCGCCTTGATGCTGTCGTCGGTAAGCGCCTCGTCGATAAGCCCTGCGATGGTCTGCCCGCCTGCCGTGCCGGACGGCGCCTCGCCGTCGACGATCTCGCCGGAGACATAGACGATGCCGACGGCATCTCCGCCGCCGATCGGGCCGGCGCCGCTGTGGGCATAGTGATAGTCGGCAAGGGCGATGCCGTTGAAGCCTCCTGGCGCGCCATCGTCTCCGCTTCCCACGACCTTCGCGAGCATCTCGCCGAACGCGACGCGCGTGCCGATGTGATCGACCATGCCGCCTTTGAGTGCGGCCTGCGCGAAGCCGCCGCCCGATGCGGAGAGCAGGCGGGGGAGGGCCTGCATATACGTGCGGACATCGGCGCTCTTGCGGCGCGTCGAGACATCCGTCATCCAGGTTTCCCACAGACTGTCGACTAGCGCCTGATCGGCGGCTTTCGCTTCAGGCGAGCCTTCGGTGCGCGTGAAGGGCTCGACCGCCGACTTGAAGGTGCCGACGCGGAACACGTTGACGTCGACCTTCAGCTTGTCGAGCGCGTCCTTGAAATAGAGGCCCGATCCGCCGGGGCCGGTGAGCAGCACCGCGCCGAGGGGCGCGAGCCACACCTCGTCGGCGTGCGCGGCAAGGTAGTAGCCGTCGTCAAGGTAAGCGGAGGAGAAGGCGTAGACCTTCTTGCCGCTCGTCTTGAACGCGGTGAGCGCTGAGCCGATCGACTGCAGGTTCGCAAGACCGCCGCCCCAGAAGCCATCGAGATCGAGAACAAGCGTCTTCACGCGCTTGTCCTTCGCGGCGGCGTTGATCGCATGGATCACGTCGGCAGCCTCGGTCTCGCCGGGGAGGCTGGGGCCGCCCGTCAGCATCGCGAGGGGGTCGGGGTCCGTGGCCTGATCGACGACATAGCCATCGATGTTGAGCACCAGCGCGCCGCCCTCCGGCACGCTGATCGGGGCGGAGCCTTGCCTGAGCGCGAGGATCGCAAACAGCAGCAGCAGCAGGAAGAGGAGCGCGAGCGCATCCTTGACGCCGACCAGAAATCGCCAGAAACCGCGCAGGATCGCCATAGTGCTTCCTTAAAAGGATTGAGCCGGTGTAGCGGCAAGGGCCTTGAAGGCCAAGGATAGGCCCCGGGGCGTTACAAAAAAATTCACAGGCCAACCGTTGACACCCCGGGGGGTGGGGCACATATCCGGCTGCGTTGGCACTCACTTCGCGTGAGTGCTAATATCCGAATTCGAAACTTGAACGAGAGGGTGACACGAATGGGCTTCCGTCCTCTGCACGATCGCGTGCTGGTCCGCCGCATCGAGGCTGACGAAAAGACCGCCGGGGGTATTATCATCCCGGATACCGCCAAGGAAAAGCCGCAGGAAGGCGAAGTCGTCGCCGCCGGCGCTGGCGCCAAGAACGAAGAGGGCAAGGTTTCCCCGCTCGACGTGAAGGCTGGCGACCGCATTCTGTTCGGCAAGTGGTCGGGCACCGAGGTCAAGGTCAACGGCGAAGACCTGCTCATCATGAAGGAAAGCGACATTCTCGGCATCGTTAGCTGAGAACGCGCTTTTTTCGTTTCAGATCCCAGGAAAGGGTAGTCAATCATGGCAGCCAAAGACGTAAAATTCGGCCGCGACGCGCGTGAGCGCATCCTTCGCGGCGTGGATATCCTCGCCGATGCGGTGAAGGTGACGCTGGGGCCGAAGGGCCGCAACGTCGTTATCGACAAGAGCTTCGGCGCGCCGCGCATCACCAAGGACGGTGTGACGGTCGCGAAGGAAATCGAGCTCAAGGACAAGTTCGAGAACATGGGCGCGCAGATGCTGCGCGAAGTGGCCTCGAAGACCAACGACATCGCCGGTGACGGCACGACCACCGCCACGGTGCTCGCCCAGTCGATCGTCCGCGAGGGCATGAAGTCGGTCGCGGCCGGCATGAACCCGATGGACCTGAAGCGCGGTATCGACCTCGCTGTCGGCAAGGTCATCGAGAACCTCGCGTCGCGCTCCAAGGCCGTCGCGGGCTCTGACGAGATCGCCCAGGTCGGCACCATCTCGGCGAACGGCGACACCGAAGTCGGCAAGATGATCGCGGAAGCGATGGAGAAGGTCGGCAAGGAAGGCGTGATCACCGTCGAGGAGGCCAAGGGCCTCACCAGCGAGCTGGAGACGGTCGAGGGTATGCAGTTCGACCGCGGCTACCTGTCGCCGTACTTCATCACGAACCCGGAGAAGATGCAGGTCGAGCTCGACAACCCGCACATCCTGATCCACGAAAAGAAGCTCTCGAACCTCCAGGCCATGCTGCCGATCCTCGAAGCCGTGGTGCAGAGCGGCCGTCCGCTCCTCATCATCGCCGAGGACATCGAGGGTGAAGCGCTTGCGACGCTCGTCGTCAACAAGCTGCGCGGCGGCCTCAAGGTTGCGGCCGTGAAGGCGCCGGGCTTCGGTGATCGCCGCAAGGCGATGCTCGAGGACATCGCGATCCTGACCAACGGCCAGATGATCAGCGAAGACCTCGGCATCAAGCTCGAGAACGTCACGCTCGGAATGCTCGGCCAGGCGAAGAAGGTCACGATCGACAAGGACAACACCACGATCGTCGACGGCGCCGGTGACGGCGAGCAGATCAAGGGCCGTGTCGAGCAGATCCGCGCCCAGATCGAGACGACGACCAGCGATTACGACCGCGAGAAGCTCCAGGAGCGTCTTGCGAAGCTCGCCGGCGGCGTTGCCGTGATCAAGGTCGGCGGTGCCACCGAGGTCGAGGTGAAGGAGAAGAAGGACCGCGTCGACGACGCGCTGCACGCCACGCGCGCGGCCGTTGAAGAGGGCATCGTCCCCGGCGGCGGTACGGCGCTCCTCTACGCGACGAAGGCGATCGAAGGCCTCACGGGCGCCAATGAAGACCAGACCCGCGGTATCGATATCATCCGCCGCGCGCTGCAGGCGCCGGTGCGTCAGATCGCGCAGAACGCCGGTCATGACGGTGCCGTCATCGCGGGCAAGCTGATCGACGCCAAGGACGAGAAGCTCGGCTTCAACGCGCAGACCGACACCTACGAAGACCTGGTGAAGGCCGGCGTCGTAGACCCGACCAAGGTCGTGCGCACCGCGCTTCAGGACGCCGCATCGGTCGCGGGCCTGCTCATCACCACCGAGGCGACGATCGCCGAGCTGCCGGACGACAAGCCGGCGCCGGGCGGTATGCCGGGTGGCATGGGCGGCATGGGTGGCATGGACTTCTAAGTCCAGCCTTCCACAGTCAAAAGAAAGGCCGCTGGGTAATCCCGGCGGCCTTTTTCTTTGGCGTCTAAGGCGTGCAAACCTCCAGTGCGTCGGCAATCGACCCAGTTGCGGACATTGGCCAGTTGGCTACGATTGACCCTATGCGGCGCATCTTAGCATGGACTGAAGCTGACCTGATTGGTCTTGCTGAGGCTTGGGGATTGCAGAGCATCCTCACCGAGGTTGACGAAGAGGGCTCGGTAACGCGCGAGCTTGGCTTCGATGCAGGTGGTAAACTTATTCATAGGCACCCTGGCGAACCGGCGCTCACCGAGAACGGTGTTTTCGATCTGGTGAAAGTTGGACCGTTCAGTCGAACCGAAATGGAACCGGAGGAATTTGATCGTCTCTGGGTGGCTTAGTCAGTTTGCCATCCCGGTGTTTGCAATCAATGATGCAACGTCTTCGTCGTCAGGAATGAAGATCAACAGCAGATAAAAAGAAACGGGTCGCATCTGAAGATGCGGCCCGTTCTTTTTTCCGAACTGTCAGTAAAGCTTACTGAGCAGCTTCTTCGGTCGTCGCAGCAGCGGCATCCGCAGCAGCGTCGGCAGCGCCGGCAGCAGCGTCGGCGGCGCCAGCAGCGGCGTCAGCGGCGCCAGCAGCGGCGTCGGCCGTCGCGTCGGCAGCGGCGTCAACCGCAGCGTCGGTCTCGGCGACAGCGGCATCAGCAGCAGCAGCAGCGTCTTCAGCCGCGGCGTCCGCGGTCGCGTCGGCGGCTTCTTCGGTCTTCTCGCTGCAAGCGGCGAGGCCGAGGCCGGCGACGAGCGCGAGAGCTGCGAAACCCTTGGTAACATTGCGCATCGACTTGTTCCCCTAGAACAGTTTGTATTGACCCTGCGCCCAATAATGGGAGCGGCGCGGATTGTCACGGAAAACCTTGTCTGTGGGAAGAGTTTTGATGCCGCTGTGCAAAATATTTTTGTGAAGAACTTCCGCGGTCCGCCGCCTGCTTCACAGGTGTCGACTTAATGTCTTGTAAAACAATAGATATTCTTCGCGGCGGCGATCCACGTCGGGCATCGGCCGGTTGAGCTTGCACATGTCTGGTGCCCGCCGAAATGCCGCAGGTATCGGATTCGGCAGGATAAATTCCCTATGCGCAGACTAGCTGGTGCGATTCGCAGTTGGTGCCCGCACCCCTTACGGCGTGACGGTTTCGGCCTTGGGCTCGTCCGTGTCAGCTTCGGGCGCTGGCGCTTCATCGGTCGCGGGGGTGGGCGTGTCCGCGGGTTCTGACGCCGCGGCATTTTCGCCCGGCGCGGCGGGGGGCGGAGTCTCGTCGTCGAAGGTCGGCGTGAAATCGTCTTCGGGCGGATCGCCATCGTAGATGTCGCTGAGGCGCTGCTGGAGATAGGCGGCGCGAACGGTCGCATATTCGTCGAGCGCCGTGGCGAGCAGCGGGTCGGCCGTATCGATGAGGCGCGAACGCAGGTCGATCGCCTCGCCGGCGGTGACGCCGATCCGCTCGGTGCCGTTGAGGCCCGCGACATGCTTCTGGAACTTCGGCCACGGGTCCGTCACCGAATCAACGCCGAAGCCGACGGTGTCGCGAAGCGTCGAGGGGCCGAGCAGGGGCAGCATGATATAAGGGCCGGAGCCGACGCCCCACGCCGCGAGCGTCTGGCCGAAATCCTCCTCCTGCTTGGGAAGGCCCATCTCGGTCGCATGGTCGAAGAGGCCGGCGACCCCGAACGTCGAGTTGATCATGAAACGGTCGACGGCGCGGAAGGCCACCTTGAACTTGCCCTGCAGCACCGCGTTGATGAACGACAGCGGCTCGTCGACATTGTCGAGCGCGTTCGAGACGCCGCGCCGCGCGATGCCGGGGACGACCGCGCGGTAGCCCTGCGTCACCGGCTTGATGACCGCCGTGTCGACGCCCTTGTTGAATTTGTAGATCGCCCGGTTGGTCTTTTCGAACCGGTCGAGCTCGGCCTCCGAAACGCCGCCCGGAGTCGTTACGCAGCCGGTGAGGAGCGGGGCGGCGAGGAGGGCGACGAGAGAGACGGTGCGTGCGGACATGAGGCTTCCCGGATAACGCTGGGCGACAAGGCGCGGAACGTAGAGTTCCCCGATAGGGCGTGACAACGTATTTCGTTCATTGACCGCATATAAAGATATCTTTATATCCCTTTTCATGCAGCCTGCGCTCGACCTTTTCCGCGCTCTCGCCGATCCGTCAAGGCTTCGGATCATGGCGCTCGTGCGTTCGATGGAGCTGTCGATCGGCGAACTCGCCGAAGTGCTGGGGCAATCGCAGCCGCGCGTGTCGCGGCATGTGCGCATCCTTGCCGAGGCGGGGCTTCTCGTGCGGCACAAGGAAGGCGCCTGGGTTTTCCTGCGGATCGAAGGCGCGGGGCTCGCGGGCGAGGTCGGCGGGCTTCTGGATCGTATGCTGGAGGGCAGCGGCGCCGTCGCCGCCGACGCGCGGCGGCTCGACGAGATTCGTGCGCGCCGCGTTGCGGAAATGCACAGCTATTTCGATGCCCATGCTGAGGGCTGGGACGGCATTCGTTCGATGCACGTCTCCGATGGCGAGGTCGAGGCCGCGATCCTGCGCGCGCTTGCGGCGCGGCCTGTGGGCTATCTGCTCGATATCGGCACGGGAACGGGGCGGATGCTCGAACTGCTCGCGCCGGGATCGCAGGGCGCGGTCGGCGTCGATCGCAGTGCGGACATGCTCCGCGTCGCGCGCGGCAAGCTGGAGGCGGCACGGCTCGGGCACTGTGAGGTGCGGCAGGCCGATATGTATGCGCTGCCGCAGGCGGACGGCAGCATCGATACCGTGCTGCTGCACCAGGTTCTGCACTATGCGGACAATCCCGCGGCCGCGATCACCGAGGCGGGGCGCGTACTCGCGCCGGGCGGGCGACTGCTCGTGATCGATTTCGCGCCGCATACGCTTGAGGAACTGCGTTCGAATCACGCGCACACGCGCCTTGGTTTCGCCGACGAGGCGGTGCTCGGCTGGATGCGCGAAAGCGGCCTTGAAGGCCGTGTTGTAGATCATCTGAAAGGGGGCACGTTGACCGTCAGCATCTGGCTTGGGGAAAAGGCCCCGCTCGCGAAAAGGAAAGCGGCATGATCCTGACGCTCGACCAGATGACGGAAGCGCAGAACGCCGTGCGCCAGCCTCTGTTCGCGGATCTGCGCGGCGATATCGCCGTCTCGTTCGAATTCTTCCCGCCGAAAACGGAGAAGATGGAGGAGACGCTGTGGGATTCGATCAAGACGCTCGAACCGCTTGAACCGCGTTTCGTCTCCGTCACCTATGGTGCGGGCGGTTCGACGCGCGAACGCACGCACGCCACGGTTTCGCGCCTTGTACGCGAAACGACTCTGACGCCCGCCGCGCATCTGACCTGTGTGGATGCCTCGCGCGGCGAGATCGACGATGTCGCGCGCGCCTATTGGGATGCAGGTGTTCGCCATATCGTTGCGCTGCGCGGCGATCCGCCGCGTGCGGGCGAACGATTCGTGCCGCATCCCGATGGATACGAGAATGCCGCCGCGCTCGTCGCGGGGCTTCGGCGGATCGGGGATTTCGAGATCAGCGTTGCCGCCTATCCGGAAATGCACCCTGAAGCCGCGAGCGTGGTGCAGGATCTCGACAATCTGAAGCGCAAGCTCGACGCGGGCGCACACCGCGCGATCACGCAATTCTTCTTCGAGCCGGAAACCTATTTCCGCTTCCGCGATAATGCGGCGGCGGCGGGGCTCAGCGCCGAGATCGTGCCGGGCATCCTGCCGGTGAGCAATTTCGCGCAGACGAAACGCATGGCCGAGATGTGCGGTACGGCGATACCCGGCTGGATGGGGCGGCTGTTCGAAGGCCTCGAGGAGCGGCCCGCCGCGCGCGGTCTCGTCGCCGCCACCGTTGCTGCCGAATTCTGCCGCCGCCTTTATGCGGGCGGGGTACGCGAATTCCATTTCTACACACTGAATCGTGCGGATCTCAGCTATGCGATCTGCCATATGCTTGGAAAGCGCGCGGCATGACGAACGCAGCGGAAAGACTTCGCGCGGAAGCCGCGAAGCGCATCCTGATCAACGACGGCGCGTTCGGCACGGCGATCCAGACCTATGGGCTGGATGAGGCGGCCTATCGCGGCCAATACGACACCGGCCACGATCAGAAGGGCAACAACGATCTTCTGGTCCTCACCCGTCCCGATATCGTGCGCGCGATCACGCGCGGCTATGCCGATGCGGGCGCGGATATCCTTGCCACCAACACCTTCAACGCCAACCGGATCAGCCAGGCGGATTACGGCGCCGAGCATCTGGTCGTGGAGATGAATCATGCCGCCGCCCGCATCGCGCGCGAGGAGGCTGATGCTGCCACCGCGCGCGACGGTCGCCCGCGGTTTGTCGCGGGCGCGATCGGGCCGACGAACAAGACGCTGTCGTTGTCGCCGGATGTGAACGATCCCGGTTTTCGCGCCGTGACGTTCGACGAGGTGAAGGACGTTTACAAGGAACAGGCCGAAGCGCTGCTCGATGCAGGATCGGATTTCATCCTCATTGAAACGATCTTCGACACGCTGAACGCCAAGGCCGCGATCATGGGCATCATCGAACTCGGCGAGGCGCGCGGCGTGCGCATCCCGATGATGATCTCGATGACGATCACCGACATGTCGGGTCGCAATCTTTCCGGCCATTCGGTCGAGGCGTTCTGGTATGCAGTGCGCCATGCCGAGCCGGTGACGATCGGACTCAACTGCTCGTTCGGTGCGAAGGAACTGCGCCCGCACGTGCAGGCGCTGTCGCGCATCGCGGACACGCTGGTGATGATCTATCCGAACGCCGGTCTTCCGAATGAACTCGGCCAGTACGACGAGGCGCCGGACACCACGGGCGGCATGATCCACGAATGGGCGGAGGCCGGGCTCATCAACATCGTCGGCGGCTGCTGCGGCACGACGGCCGCGCACATCGCCGCGATGGCGAAGGCGGTTGAAGGCTTGCCGCCCCGCGCCATTCCGCACCCCGAACCGGCGATGCACCTCGCCGGGCTCGACGCTTTCACACTCGCCTGAACTGCACATCATGACAGACAACACCGCGCGCTTCGTCAACATCGGCGAGCGCACCAATGTTACCGGCTCGGCGAAGTTCAAGAAGCTGATCATGGCGGGCGACTACACCACCGCCATCGAGGTCGCGCGCGATCAGGTTGAGAACGGTGCGCAGATCATCGACGTCAACATGGACGAGGGTCTGCTCGATTCAGAACAGGCGATGGAGACCTATCTGAAGTTGCTCGCGGCCGAGCCTGATATCAGCCGCGTGCCAGTGATGATCGACAGCTCGAAATGGAGCGTGATCGAGGCGGGCCTCAAGTGCGTGACCGGCAAGCCGATCGTGAATTCGATCAGCATGAAGGAAGGCGAGGAAGCCTTCCTTGAGGCGGCGCGGAAAGTGCGCGCTTATGGTGCGGCTGCTGTCGTGATGGCGTTCGACGAGGTGGGGCAGGCGGACACTGCCGCGCGCAAGGTCGAGATTTGCGAGCGCGCGTACAAGCTGCTCACCGCGAACGGATTCCCACCTGAGGATATCATCTTCGATCCTAACATCTTCGCCGTGGCGACAGGGATCGAGGAGCATAACAATTACGGCGTCGATTTCATCGAGGCGGCGCGCGAAATCCGGAAGCGCTGCCCATACGTGCACATCTCCGGCGGGCTTTCAAATCTCTCGTTCAGCTTCCGTGGCAACGAGCCGGTGCGCCGGGCGATGCACAGCGTGTTCCTCTTTCATGCCATTCCGGCGGGCATGGACATGGCCATCGTCAACGCGGGCCAGCTCGACGTTTACGACACGATCGATCCCGAACTCCGCGAAGCGTGCGAGGACGTGGTGCTCAACCGCCGCCCGGATGCGACCGAACGCCTGCTGGAGATCGCCGAGCGTTTTCGCGGCGATGGCCAGGTTGCCGAGAAGGCGACCGAGGAATGGCGGACGTTGCCCGTGCAGAAGCGCCTGGAACACGCGCTGGTGAAGGGCCTCGACGCGTATGTCATCGAGGATACCGAGGAAGCGCGCCAGCAGTTCGCGCGGCCGATCGAGGTCATCGAAGGACCGCTGATGGCGGGCATGTCTGTCGTCGGCGACCTGTTCGGTTCGGGCAAGATGTTCCTGCCGCAGGTGGTGAAGTCGGCGCGCGTGATGAAGAAGGCGGTCGCGCATCTCATCCCGTTCATCGAGGCGCAGAAGGACGAGGGTTCGCGTGCCAAGGGGCGTATCGTGATGGCGACCGTGAAGGGCGACGTTCACGATATCGGCAAGAACATCGTGGGCGTCGTGCTCCAGTGCAACAATTTCGAGGTCATCGACCTCGGCGTGATGGTGCCGTTCCAGACGATCCTGAAAACCGCGCGCGAACAGAATGCCGACATGATCGGGCTTTCCGGCCTCATCACGCCGTCGCTCGACGAGATGGTGACGGTGGCGGCCGAGATGGAGCGCGAAGGCTTCACGATGCCGCTGCTGATCGGCGGCGCGACGACGAGCCGCGTGCATACCGCGCTCAAGATCGAACCTGCATATTCGGGACCGACGCTGCACGTGCTCGACGCGAGCCGCGCGGTCGGCGTCGCGAGTGCGCTGACGTCCGACAATATGAAGGGCAAGCTCGTCGAGGAAACGCGCACCGAATACGCGATGATCCGCGAGGAGCGTGCGAGCCGGGGCGAAAGTAAGCTCGCGAGCCTTGCAGACGCGCGCGCGAATGGATTCCCTGCGGATTTCGCGGCGCATCCTCCGGTGAAGCCCGCGACGTCGGGCGTCCGCGTGATCGACGATGTGACGGTGGATACGCTGATCCCGTACATTGACTGGACGCCGTTCTTCCGCGCGTGGGAACTCGCGGGCAACTACCCGGCGATCCTCAAGGACGAGGTGGTGGGCGAAAGCGCGCGGTCGCTGTTTGCGGACGCGCAGAAGATGCTGGAGCAGATCGCGGGCGAGCGCTGGCTCAGCGCACGCGGTGTCGTCGGCTTCTGGCCGGTGCGGCGCGAGGGTGACGACATCGTGGTGTTCTCGGACGAGGGCCGCACAAGCGAGATCGGCCGCTTCGCCATGCTCCGCCAGCAGATCGAGAAGCGCGCGGGCCGCCCCAACATGTGCCTTGCCGATTTCATCTCGCCCGAAGCCGACTGGATCGGCGGTTTCGCGGTGACGGGCGGGGAGGGGATCGACCTTCATTCCGAACGCTTCCGCCGCGCGCATGACGATTATTCGGACATCATGCTGAAGGCGCTCGCCGATCGCCTCGCCGAAGCCTTTGCCGAATATCTTCACGAGCGCGTGCGTCGCGAGCTCTGGGGCTATGCGCCGGACGAGCGGCTGACGAACGAGGAACTGATCAAGGAGCGCTACAAGGGCATCCGCCCGGCGCCCGGCTATCCGGCCTGCCCGGATCACACGCTGAAGCCCGAACTCTTCCGCCTGCTCGGCGCAACGGCGGCGACCGGAATCGTGCTCACGGAAGGGCTGGCGATGCTTCCCACCGCGAGCGTTTCCGGCTTCTATTTCGCGCATCCGGAGTCGTCGTACTTCGGCGTCGCGCGCATCGGCCGCGATCAGCTTGAGGACTATGCCGCGCGGTGCGGTATTCCGGTTGACGAAGCCGAGCGCTGGCTGCGGCCAAACCTCTGATACGGAAAACGCCGGCGGACCGCGTGGTCCACCGGCGTATCCGGGGTCTGGAAGGGAGAGAGGCCTGCCGGATTACTGGGCGTCGGGCTTGCCGTCGCCATCGGCATCCACCGCATCGGGCTTGCCGTCGCCGTTCGTATCCCACGCATCGGCCTTGCCATCGCCATTCGTGTCCCAGGCATCGGGCTTGCCGTCACCATTGGTGTCGATCGTGGGCGGTGCGTCAGCGCTTTGGGCAAACGCCACTGCCGGAACACCCGCAACCATCACGGCGCCGAGCGCCGCCCCAAGGAGTTTTTCGATTTTCATTTGAATCACCTTTGTCTGTCCGGTTCGCCCCCCGGCTCAGCAAAGGTTGGTCGGTCGCCACGGTGAGACAACTGCCGCGGCGACGAAATGCCCCGCCGAGCGGACGGGCACGATGTTCCGTTCGGCCTGCCGCATTTCCGGCACATCTCGTTCAGGCGAAGGGTTCGGAGGCTTCCACGGATTTCCACCCGCGCGTCGTGAGTCGCTCGATCGGGCGGAAGCGGGTCTTGTAGCTCATGCGCTCGCAGCCCTCGATCCAGTAGCCGAGGTATACGTAATCGAGCGCGGCGGCGGCGGCTTGCCGGATGTGGTCCATGATGATGAAGGTGCCGAGGCCCGAGCGCGTGGGGTGCGCGGGATCGAAGAAGCTGTAGACCATCGACAGGCCATCCGCCTGCCGATCGGTGAGGCAGCAGCCGATGAGGCGTCCCTGCCGTCCGTCCGTCATCGGCTCGCGATACTCGATGATGAGCGTGTTGACCGGCGTCTGCTCCACCATCTCCGCATAGTCGTAGGCGTCCATGCGCGTCATGCCGCCCTCGGGGTGGCGCTGGCCGAGGTAGGCGCGCAGCAGATCGAACTGCTCGGGCGTCGTCCACGGCTCGCAGATGCTCACCTCGATATCGTCGTTGCGGCGCATGATGCGACGCTGCGTCTGGCTCGGGGCGAAGCGCTGCGCGAGCACGCGTACCGAAACGCAGGCGTTGCAGCCCTCGCAGCTCGGCCGGTAGACGACGTTCTGGCTGCGCCGGAAGCCGATGCGCGAAAGCGCCTCATTGAGCTCCACCGCATCCTCGCCGCGCAGTTCCGTGAAGACCTTGCGCTCCAGCTTGCCCGGCAGATAGGGGCACGGGCTTGGCGCCGTCACGAAAAATCGCGGGAATCGGAACGTTTGGTCAGTCACGGCTGCGAATTATGGTGCGATGTTGCCGGTTTGGGAAGGCATCGCCTGCACGGCTCGTCGCCCGGCACTGGCAACGGCGCCGGGAGCGAGCGCGGGCGGCTCGTCGAGCAGGATGATGGTGATGCGCCGGTTCTCGGGCCGGGCAGGGGTATCGGGCAGCAGCGGCAGGCTTGCGGCGCGGCCCGTCACGGCGGCGAAGCGGTCCGCAGGCACGCCGCCGGCCGCGAGGATATCGCGCACGGCGACCGCGCGGCGTGCGGAAAGCTGCCAGTCGTCTCCCTCTCCGGCGCTGTCGGTGTGCCCTTCGACGGCGATGCGGTTCGGCAGGGTGCCGATGCGCGCTGCGATGGTGCGGAATGCGTCGGGGGCGAGCGGCACGGCGCTGCCCTCGGCGAACATCGGGCGGAGGGCGGTGTCGGTGAGCTGGATGTGGATGCCGTCCGCGGCCGGTTCGAGGAGGACGTTGTCGGCAAGCGGCGCGAGGTCCGGGTCCGCCGCAAAGGCCGTGCGGATGTCGCGGAGGAGGGCTTCGGCGCGGGCGCGGGTCTTGTCGCTGGGCGCGAGTGAGACGGGCTCCGGGCCGCCGCTCGCGAACGCGACATCGCCTTCGGCAGCCGCACCGGCTGCGGGCGCTGCGACCGAGGGCGTGAAGTAGTCGGCGATGCCTTGCAGCGACACTTTCTCCGAACTCGATATGAGCCAGAGCAGCATGAAGAAGGCCATCATCGCGGTGGCGAAGTCGGCGTAGGCGACCTTCCACTGCACGTTCACGGGCCGGACGCCGCGCGGCGTCTGTCGCGCGCGCCGCCGGATGACGGGACGCGCGTTCGCGGCGGGACGGAGGTGACGACTGGCCATTGCGGGGCCAAGTCTAGCCCTCAGAGGGTTAAGCGGGCGCTAAGCGCTTCTGCGAACAGACGGCCGCGATCGGCTGCGTGCGACAGGAAG
>JAEULI010000141.1 GCA_016793845.1 Sphingosinicella sp.
GGCGGGCGCATACCAGCGGGCGGCGCGGTCCGCGACGCGCACGTAGCGCGATCTGGACTGGCCCGCGCTTTCCATCAGCCGCGCGATGTCGGCGATGGCGGTGTCGGCGCCCACGGCGCTCGCACGGACCACCACAGGAGCGCCGAGATTGAGCGTGCCCGCGAGCACGGTATCGCCTGCGGCGCGCGTCTGCGGCGCGCTTTCGCCCGTCAGCAGCGAGAGGTCGAATGCGCTGGTGCCGTCTTCGATGATGCCGTCCGCTGCGAGGCGTTCGCCGGCGGCGACGTGCATCCGCATCCCGGGCGCGAGCGACCGCGCCTCGCACCAGCGATGGCGGCCGTCCTCGCCGATCACATAGGCGCCGCGCGCCGTCTGCCGGAGAAGCTGCGTAACGCCGCCGCGTGCGCGGTCGCGCATCACGCTGTCGAGCCAGCGGCCGGTGAGCAGGAAGAACAGCAGCATCACCGCGCCGTCGAAATAGGCGTGGGGGCCGCTGATCGCGGTTTCGAACAGGCTGAGCCCTGTGGCGAGCAGCACGCCGATCGAGATCGGTACGTCCATGTTGGTGCGGCCGCGCCGAAGTGCACCGAGCGCGGAGCGGAAGAAGGGCCGGCCCGAATAAGCGATCGTGGGGATCGCGATCAGCGCCGACAGCCAGTGGAACATGTCGCGCGTCGCGCCTTCGGCGCCCGACCACACGGAAACCGACAGCAGCATGATGTTCATCGCCGCGAACCCGGCGACCGCCATCGCGCGCAGCAACATGCGGCTTTCGCTGTCTCCGGTTTCGACGAGATCGTTGGGCAGCGGCTCGGCATCGAAGCCGACCTTGCCGATCACGGCTTTGAGCGCCGGTTCGTCGAACGCTGGATCGTGCGTGAGCGTGACGCGCTTGGCGCCGAAATTGACGCGTGCCGCGGCAATGCCCTCGACGCCCGAAAGCCCCTTCTCCAGCTTGGAGATGCACCCTGCGCAGCGCATACCCGGCACGGCGAAGACCGAGGTCTTCATCGGCATCGCTGCACCGGCGGCCGGAACGGGCGTTTCGTGCTTCATGAAAGGCTGGCGATCCGGCGCAGCACGGCGCCGTCACGAGCGGCTTCCATGTGGATGTTCCAGCGCCCGGCGGGGAGCGGCTGCGCCGCGCGGAACTGCCCGGGGGCCACTTCCGTAAAGGTGAGCGCGATATCGGGCGCGCGGCCCACGGGGTGTTTCGCGGTTGCGGTGACGACAGCGCCGGCGAGCGGAGCCTCGCCGGCGGCGGCCGCGATCACCGGATGACGGTCCTCAGCCATCGTCAGCCCCAGCGACCAGCCGAGTTTTTCCTGCGCGCGGGCTTCTTCCAGCCAGCCGTTGAACTTCTGGCTGGCGACATAGGAATTGTCGACGACCGTGCCCCCGAACGTGCCCGTTGCGAACATCGCCATCGTCACGTTCACGGCGATCACCGTGCCGAAGAAGGCGATCATGATCAGCCACATGTGGCGGCCGGTGAAGCGTCTGACGGGGCGATCATTCATTGTGCGGCCTCCCGGTCGAAGAACACCTGCGTCTTGTCCTCGCCGCCCTTGGCGTCAAGGCCGCGGACGGTGAACACGATGTCCTTGCGCGGCTCGCCTGCGGCGGGCGCGGCGACGAAGATACGGGTCTTCGCGACAGCATCGGCGGGCGTCGCAACCGTCACCGTGCGGCTGCCGGTATCGCGTGTGCTCTCCGCCGTCCACATGATCGCGTCCGGCAGGCCTTCAAGGCCGATCTCGACCTCGCGCGGCCGGTTTTCCATGTTGCGGACCTTCACCGTGTAGGCGTTGCGGATGTGCCCGTCGGAGAGGCGCACGAACAGCGGGTTGCGATCCTGCTGCGCGCTGATGTCGATGCGCGTGCGCTGACCGAGCACGAACAGCATGGCGAGGCCGATGCTGCCCCACAGCATGAAATAGGCGATCGTGCGCGGGCGAAGCAGCGTGCGGATCACGGGTTTCGGCGGCTTGCCCGCCTTCTCCAGATCGGCGCTTTCCTCTGTGACGTAGTCGATGAGGCCTCGGGGCCGTCCGATCTGCGTCATCACCTTGTCGCACGCGTCGATGCAGAGCGCGCAGGTGATGCAGCCGATCTGCGGCCCTTCGCGGATGTCGATACCGGTGGGACACACGGAGACGCACTGTTCGCAATCGATGCAATCGCCGACCTTGTCGAAATCGGCGATCTCGGCCTGCGCCTTCTTGATCCCGTGCGTGCGCGGTTCGCCCCGCCAGTCCTTGTAGGTGACGGTGAGCGATTTCTCATCCATCAGCGCGGTCTGAATGCGCGGCCACGGGCACATGTAGATGCACACCTGCTCGCGCATGAAGCCGCCGAAAATGAAGGTGGTAGCCGTAAGCACACCGATGGTCGCATAGGCGACGTACGGCGCATCGCCGGTGAACAGGTCGCGCAGCAGTGTTGGCGCATCGGCGAAATAGAAAATCCACGCGCCGCCGGTCGCCATCGCGATCGCCAGCCAGATCGCGTATTTCGCGGTGCGCTTGCTGAGCTTGGTCGCGCCCATCGGCGCCTTCTTCAGGCGGATCTGCGCGTTGCGATCACCATCGATGAAGCGCTCGACGTGGAGGAAAAGATCGGTCCACACCGTCTGCGGGCAGGCGTAGCCGCACCAGGCGCGGCCGACCGTGGAGGTGACGAGGAACAGGCCGATGCCGGCCATGATGAGCAGGCCCGCGACGTAGTAGAATTCGTGCGGCCAGATCTCGATCGAGAACATGTAGAAACGGCGGTGCGCGAGATCGACGAGCACGGCCTGATCGGGGGCGTAGGGCCCGCGATCCCAGCGCAGCCACGGCGTCACGTAGTAGATCGTGAGCGTGATCGCCATGATCGCCCATTTGAGGCGCCGGAAGGTGCCGTCGACCGCCTTGGGGTAGACGCCCTTCCGAGCCTCGTAGAGCGAAGGCTTGAGGCTCTTCAGGTCTTCAGGGTGCGACATTTTCCGCTCCGCCCGCGGCCGGCACGGGCTCTGCCGCCGCAACCACGGTCGCCTCGCCGCCGCCCAGCGAATGCACGTAGGTGGCGAGCATCTTGACGGTTGCCGGGTCGAGGCGATTGCCCCAGCGCGGCATCACGCCCTGACGGCTGTTGGTGACGGTCGCGACGAGCGTGTCGCGGTCGCCGCCATAGAGCCAGATCGCGTCGGTGAGGTCGGGCGCGCCCTGCACGCGGTCACCCTTGCCTTCGGCGCCGTGGCAGCTCACGCAGTTCTCGGCATAGATCTGTGCGCCGCGCGCGGTCGCGTTCGACGCCTTGCCCTCCCCAGAGAGGAGCTGCACGTAGCTGACGACGTTGCTGATCTGCGCGGGCGTCAGGATGCCGTCGCGGCCGAACGCGGGCATCATCGACAGCCGCGTCTCGTCGTGGTCCGGATTCCGGATGCCGTGCTCGATCGTGTAGTGGATGGCGTTGATGTCGCCGCCCCACAGCCAGTCGTCGTCGTTGAGGTTCGGGTAGCCCTTGCCACCCGCCGCGCCGGAGCCGTGGCACTGCACGCAATAGACCTTGAAGGTCGATTGCCCGCCCGCGACGGCCGCCCGCAGCAGCTCGGGATCGTTCGGGATGTTCTCCACCGGCGTGCGGCCGATCGCCTCGCGGATCGGCAGCAGCTTGGCGTCGGCGGCGGCGAGCTCCTTGTTGAGCTCACCGTGGCTCGACCAGCCGAGCACGCCCGCCGTGGCGCGCTCCACAAGCGGCCATGCCGGGAACAGGATCGTGTAGATCAGCGCCCACACGATCGTGATGTAGAAGGTCCACAGCCACCAGCGGGGAAGCGGGGTATCGAGTTCCTCGATGCCGTCCCATTCGTGGCCGACGGTTTCGGTGCCGGTCGGCTCGTCGATGCGCTTGTTGTCAGACATTGTGGTCGTCCTGATCGAAAATCATGTTGGCGGCGCGCTTGTGATCGTCCCGCGCCTTCGGGCGGAAGGTCCAGCCGACGAGGACCAGGAACGTCACGCCCATGAAGACGAGACCCCAGCTGTCCGCGAGGTGGCGGAGCGTGTCGTAATTCATCGCGGCTGCTCCTGCGGCGCGGCGGCCTGGAAGTCGACCAGCGTGCCGAGCATCTGCAGATAGGCGACAAGCGCGTCCATCTCGGTGATCTGCTTGGGATTGCCGTCGAAATCGCGGACCTGCGCCTTGGGGTAGCGCTTGCTGAAGGCTTCGAGATCGCCGAACTCGTCCGTCTGGAGCTTGAGATCGTCGTTCGCGGCCTTGATCGCCTCTTCGCTGTAGGGAACGCCGACACGGCTGAGCGCGGTGAGGTGCTTCGTCATGTCGCCGGCCTTCAGCGGGCGCTCCTTCAGGAACGCGTAGGGCGGCATGATCGATTCCGGAACCACCGAGCGCGGATCGACGAGGTGCTGCACGTGCCACTCGTCCGAATAGCGGCCGCCGACGCGCGCGAGGTCCGGCCCCGTGCGCTTGGAGCCCCACTGGAACGGGTGATCATACATGCTTTCCGCAGCGAGGCTGTAGTGGCCGTAGCGCTCCACCTCGTCGCGGAACGGGCGCACCATCTGGCTGTGGCAGTTGTAGCAGCCCTCGCGGATGTAGATGTTGCGGCCCGCGAGCTCGAGCGGCGTGTAAGGACGCACGCCCTCCACCTTCTCGATCGTGGAGTCGATCCAGAAGAGCGGTGCGATCTCCACGATGCCGCCGATGGCGACGACGATGAGCGCGCCGACGCCGAGCCGGGTGACGTTCTTTTCGAGGCGTTTGTGATCGAAGAAACGGGATGCCATTGCGCGCGTCCTTACTCTGCGGGCTGCGGGGCGAGCGGACGGTCCGCCGCGGCGTCATACGGGGTTTCGGTCATCGGCTTCTCCTCGCGGAGCTTGCCGGCGATGGTCAGCCAGACGTTCCAGACCATGACCAGCGAACCGGCGAGGTAGAGGATGCCGCCGGCGGCGCGGATCAGGTACATCGGCAGCATCGCCGCGGTGACCTCGGAGAAGGCGTACACGAGGTAACCGTCGTCACCGTATTCCCGCCACATCAGGCCCTGCATGATGCCGGCGACCCACATCGACGAGGCGTAGAGCACGATGCCCACGGTCGCGAGCCAGAAGTGCCAGTTGACCATGCGCAGCGAATAGAGCCGCTGGCGGTTCCACAGGCGCGGCGTCAGGTAGTAGATCGCCGCGAAGGTGATCATGCCGTTCCAGCCCAGCGCGCCGGAGTGGACGTGGCCGATGGTCCAGTCGGTGTAGTGCGACAGGCTGTTCACCGCCTTGATGGAGAGCATCGGGCCTTCGAAGGTGCTCATGCCGTAGAAGGCGAGTGCCATCACCATCATGCGGATGATCGGGTCGGTGCGGATCTTGTCCCAGGCGCCGTTCAGCGTCATCAGGCCGTTGATCATGCCGCCCCAGCTCGGCATCCACAGCATGATCGAGAAGACCATGCCCAGCGTCTGCGCCCAGTCGGGCAGCGCCGTGTAATGGAGGTGGTGCGGCCCCGCCCAGATGTAGAGGAAAATGAGCGACCAGAAGTGGATGATGGAAAGCCGGTAGGAATAGACCGGCCGTTCCGCCTGCTTCGGCACGAAGTAGTACATCATCGCGAGGAAGCCGGCGGTGAGGAAGAAGCCTACCGCGTTGTGGCCGTACCACCACTGGGTGAGCGCATCCTGCACGCCCGCGAAGGCGCTGTAGCTCTTGGAACCGAACAGGCTGACCGGCATCGACAGGTTGTTGACGATGTGCAGCATCGCGATGGTGATGATGAAGGCGAGGTAGAACCAATTCGCCACGTAGATGTGCGGTTCGCGGCGCTTCAGGATCGTGCCGACGAACACCGCGAGATAGGCGACCCAGACGATCGTGAGCCACAGGTCGACGTACCATTCGGGCTCGGCATACTCGCGCGCCTCGGTGATGCCGAGCACGTAGCCGGTGGCGGCGAGCACGATGAAGAGCTGGTAGCCCCAGAACACGAAGCGGGCGAGGCCGGGCAGCGCCAGCCGGGCGCGGCAGGTACGCTGCACGACGTAGAAGCTCGTCGCGATCAGGGCATTGCCGCCGAACGCGAAGATCACCGCCGATGTGTGCAGCGGCCGCAGCCGGCCGAACGTGGTGTATTCAAAGCCGAGATTGAGGACCGGAAAGGCGAGCTGGAGCGCGATGTAGAGGCCGGCGAGGAAGCCGACCACGCCCCAGAATACCGTTGCGATCACGCCCCAGCGAATGGGATCGTCGTCGTACCGGCCGGTGTCGACCGGTGTCTTCAGGATACCGCGCGCGACGGACGCATAGTCCGCGCCCGACAGCGTCGCCGCGAGCGCAAGCAGGGCCGCCGCCGCGACGATCGCCATGTGGATCGCAAATCCCTGATCGGCCGAAAGCGCGATCGCGATGATCGCGACAAGCGCTGCACCCAGCCAGCCGAAGGCCTTGAAAGTAAGTGATTCCATAACCGGTCCCCGCCGTTTTGTCGGCATGAATGCCGCAGTTCTGAGGCTGCCATGGTCCTGTTTGACCGGCAATACCTTGACCTGCGTCAAATAACCGGAGACGTCCCGCAAGATGACGAACGCCGCAAAGCGCCTGGGCAAGAACCGATCGGCCTTCGCCGTGCTCGGCTTTCTCGCGGGCGGGCCGCGCTCGGGCTACGACATCAAGAAGGCGATCGGGCGCAGCACCAGCTATTTCTGGAACGAGAGCTTCGGCCAGATCTACCCGATCCTGCAGAAGCTGGAGGCCGAGGGACTGGTGGCCTGCGTAGGCGCGGAAGGCCGTGGACGTCGCCAGAGCCGCAAGTACGCGATTACCGAAACCGGCCAAGAAGCCTTGAAGGACTGGCTCGCAGCGCCTGTTTCAAGTGCGGGCATCCGCAACGAATATCTGCTGAAGTTGTTCTTCGGCCGCCATGTCGCGCCCGATGTGAGCATCGCGCACCTTGCGGACTACCGGCGTCAGCTTGCCCGGGAACTCGCCACTTTCGAGGCGTTCCGCGCGGGCTACGACGATGCGATCCGCGCCGGGCGCACCAGCAGAACGCTGATCTACCTGCTTGCGCCGCTCGATTTCGGCATTCGCGGCGCCCGCACGCAGATCGCATGGTGCGACGACACGATCCGCGCGCTGGAGGCTTTGGAAAGCTGAGGCGGCGGTTCAGCGCACCATGCGGCGCAGCGTTTCGATGCGGTCGGCTTCGGCGGCGGGCTTATCGGTGCGGATACGGCTGATGCGGGGAAATCGCATGGCGAGGCCGGATTTGTGGCGCTTCGAGGCGTGGATCGAATCGAAGGCGACCTCCAGAACCAGCGTCTTCTCCACCTCGCGCACGGGGCCGAAGCGTGCGACGGTGTTGTTGCGCACGAAGCGGTCGAGCATCATCAGCTCCTCGTCGGTGAAGCCTGAATAGGCCTTGCCGACCGGCAGCAACGCGCCGTCCTCGGTCCAGCAGCCGAACGTGTAGTCGGAATAATAGCTCGATCGCTTTCCGTGCCCCCGCTGCGCGTACATCATCACGCAGTCCGCGACGAGCGGATCGCGCTTCCACTTGTACCAGAGCCCGACCCGGCGACCGGAGACATAGGGGCTATCCCGCCGCTTCAGCATCAGGCCCTCGATCGCGGCATCGCGTGCGCCGAGGCGCAGCTCTTCGAGCGCAGCGAAATCGGGAACGTCGACAAGCGGTGACAGATCGAAACGGTCGCGGTCCAGCCGCGACATGAAGGTTTCCAGCCGGATACGCCGTTCCGTCCATGGCTGCGGGCGCTGGTCCTCGTGGCCGTCGAAGAGGATGTCATAGAGCCGGACAAAGGCGGGGAAGTCCCTCAGCATCGCGGGTGAGACGGTCTTGCGGCCGAGCCGTTGCTGCAGCGCGTTGAAGCTCGCGGCATCACCCCCCTGAACGTCCCCGCGCACGAGCAGTTCGCCGTCAAGCACCCCCGGTGTCCGGTAGCTTTCCGCGACATCGGGGAAGCTTCGCGTGATATCGTCGCCCGTACGGCTGTAGAGCCGCGTTTCGCCGCCGACGTGTACGAGCTGCACGCGGATACCGTCCCACTTCCATTCCGCGGCATAGTCCGAGAGGTCGACGTCCCGGTCTTCGAGCGGGTGGGCGAGCATGAACGGACGGAACACCGGGGCGTCTTCGGGCGCGGGGCGCGGGCCGTTGCCGTCCGCCCAGGCGAACAGAGCCGTGTAGGGGAGCGAGACGGCGTGCCAGACCTCCTCCACATCGTCGGCATCGAGCGCGAAGGCTTCGGCAAATGCGGTCTTGGCCAGCCGCGCTGAGACGCCGACGCGCATCCCGCCGGTCGCGAGTTTGAGCAGGGCGAAGCGCGCGTTGGCGTCGAGACGATCGAGCAGCCGCGTCATCACCGCGGGCGCTTGCGCGCGCGTCAGAAGCTGCAGTTCGTTCACCACCTCGGAAAGCCGCGGCGGTGCAGCATCCGGCGTGTCCGCGCCCGGCCAGATGAGCGCCACGGTTTCAGCGAGATCGCCGACATAGTCGTAGCTGAGCCCGAAGAGCACCGGGTCGACACGCTCGGAGACCAGCGCGCGGATGATGCTCGGCTGCACGGCGGGGAGCGAGAGATCGCCCGTGAGCGCCGCGAGTGCCCAGCCGCGATCCGGGTCCGGTGCCGCCTTGAGATAAGCGCCGATCAGATCGAGCTTGGCGTTTCGCGAACGCGTGTAGATGAGGCTGTCGAGCAGCTGCGAGAACGCCTGCATCAGTCGTCTTCGTCCTCGCGGCCGATGAGCGCGAGTTCGCGCGCGGCGATCTGCTGCTCCCGGCACCAGTGAACGAGTGCATCCTCCCGGCCGTGCGTTACCCAGACCTCACGCGGCGCGATCTCGCGGATCGTGGTGGTCAGCTCGTCCCAATCGGCATGGTCGGAAATCACGAGCGGCATCTCGACGCCCCGCTGCCGCGCGCGCTGACGCACGCGCATCCAGCCGCTCGCCATGGCCGTGATGGGATCGGGCAGCCGCCGCGACCAGCGGTCGTTCAGCGCCGAGGGTGGTCCCAGAACGATCTCGCCGGCTAGTGCTGCGGGCTTAAGGTCGGAAATGGGAAGAAGCTCGCCCAGTTCGACGCCGAGTTCCCGGTAGAGGTCGCACAGGCGCTGGAGCGCGCCGTGGATGAACAGTGGGCGATCGTGGCCGTGATGCCTCAGCTCTGCAATCACGCGTTGCGCCTTGCCGAGCGCATAGGCGCCGATCAGGACCGCCCGGTCCGGTTGCGCCTGCTGCGCCGCGAGCAGCCTGCTGATCTCGCCGCCGATCGGCGGATGTCGGAACACGGGCAGCGCGAAGGTCGCCTCGGTGACGAACACGTCGCAGGGTACGGGCTCGAAGGGCGCGCATGTCGGATCGGGGCGGCGCTTGTAGTCGCCGGAGACGACGACGCGTTCGCCGCGACGCTCCAGCACCGCCTGCGCCGATCCCAGAACGTGTCCGGCGGGCACAAGCCGCAGGTCGACGTCGCCGATGCGAATGACTTCACCGTAGCCGAGTCCCTGGCCGGATTGGGGGCCATAGCGGCATTCCATGATCGCGAGCGTCTCGCGTGTCGCGAGCACGGCGCGGTGGCCGCCGCGCGCATGATCCGAATGGCCGTGGGTGATGATCGCCCGGTCGACCGGGCTGGCGGGATCGATCCAGGCGTCCGCCGAGGGCAGGTAAATGC